>CAMYZO010000042.1 GCA_947303855.1 uncultured Prevotellaceae bacterium
ACCCGGAGACACAATCAATGCCACCAAGAACTATTCACTCGAAGCCGACTAACCCCCTCGCGCGTATATAATATAAAAGGTATAAACAACATAAAGAAATACAATATATGAAAACAATATCAAGATATATAATGACGCTCGCACTGCTACTCACGGCAGTGACGGGCGCATGGGCCAAGGATGTGACGGAGAACATCAACCTCACCACGGCCACTGTCAACGGCAAAAACGTCACCGTTTCTGCGAATCAATTCAGCGCCTATACAGGTGCGGGGTTGAATTGGAACAACGGCCGTTTGACCGTCAGCACAAAAGACGGAAGCAACATCATACAAGTGGTGCTGAACATCAAGTCTGGAGCAGATAAAGCCCGTGATGTCACATCATCCATAGGCACCTGCACCGTGGAAGGCTCGAAGATTACCGCCACCGGCATCAATGCCTCATCAGTCACCTTCAGCAACACTAAGTCTTCTCTTAGAATCGGGTCGGTTGAAGTGACCTACGTCGGCCCCGCCCCCGGCACCATGGTCCTCAGCGACGCTAAGACCGAGGCCACGATGGAGATGCCCGCCTACGACGTGGACGTGGACTACATGCTGGTGCGCGACATGCAGGACCAGGCGAATCCCGTCATCTTCAGCGGACTGCCCAGCTCTGGCAACATCGTCGTGAAGAAGGGCAGCGACGGCAAGTATCAGCCCGCCGAGACGCTGAACCTCCAGCTCATCGACCCGCTGGCCGCTGCTGAAGCTCAGAACATCATCGCTGCCGACGGCATCACCATCAAGGTGCTCGTGGGCGAAGTGAACGGACAGGGCGCCATCGACTACGACCAGGACAACCCCATCACCCTCGAAGCCTTCCTTGCCGACATGAAGCCCGGCTACTACTGGATTAAGGCCGAGCCCACCGACGAGAACAGCCCCTACGACGGCACCGTTTACAGCAGCCAGTTCACCGTCGTGGAGCAGTACGACCTCACCGTGAAGCCCGCCAACGACTTCTCGAAGGGCAAGATTGAGAGCGTCACCGTAGGCACCGAGGAGATCACGCCCGACGCCACCACCGGCAAGGCCACCAAGACCGGCATCACACCCGACACCGAGGTGAAGCTCAAGGCCAAGCGCGGCTACGTCATCGAGAAGGTGGAGACGAAGAAGACCGTACTAAAATAAGCACACGGGGACGTACCCCCTTGTGAGGCTCCGGCCTCGAATCGTTCTTTGACATACTGAGACAAACGGATATTTTTCTGAGCAAATTCTGCGATAATCTCGCAGAAAAGTCGTATCTTTGCAGCGTCAAACGTAAAAACGATACGACTATGGACGCAACGAACACAACGACGACCGCCCCGAAGAAGCGGATCTCGAGAACAGGAAGGTGGGCCAGGGCCCACAAGTGGGTAATCGAGGTAGTAGACCCCGAACTGCAAAAGCAGTGCAAGGCCTACAAGGACGGACAAAGAATCATTCGCCCATGAGATTGATGCTCGACACCTGTGCCATCATCGACCTGCTCACCGACATGGAAACCTTGGGCAAGGGCGCAATGGCACTTATCGATGACCCTGAGAACGTGCTCTTCGCCAGCGCCGAGTCGATGCGCGAACTGGTGGTTCACTTCAACAACAAGAGGTTGCTCAACCGCTACTTCAAGACCTCAACCGACGTGCTGAAGGCTGTGGAGACCGAACTCGACATCGAGTTTCTGCCCGTGCGCCGCAACGTGGGGTACCAGTACTCCCGCCTCACCATCAACGAGGCTGAAGACCACCGCGACCCGAGCGACCACATTATTATCTCGCACGCCATAACCGAGCGCATGTCCCTGCTGTCGAGTGACACCCGCTTCCCGTTCTACCGCGAACAGGGTCTCGACCTTATTGAGTATTAAACAACGAAGATTATGGAAATAGAAAGAATCCACCGGAGGCTTCTGGTGGTCAGATGACTGCAAAGCCTACACAATTGGCAAGGGAAAGACCATCATGGAAGCTGTAGAAGATCTGAAAAGGCAGTTGGAAGAGAAGCAGGATTAATCCCCTGCACATTCCCCCCCAGAAAAATATCCGCCGAGACATCCGCAAGGATGCCCCGGCGTTTCCGTTTTGTCTCAGCATCGTCAGAGAACGACGAAGGAAAATATAATTAGAATAAACAATTAAAAAGTAACGAATATGAAACAATTTAAAAAACTAACACTAACGCTCGCGCTGCTCATCACCGCAGCCGCGGGCGCATGGGCCGACGAAACGAACCCGGAGGTAACCATTACCCAGGACGCGACGACCAAGCAGTATGAGGCCTCGTTCCAGATGCCGCAGTACGACGTCACCGCCACCTATACCATCAAGCGCGACATGACGGTGGACGTTGACGCCACCATCGACGACCGCATCCGCATCCAGATGGTGAACAACGCCTTCCAGGCGGTCGATGCCACACAGATGAATCCCGTCGTCAAGGACAACCTTGAGACAAACAGCCCCGTGACCCTGACCGAGACCACCGACTACACGCTGACGCTGCAGAAGCAGGGCGACACGGAGGACGACTGGACCGACGTCACCGCACTGAGCGTGGGCACCTTCCGCTACAAGATTACCGGTGCCGGCAACTACTCGGGCGTCTGCTACTCCGAGGAGTTCGAGCTCTTCCAGGGCTACGAGGTAGAGGTGGCCGCCCAGGAGTTCATCACCTACTACAGCGCCAACGACAACCTGACCCTGGAGGAGAACTCCGGCGCCAAGCTCTACACCATCACCGGCATAGGCGAGTCGAAGGCCACGGCCACCGAGATTCCGAGCGCCAACAAGGAGATGCCGTTCCTGGTCTACAACCCCACAGAGGAGACGAAGACCTTCCTGCTCATCCCGACTGACGCCGAGATTAACCAGACCTGCGCCGACGAGTTCAAAGGCACGGCAACGGCCACGACCATCGCCGCCTCGACCGACGCCCAGACCAACTACGCCTTCAACGGCAAGCAGTTTGTCAGGGTGAGGACCGCCCTCCCCGTCGCCGCCAACAAGGCCTGGCTCGAAGTGCCTACCAGCACCGCCCGCAGCATCGCCCTCGTCTTCGCCGACGATGACGCCACCGCCATCAGTGCGGTCAGCGGTTCGCCCGCTGACAAGGCCGCCGTCTACGACCTGAACGGCCGCAAGCTCGACAAGAAGCCCACGCGCAAGGGCGTCTATATCCAGAACGGCAAGAAGGTCGTAGTGAAGTAAGAGTCTATTTATTGACAACAATAAAACAAAAATACTGCAAGGATGAAACGTAAATGCAGGTTACTGCTGACGGCTCTTCTGCTTGTCGCCACGACGGCGTGGGGACAGGAGCCGGACGAGGCTGCGCTCGACTCGCTGCGGCAGCGCGACGACTTCGTGACGGCCAGCCTACTCGTCTCTACGCCGGGCGAGAAAGCTTACTCCGCCTACGGCCACTGCGTGGTGCGCATGGAGTGCCCCACGTTCGACCTGGACTACTGTTTCTCCTTCGAACTTTATACCGACGATACGCCGGGCGACTATCTGCGCTTCTTCAGCGGGCGGACCAAGGCGGGATTCCAGGCTCACAAGACGAGCGAATACCTGCAGCAGTGCCGCCATGACGGGCGCGGCGTCACCCAGTGGACGCTCAGCCTCAATCCCAGGCAGAAGCAGAAGCTGTGGCGCGGCCTTGACGACAGCATGATGGAGGGCATGACGCAGCAGTTCGACTATTCGTACCACAACTGCACGTCGATGAGCTTCTGGGCCGTTGGCAGCCAGTTGCAGGGCGAGCGCCTGGTGGTGAAGGCTTGGCCCGAGGTGATGCGCCAGGGCGTCAGGGATATGTACACCGACTACTCGCGCACGTCGCAGTGGATGCAGCTGGGGATGCAGACGATTATGGGCACCGAGGTGGACGACGTGAAGCCGATGGAGCTCTATATGGCTCCCGAAGTGGTGGGCGACGTGCTGCGGCAGACGGTCATCGTCGCTGCCGACGGCACCGAGCGCCCGGCCCTGCTGGGCGAGCCCGTGCAGCTGCTGCCCGCCACCTACGTGGCCCGGGCCGCATGGCTCTCGCCGACGGTGGCGTTCCTCCTGGTGCTGCTCCTGGTGCTCGCGGTCACGCTGGGCCAGTGGCGCTTCGGCTGGCAGCGCGCCGCCCGCTTGTGCGACGGCGTGCTGTTCGGTGCCCAGGCCCTGGCCGGCGTCGGACTGCTCTATTTCGTGCTGGTGAGCTGCATCTTCGGGCTCCACTGGAACTGGGTGCTCCTCCTTCTCAACCCGCTGCCCCTGCTGCTGTGGCTCTGGGGCCGCCGCTGGAGGTGGGCACAGCGCGTGTGGCTTGCCTACGCCGTGGTGCTGCTGCTCTTTGCCGTGCTGCTGCCCTACGTCACCGACCAGCTCCTGCCGGCCCACCGGCTCCTGGCACTGGCGCTATGCGTCAGATGCGGCTCGCTTTCAAGAAAACGAGCATAAACAAATTGTAATTCAACTGAATATTCATTTAAAACCGTTTTAATTATGAAGAGAAAAACAAAAATATTGCGTTTAGTCATGCTATGCATGCTAATGCTGTTCTCCGCATCCGAGATGTGGGCGACTGAAATGACTGTGGATGTTAAATGTGAACCGACTGGCGTTGCCAAAGTGTATGCGAAGTATGAGACTGATGAGAATTATGCTGAAAACCAGATAACTGGTTATCTTTTAGACTCAAGTGAGAATATCAATCTCAAATATGACAATCTTCAGGAGGGATATACTTTCTTGGGATGGTCGAAAGGTGCTCCTTCAACGAATGCTTCAGCTATGGTATCAACCGACCAAGTAGCAACCGTTACAGTGCTCGATTCTGATCCCACTGTTACTTACTATGCAAACTTCGCTAGTGGTTCGAACTTCACGGTCACGGAGGATGGGAGTATTAGCGAACACGGCACCGTCACCTACAAGGTGAACGGCACCGAAACCGCCCCCGTTGAAGGCGTGATAAACGTCAAAGAGAACGACGTGATAACCCTCATCGTGACGCCCGACGAGGGCTGGTCGGTAGGAAGTATCCAGGGCCAGTGGTACGCCGCCATTGCTGCCGCTCGCAGCCAGCGCCGCGGGGCAGCCCAGGGCAGCGATGTCGACCTGCTGAACGCCATCGAGTTCACGCCTGTGGCGGGCAAGGACAACCAGTGGACGTTCACCATGAAGCGGGCCAACGTGGAGGTGAGCAGTACCTACAAGAAGCTGCTGACCAATACCGACATCACCATCATCGGCATCGCCAGCCGGACCTACACCGGCCAGCCCATAGAGCCGGATGTCACAGTGAAGGACGGTTCCACCGTCCTTGAAAATGCCACGGACTACACCGTGGCATACGCTGACAACGTGGACGCAGGCATCGCCACCGTGACCATCAAGGCCGTCGCCACCAGCGAGAAGTATGCCGGCGAGACGACGACGACCTTCACCATCGGCCAGAAGGAGCTGGAGGACGGCTTCATAGCCGCCATAGACGACCAGGTGTACACGGGCAAGGCCATCAAGCCCGCCATGACCGTTAAGGACGGCACGCTGCCGCTCACAGACGGCAAGGACTACACCGTGGAATACACGGAGAACGTGAACGCTGGCACGGCCACCGTGACCCTGACCGCCGTGGAAGGCGGCAACTACAGCGGCACGGCCCAGGCCACATTCACCATCAACAAGGCCAACATCACGCCGACGGCCCCCGTGGCCGTGGAGGGTCTGGTGTGCACCAACGAGCCGCAGACGCTCGTCAGCGCAGGCAGTGCCGACGGCGGCGAGATGCTCTACTCCCTCGACGGCGAGACGTGGAGCAACGCCCTGCCGCAGGGCACAGCCGCCGGTGAGTACACGGTGTACTACAAGGTGACGGGCGACGCCAACCACAACGACACCGAGGCACAGACGGTGACGGTCGCCATAGGGCAGGCCGAGGCCGAGGAACGAGTGGTTATCGACCTGCCCGCAGAGCTGCCGTATGCCGGCGGCGATGAGGTGGTGCCCGAGATGACGCTCACCGACGGCGACTACCAGCTGCTGGAGGGCGTGGACTACATCAAGACCATCGTCCAGAACACGGAGCTGGGCACCGCCACCGTGACCATCACCTTCATGGGCAACTACAGCGGCACGCTGGTAAGAACCTTCGACATCGTCAAGGGTGAATACACCGTGACGGCTCCGACAGCCATCGACGGCCTGGCCTACACAGGCCAGGAGCAGGCACTGGTGAATGCCGGCACGACGAACCCCGGCGAGATGCTCTACTCGCTCGACGGCGAGACCTTCGGCACCAGCGTGCCCACGGCCAAGAATGCCGGCCAGTACACCGTTTACTATAAGGTGGAGGCCAGCGACAACTACAACGCCTGCGGCGGCAGCCTGACGGTGAGCATTGCCCAGGGACAGGGACGTATCGAGATGCTGGACGACGAGGTGACCATACCTTACAGCGCCGCTTCGATTACCGTGAAGCCGATAGTGATACTGGGCGACGGTGCGCTGCGCTACACATCGGGCAACGACAGCGTGGCACAGGCCATCTTCTATACGGGCGAGCTGTTCATCAACAGCGTCGGCCAGACCACCGTCACCGTCATCATGACCGGTACCGGCAACGCCACCGCCGACACCACCAGCTTCGTGCTGACGGTCGTTCCGGCAAGCGCTGCGCTGGTGAACATCACCCGCCAGTCGGTGGGCTACGGTGTGCCGACGTTCAAGGTGTCGAGCATCGTTGAGACGCTGACCGAGGGCAAGGACTACACGCTGAGCTACCGGGACCTGCAGGGGCACGCCGTGACCGAGGAGGAGATGCTGGCAGCACCCGGCAGCTACGTCGTGGTGGCTACCCTGAAGGGCAACTACGAGGGCACATGCGAGCTGGAGTTCACGCTGACCGCCGACCCGATAACGGGCATCGGTGCCGTGACGGGCGACGGTGACGGCACCGTGCGCTACGACATGAGCGGTCGCCGCGTCACGAAGACCTACCGCGGCATGGTCATCGAGAACGGCAAGAAGCGCTACGTGAAGAAGTGAAAATCCGACAAAAGATCACATTGTCACAGCCGTGGCAATGTGATTTTTAAATTATCCGCTTATCCTACACCCGCTACTGATTATCAGTGAGTTAGCAGGAAATTATCCGCTTGTTATCCGCTTTTATCCTACACCAAATTATATCATGAAAGTACCGTGCAAGGCGGTCGTCCGCCCTGCTCGGACTTTTGTCCGACGGCTTCGGACAAAAATCCGCTCCTGTCGGACGAGGTCGTTGGATGTGGTTTGGAGCTTTTGGCTGTAGGGACATGGCTTAGGGATATGGTGTAGGATATGGTGTAGGATAAAAGCAGATAATTTTCCGCTAACTTGTTGATAATCAGTATCAGGTGTAGGATAAGCGGATAATTAACGATGTTTTCCAGGGGTGTTTATATCCTGATGAATATGCCGAGTCCTTAACCCAACTTTTACCCCATGTGTCAAAGTTGGGTTAAGATAAAATCTTCCACCCTTCAATCCGCCTTGTCTTGCTGGAGAAGTTGATGCCTATCTTATAGATTGTGCGGCCGTCATGCTCGAAGGGCTTGGCGTATTGCTTTTCCTCAATTTGCTGGAGGGCATCTTCGGCTGACTTGTCGAGTTTGAACTCTATGATGTAGATGTAGTCTTGGGTATTGATGAGCAGGTCAATGCGGCCATTGCTGGTATGATGCTCCACTTCCGTGTATAGCCCAACCAGCTTGAAGATAATCCAGACGGCATTCTGGAAATAGAGTTCAGCATTGCCGGCTATTTGGTAGTCGCCATCGGCAAAGATTGAATCAAGGCGCTGCATGAATTGTTCTGGTTTCCCTGACTCTATTTCATAGACGAACTTGCTGATAAACGCTCCTGACTTTGTCTCAGATAAAGGCGTGTAATATGGTACCAGGAATCGGGTAAAACCTCGCTCCACTTCCTTATTGGGAAATCCTAATCGATAAATGCCAAAGCGCTCGTCATAGTCTTTGACTGTCAGGTAGCCACTCTGATAGATGAGCGGCAGGGGATTCTTATCTATACTGTCGATGCTGCCCAGAAGGTCGGCTGTCACTTCCTCCTGCGTCAGTTCTTCCAGATTGTAGTTGTTCTTTTTAAGGGCCTCGACGAGAATGGTTGGCGTGCCTGTCTCAAACCAGTAGTCTTTGAAAGCCTGACTGTCGAGGGTGCGTAGCAGACTGAAGGGATTGTACATCCCTGTGGTTCCGGCCTCGAAATGGTAGCCGTCATAGTTGAGTTTCAGCTTGGCGTAGCATGCTTCCTTGGTAAGGTTGTTCGCCTGGGCCAGCGACTCCACTTCTGCATCAAGATTATCGTGAATCTCCTTTTCCGTGATGCCACAGATCTCGGCATAGCGCTTGTCCATTGAGATGTCCGCCAGGTTGTTGAGGTCGCTGAAAACGCTCACCTTTGAGAATTTGGTGACACCAGTGAAGAAGGCGAACTGAATATAGGCACCCATCGACTTCTCCACACCATAGAAAGCCTTCAGCGTGGCGCGGTAGTCTTCCTTCAATTCCTCGTTGTCGAAGGCTTGAAGCAGAGGCTTGTCGTATTCGTCGACGAGTATGGCAACCTTCTGTCCCGTCTTTTCGTAGGCACGGCGGATAACTGCCGTAAAGCGCCCTGCTAAAGAATCTCCCTGATCAGTACACTCGAATTGCTGTTCCCATAGGCGCAGGTTCCTGTCAAGAATAGATTCTAATGCTTTCAAATTTGAATACTTCTCTGCATTCATATCCAGATGCAAAACAGGATATTTCTTCCACTCCTGTTCCAGCCATTCAATGGCCAATCCCCTGAACAGATCTTTCTCTCCATTAAAGTAGTACTCCATCATTGAGACGAGCAGGCTCTTGCCAAACCTGCGAGGACGGCTGAGGAAATAATATTGCCCGCCTTTGATAAGCCGGTACATCAGTGCCGATTTGTCTGCATAAAAGTAACCGTCAGTACGGATAGTCTTGAAGTCCTGTATGCCAATGGGATATTTCATAAGCCTGAATTTTTCTGCAAAGATACAAAATAATCGGCATATCGCAATGATTTTGACGAAAAGTTTAGAGGTATCGGCGGCGGCAATGCAATAATTGCCGCCGCTTTGCGTTTTATGATAGGTGTTATCCGACTTTTTAGACAAGTGACGTTTTGAAACGACTCTTATATATACTGGCTCTGGTGCTGAGTGTGACAGCCCTGGCACTGCCGCCGCAGGAAGACAAGACCAAGCCCAAGCCGGCGCCGAAGGCGCAGCCGAAGCTGGTGGTCGAGGACGAGAGTGTCCCCGACTCGCTGGTGCATTCCCGCTGGCGCATCCAGCGCACATCGCCCATCGTGACTGCCGACCTCGACTCTACAGCCCTGGACCTGAGGATGCCCGACAACATACGCCAGCAGCCGGTGTATAACGATTCGCTCGGCCTTTACTTCATCGGTTCCAAGATGGGCGACTCCTACCTGAACGCTCCTATCCTGATGACCCCCGACGAATATCTGAAGTGGAGCGAGCGCCGCAGCCGCGAGGCTTTCTTCCGCAAGAAAAATGCTGAGGCCTACCAGTCGCAGGGCAAGGAGAAATTCTCGTTTGCCGACATGCACTTCGACCTGGGACCGGCAGAGAAGATTTTCGGTCCCGGCGGCGTCCGCGTGAAGACGCAGGGAACGGCCGAGCTGAAGCTGGGTGCCACCCTGAAGAACATTAACAACCCCTCGCTGCCCATCCGCAACCGCAAGACCACGAGCTTCGACTTCGACGAGAAGATCAACATCTCGGCCAATGCGAAGGTAGGCGACAAGATGAACTTCAACTTCAACTACAACACCGATGCCACGTTCGACTTCGACACGCAGAACCTGAAGCTGAAGTACGAGGGTAAGGAAGACGAGATTATCAAGCTGGTAGAGGCCGGTAACGTCACCTTCCCGTCAAACAACTCGCTGGTGAAGGGCGCCTCCAGCCTCTTCGGCCTGCGCACCGACATGCAGTTCGGCAAGCTGAAGCTGCAGACCGTGCTGTCGCAGAAGAAGTCGACCACCAAGGGCGGCTCCACGAAAGGCGGCACACAGACCACGCCGTTTGAGATTGACGCCGCTGACTACGAGGAGAACCGCCACTTCTTCCTGGCCCGCTATTTCCGTCAGACCTACGACAAGGCCATGTCTACCCTGCCCAACCTGACCACCGGCGTGAAGATCAACCGTGTGGAGGTGTGGGTGACCAACAAGACATCGTCGACCGCCAACACCCGCAACATCGTGGCTTTCACCGACCTGGGCGAGAACCAGCGGGTGTCGAACCCCACATGGAACGTGACAGGTGCCGCCGTACCTGCCAACGGTGCCAACGACGAGTATGCCACGCTGATACAGAACATCGACTCGGCACAGCGCAGCATCGACAACATCACCTCGGCCTTAGAGGCGCTGGCCGCCACCCGCAACATCAGCGGCGGCAGCGACTACGAGAAGCTGTCGTCGGCCCGTCTGCTGTCGTCGTCGGAGTACACCGTGAACGAGGCGCTTGGCTATATCTCGCTGAAGACCACACTCCAGACCGACCAGGTGCTGGCCGTTGCGTTTGAGTACACCTACGGCGGCCAGACCTTCCAGGTGGGTGAGTTTGCCAGCGACGTCACCGACACGCGGAAGACGCTCTTTGTCAAGTCGCTGAAGAACACATCGAACAGTCCTGCACAGGGCAACTGGGACCTGATGATGAAGAACGTCTACTACCTGGCCTCGTCGGTGGAGAAAGAGAAGTTCCGCTTAGACATCAAATACCAGAGCGACACCGCCGGTGTCTACCTGACCTACCTGCCCGAGCCCGCCGTCAAGGGAACGACGCTGCTGAAGCTCTTGGGCTGCGACCGTCTGGACAACAACCAGAAGGCACACTCCAACGGACAGTTCGACTTCGTCAGCGGCTATACCGTGACCAACGGACGTGTCTTCCTGCCATCGGCAGAGCCCTTCGGCGACTACCTGCGGGCCAAGCTGACGGCTGCCGGTCTGGGCAGCGTGGCCGACAAGTACGTCTTCGACCAGCTGTATGACTCGACGAAGACCGTGGCCAAGCAGACAGCCGAGAAGGACAAGTTCCTCATGACCGGACAGTTCAAGGGCAACCGCGCCAACGTCATCTCGATGGGCACGATGAACGTGCCACAAGGCTCGGTGGTGGTCACGGCAGGAGGTGTGACGCTGACGGAAGGCTCCGACTACTCCGTGGACTACTCAGCAGGCGAGATAACCATCCTGAACCAGAGCATCATCGATGCAGGCACCGAGGTGAAGTGGTCGGTAGAGTCTGACACCGAGTATGGTATGCAGCGCAAGACCATGTTCGGCGTCAACTGGGAATACGACTTCTCGAAGGATTTTATCCTGGGTGGTACGCTGATGCACCTGTCGGAACAGGCGCTGACGTCGAAGGTCAGCATGGGCGAAGAGCCGCTGAACAACACGCTGTGGGGCCTGAACCTCAGCTGGAAGAAGGAATCGCAATGGCTGACGAACCTGCTGAACAAGATTCCGCTGCTGCACGTCACGCAGCCGTCGCAGATACAGTTCACCGGCGAGTTTGCACAGCTCATTGCCGGACGGGCCAGCGGTACGCAGGACAACGCCTCCTACCTGGATGACTTCGAGAACACGAAGAACCTCATCTCAATCATCGAGCCTAAGTCGTGGGTGCTGTCGAGTGTGCCCACAACGATAGAGAACTACAACGACAAGACCACCGTCGCCTCAGGCTACGACCGTGCCCTGCTGGCCTGGTACACCGTCGACCCGCTGTTCACCCGCCGCTCGTCGAGCCTCACGCCAGGACATATCAAGAGCGACCTGGAACAGCTCTCAGACCATCGTGTGCGCGAGGTCTATGTCAAGGAGCTCTATCCCAACCGCGACCAGTCAACCTACAACGGTGCCACATCGACACTGGCGGTGCTGAACCTGGCCTACTACCCCCAAGAGCGCGGCCCCTATAACCTGACGACCCGCTTCAATGCCGACGGCACGCTGACAGACCCCGCCAGGAAATGGGGCGGCATGATGCGCAAGCTGGAGACCACCGACTTTGAACAGGCTAATATAGAATATGTGGAGTTCTGGCTCATGGACCCCTTCATCTACCAGCGTAAGGCCGGCACGGCCTCGCAGTACAGCGGCGACCTCTACATCAACCTCGGCGAGGTGAGCGAAGACGTGCTGCGCGACGGCAAGAAGTTCTATGAGAGCGGCATGCCTGTCGACGGCAGCAGTGCCTTCAGCTACACGCAATGGGGCAAGATACCCGAACAAGCATCGCAGACATACGCCTTTGCCACCACCACAGGCTCCAGACAGCTGCAGGACGTAGGCCTGAACGGCCTTAACGACGAGGAGGAGCGCACCTACGGCGCCTACAAGGAATGGCTCGACAAGATAGGTGCCGTCGTGCAGAACGACTCGCTGCTCACGGCCTGGCGCCAGGACCCTGCCGGCGACGACTACCACTACTACCGTGGCTCCGACTTCGACGCTGCCCAGACCACCATCCTCGACCGCTACAAGCGTATCAACAACCCGCAGGGCAACTCGCCCGATACCGACAACCGGACGGAGTCGTACGACACGTCGTACAAGACCGGTCCCGACGTAGAGGACATCAACCAGGACTTCACGCTGAACGAGTATGAGCGCTATTTCCAGTACAAGGTACGCATCAGCGACGACGAGCTGCAGGCCTATAACAACGGCACGGCCACAGAGACCTATATCACCGACCGCCGCGACTCGTGGGTGAAGCTGCGCAACGGCGACTCCACGACCGTGCGCTGGTACCAGTTCCGCATCCCGCTGGCCGAATACAAGCAGAGGGTTGGCGGCATCAACGACTTCACCTCCATACGCTTCATGCGTATGTACATGACGGGCTTCGAGAAGCCCATCGTGCTGCGCTTCGGCAGTCTCGACCTGGTACGCGGCGAGTGGCGCCAGTACAAGCATAGCCTGCAGACGGCCGCAGGTGCCGAGACGGGAACGATGGAGATGAGCGCCGTCAACATTGAGGAGAACACCGACCGCCAGCCAGTGGCCTACACCCTGCCACCGGGCATCAACCGCGCCACCGACCCCTCGCAGCCTCAGCTGGTGGAGAACAACGAGCAAGCCCTCTGCCTGACGGTGAAGAACCTGGCTCAGGGCGAGTCGAAGGGTGTCTACAAGAACACCAACCTCGACCTGCGCCAGTATAAGCGCCTGCAGATGTTTGTCCATGCCAACCACCTGCTGCCCAACACCACCAACCTGGAAGACAACCAGCTGGCCGTCTTCATCCGCTTCGGCAGCGACTACAAGAACAACTACTACGAATATGAGATTCCCCTGAAGCTGACGGCTGAGGGACAATACTCGTGGCTCTCGGCCAGCGACCGCCAGAAGGTGTGGCCGGCAGAGAACATGCTCGATATCGACATCAGCGTGTTCACCAAACTCAAGAAGACACGTAACAAGGCCAAGACCGAGGGCAGCGTCAGTTACGCACAGGTGTTCTCACAGTATGACGACGACAAGCCGGGCAACAAGGTGAGCATCGTGGGTAACCCCAGCTTGGGCGAGGTGAAGACCATGATTATCGGCGTGCGCAACCTCTCGAGCCAGGCGAAGTCGGGCGAGGTGTGGGTCAACGAACTGCGACTGAAAGAATATAACAACGAGGGCGGCTGGGCGGCCTCCGGTGCGCTGAACGTGCAACTGAGCGACTTCGGCAGCATCAACCTGACGGGACGCTACGTCACCGACGGCTTCGGCGGACTGGAGGAGAGCGTCATGCAACGCTCCACCGACACGCAGAAGTCGTACTCGCTGACCACCAATCTGGAGCTGGGCAAATTCTTCCCCGACAAGGCGAAGGTCACCATCCCCGTCTACTACTCCGTCAGCAAGGACGAGGTACGGCCGAAATACAATCCGTTGGACAGCGACATGAATCTGGACGATGCCTTGGAGGCTGCCAGCGCCCGCGAGCGTGACAGCATCGAGTCTATTGCCGTGACGAAGAATCTCTCGCGCAACTTCTCGCTCTCCAACGCCCGCGTCGGCATCAAGTCGAAGAAGCACCCCATGCCCTACGACCCCGCCAACTTCTCGTTCAGCTACAGCCACCAGCACCGCCACACCACTGGCGAGACCACCGTCTACGAGAACGATGACCAGTGGCGCGGTGCCCTGAACTACAGCTACTCGCCCGTCTACAAGACGTGGGAGCCATTCAAGAACGCTAAGGGCAAGTCGAAATGGCTCAACTTCCCCAAGGCCCTGGGACTGAACTACCTGCCGCAGACCATCGCCTTCAACACCGAGCTGACACGTACCTATTATGAACTGCAGGAGCGTGACCTGGAGAACACCGAGAACCCGAACCTGCCCGTCAGCTTCAACAGCCAGATACTCTGGAACCGTGAGTTCCAGCTGCGCTGGGACCTGACGAAGAACCTGCACATGAACTTCCAGAGTGCCACCCACGCCCAGATTGAGGAGCCCTACCGCGAGAACACACCCATCAACAAAGACCTCTATCCCGACTTCTACTCCGTCTGGAAAGACTCGGTGAAGCAGAGCCTCCTGCACATGGGCACGCCGCTGGACTACCGCCAGACCTTCACGGCCTCCTACCAGCTGCCGCTGAACAAGCTGCCCATCCTGGACTGGCTGAACAGCGACGCCTCCTATAACGCCACCTACAACTGGGTGCGCGGTGCTGAGCTGGACGACGGCTCCACGCTGGGCAACACCATCACCAGCAACCGCAACCTGAACATCAACGGGGCACTGAACCTGGAGATGCTCTACAACCACTCGCCGTTCCTGAAGAAGGTGAACGAGCGCTTCAAGAAGGCACCGGCGAAGAAGCAGAACACCCAGAAGAACAAGAAGGCACAGAAGGATGCCAAGGACGCCAAGGATGGCAAGGCGCAGAAGGATGCTGCCAAGGAAGAGAAGGCCCTGCCTAAGAACAAGAACACCTTCCAGAAGGAGATTACGCTGACCGCCGACACCGTCCTGGAGGTGAAGCACGGCAAGAAGTCGAAGCGACTGCTGGTTTCGGCCCGTGGCCAGGACGGCAAGCAGCTGACGCTGAAATGGAAGGTGAAGGACGAGAACACCATCCGTGTCAGCCTGCCCAAGGATGTCGCCGCCAAATTGCGTGCCAAGGACTCCACGCAGCGCGACTCGTCGCTGAAGATGCAGTTGAGCGTGCTGCCCAAACAGCCGCTCGACAAGCAGTGGTGGTATGAGCCGGCACAGCAGGTGACGCGTCTGCTGATGATGGTACGCACGGTGAACCTGAGCTACCGTAACCAGCACAACATGACGCTGCCGGGATTCCTGCCCAATATCGGCGATGCCTTCGGACAGCGTACGGGCAGCGTGCTGTCGCCGGGACTGGACTTCGCCTTCGGACTGGCTGGCGACGGCTATGTCGACAAGGCCCGCGACAACGGGTGGCTGCTGATGAACGAATCCGTGGCAACGCCCTTCACATCATCGACGACCGAGGACCTGCAGCTGAAAGCCACCCTTGAGCCTGTCCGCGACCTGAAGATTGACCTCAACGCATCGCGTACCGTCAACCGCGCCCAGAGCGTGCAGTATATGTACGAGGGGTCGCCGACGACACGCAGCGGCTCGTTCAATATGACCACCATCTCGCTCAGCTCGGCCTTCGAGCCGACGGGCGATGCCACCTCGGGCTATACGTCAAGCACGTTCGACAAGTTCTGCAACCTCATACCCGTCTACCAGTCACGGGTGCAGTCGCTCTATGCCGGCGCACCGGCCTCGGCCACGGCGGTCAACCAATACTCGTCCGACGTGCTCATACCGGCCTTCCTCGATGCCTATACCGTGGGCGGCGGCTCGCTCGACATCTTCCCCTCACTGTGGCGCATGCTGCCCAACTGGACGGTACGCTACAGCGGACTGTCGAAACTGCCGTGGCTGGCAGAACGCTTCAAGAGCGTCAACATCAACCACGGCTACAAGTCGGTGTTCGCCATAGGCTCGTATGCCAGCTACTCGTCATGGCTGCAGTATATGGGCGACCTGGGATTCGTCAAGGCTACCGACGGCTCGCTCACGCCGTCCAGCATGTACAACATCTCTACCGTCAGCATCAACGAGTCCTTCTCGCCGCTGCTCGGCGTCGATGTCACGCTGCAGAACAACATGACCGTCAAGGTGGAGTACCGCACCACCCGCGTGCTGAACCTCTCCATGACCAGCGTGCAGCTCAACGAGTCGCGTTCCAACGACTGGGTCATCGGTCTGGGCTATAAGATCAGCGACTTCAAGTTCAACCTCTTCGGTGCCGGCGGCAGCCGCAAGGTTAAGAAGGCACAGAGCCGCAAGGGCAAGAACAACGACGAGGAAGGCACGAAGAAGAAGGAGCAGAGCTCACGGTCGAAGAGCGGCGTCAACCACGACCTGAACATGCGTGCCGACTTCTCCATACGCTCGCAGGCTGCCATCACCCGCGATATTGCCAGCGGCGTGTCGTCGGCCAGCAGCGGCAACTCTGCCCTGAAGTTCTCGTTAGCCGCCGACTACACCCTGAGCCGTCTGCTCACCCTCACCTTCTACTACGACCGTCAGACCAACACGCCGCTGCTGTCGTCGAGCAGTTACCCGACGACAACACGCGATTTCGGATTGTCACTGAAGTTCTCGCTGACCCGATAAAAAAACAAAAATCTACTTATCGTAGGCATGCTGCGGATAGTCGGTGGTGAAGTGCAGGCCGCGGCACTCCTTGCGCTCTAAGGCCCAGCGGGTGATGAGGTAGCCCACGTTAATCATGTTGCGCAGCTCGCAGATGTCGCGGCTGGGCTTCACACGCTTGAACAGGCGCTCGGTCTCCTCGTAGAGCATGTCAAGGCGGTCCCAGGCACGGTGCAGGCGCAGGTCGCTGCGCACAATGCCGACATAGTTGGACATGATGAGGTTGACCTCCTTCACCGACTGCGTGATGAGCACCTTCTCCTCGTTGGTCATCGTGCCCTCGTCGTTCCATTCGGGCACCCGCTCGTTAAAGTCGTAGAGGTCTACGTGCTGCAGCGAGTCGCGGGCGGCCGTCTCGGCGTAGACCACAGCCTCGATGAGTGAGTTGGAGGCCAGGCGGTTGCCGCCGTGCAGACCAGTACAGGAGCACTCGCCAAGGGCATAGAGACGCTCTATGCTGGTCTGGCCGTTCAGGTCAACCTTGACACCACCGCACATATAGTGGGCTGCAGGGCGCACGGGGATATAGTCCTGCGTGATGTCGATACCCATCGACAGGCACTTCTGGTAGATATTGGGGAAGTGGTGGCGCGTCTCGGCAGCGTCCTTATGGGTGACGTCTAAGCAGACGTGGTCCAGTCCGTGAATCTTCATCTCCTTGTCTATGGCACGGGCCACGATGTCGCGGGGAGCCAGCGACAGGCGCTCGTCATACTTCTCCATAAACGTCTCGCCGTTGGGCAGCTTCAGGATGCCGCCATAGCCGCGCATGGCCTCGGTGATGAGGTAGGCGGGGTGGGTCTCCTTCGGGTTATGCAGCACCGTGGGGTGGAACTGCACAAACTCCATGCCCTCGACGGTGGCCTTGGCACGGTAGGCCATGGCAATGCCGTCGCCCGTGGCGATGACGGGGTTCGACGTGGTCAGGTAGACGGCACCGCAGCCACCGGTACACAGCACCGTGACCTTGGCCAGGTAAGTGTCAACGACAGTCTCATTGGCCCCATTAGCCCCATAGGCCTCATGGGCCACATAGGCCCCATAGCACTGAATATGCGGCGACCGCCGCGTCACGCGGACGCCGAGGTGGTGCTGCGTGATAATCTCCACGGCAAAATGGTTCTCCTTGACGGTGATGTCGGGGCAGGCTCTGACAGCCGCCATCAGTCCGCGCTGTATCTCAGCCCCGGTATCGTCGGCGTGGTGGAGGATGCGGAACTCAGAGTGGCCGCCCTCGCGGTGCAGGTCGAAGGTGCCGTCATCCTTGCGGTCGAAGTTCACGCCCCAGTTCACGAGTTCCTGAATCTGCTCCGGAGCCATGCGCACCACCTGCTCCACAGCCTGCCGGTCGCTGATATAGTCGCCGGCAATCATCGTGTCGTCAATATGCTTGTCGAAATTGTCAAGCTCCAGGTTTGTCACACTGGCAACGCCGCCCTGGGCGAACGATGTGTTGGCCTCGTCGAGCGAGGTCTTGCATATCATACACACTTTGCCCTTCTTGGCGCGGGCAATCTTCAGGGCGTAGCTCATACCGGCAACGCCGGCTCCGATGATGAGGAAATCGTACTTATAAACCATATTTATCTGATTTGACGCTGCAAAGATACTAAATAATTCATAATTCATAATTCATAATTCATAATTATTTTCTATCTTTGCAAACGAAAATGAAGAAAAAACTGACGATATTCCTTCTTACATGCCTCTGTCTGCCCCTCTTGGCACAGACAGACATACACCCTAAAGGGTCATTGCCATGGCCCCGCAGCCTGCAGGCAGCCCTTGACACCATCCTGATGACACCGCTGCTGGAGACCACGCAGCTGGGGCTGATGGTCTACGACCTCACTGCCGACACGACGCTCTATACCTACGGACACCGCCAGCGCCTGCGTCCTGCATCGACGATGAAGCTGCTGACGGCCATCACAGCACTCGACCGTCTGGGCAGCGACTATCAGCTGAAGACCACGCTCTATTATACCGGGCGTGTGGAGAACGGCACGCTGCACGGCAACCTGCACTGCGTAGGCAGCATGGACCCGATGTTCGACAGCCGCGACATGGCGTCGTTTGTCAGCAAGGTGCGCCATCAGGGCATCGACACCATCCGCGGCTCTATCCTCATCGACCTGTCGTTCAAGGACGACAACCTGCTGGGCGAGGGCTGGTGCTGGGACGACGACAACCCCGTGCTCACGCCTCTGCTATATGACGGCAAGGACATCTTCGTCGGACAGCTGGAGCGTGAGCTGCAGCGCGACGGCGTGGTCATCACCAACGAGGCCGTCAGCTATCCTCTGTCATCGATGCACCATGTGGCCAGCCGCGGACACAGCGTCGCCGAGGTGCTGGAGCGCATGATGAAGGAGAGCGACAACCTATACGCCGAGGCACTGTTCTACAATATTGGGGCTGCTGCCGACAGACCGGCCACCGCCAGGCTGGCAGCAGGACAGATACGACGCATGATACAGAACGTTGGCCTGCAGCCCGGCGACTACCGCATAGCCGACGGCTCAGGTCTGTCACTCTATAACTATGTGTCGGCCGAGCTGGAGGTCAGGATGCTGCGCCATGCCTGGCAGCATGCCGACCTCTTCCGCCAGCTGAACATCGTGCTGCCCGTGGCCGGCGTCGACGGTACGCTGAAGACGCGCATGAAGAAGACGGCGGCCGAGCGTAACGTCCATGCCAAGACAGGCTCCCTCTCGGGCATCTCCAGTCTGGCCGGCTTCTGCACCGCCCCCAACGGTCATGTGCTCTGCTTCGCCATCATCAATCAGGGAGTCAGTCGTATGTCTGACGGACGGCAGTTTCAGGACCAGGTGTGCGAGGCTATGTGTAAGTATTAACAAGAACCTATTATGGAGACCATCACTATCTACGTTAAACATCTTATCGACCTCTGTGGCATTCAGGGCGCTGCTGTTCCCTATGTCAGCCACACCGTCATGGTCATCGTGGCCATCCTCCTGGCAGCGGCAGCCGGACTGCTGTGCCGTAAGTTGCTCACACCCCTGCTGCTGAAGCTGACGGCACGCACGGAGGTACGCTGGGACGATGTCATCTTCAACGAGCGTGTGCTCAACTCTGCCAGCAGCATCGTACCGGCCATCGTCATCTGGGGCCTGCTGCCCATGACGTTCTATGACTTCCCCCTCATCCAAGAGGTGCTGGCCCGCCTGACTGCTATCTACATCACCGTGATGACCGTGCGGACGGTCACCGTGCTCATCGACTCGCTGAAGCTGCTGGAGAACGGACAGCGCACGGCCCGCCAGCAGTATCTCTACTCCTTCTGCGGTGTCATGAAGATTCTCATCATCTTCATTGCTGCCATCGTCGTCATTGCCATCATCCTGGGCAAGGACCCCTCCACGCTCTTTGCTGGCCTGGGTGCCGCCTCGGCCATACTGATGCTGGCCTTTCAGGACACCATCAAGGGACTGGTGGCCGGCATACGGCTCACCAGCAACGACATGCTGCACATTGGCGACTGGATTACCGTGCCCTCGGCAGGTGCCAACGGTACGGTAGAGGAAATCAGCCTGACAATGGTCAAGGTGCGCAACTTCGACAATACCATCGTCACCGTCACGCCACAGACCCTCGTCGACGGCTCGTTCCAGAACTGGTTAGGCATGCAGCAGCGTGAGGGACGCAAGCAGACCCGCCGCCTCTACTTCGACTTCCGCAGCATCCGCACAGACAGCACCGCCACCCCCGCCACCCCCGTCGCGCCCTCCGTGCCCCCCGCTTCCGCCCCCTTCGTCCCCGTGCCCGACGCCCCCGTGCCCTTCGTCCCCGTGCCCGACGGTTCACCGTCGGGTCCCACCACCAACATCACCCGCTACCGCCGCCACATCGAAGAGTGGCTCAGGCAGAACCCCGCCGTTCTCCCCGACAAGGTCATCCTCGTCCGTCAGGCCGAGGCCACGCAGGGCGGCTGCTGCGTGGAGTTCATCTTCTGGCTGCGGGCACAGGATGCCATGACGTATGAGCACGACACCAGCGACATCATGGAGTACATCATCGCTGCCGCCAACGACTACGGCCTGCGCATCTACCAGCAGTTTCCCGAACAATAACAACTACAATAAAATATCATAACGTATGGAACAGACGATAAAGGAAGAGCAAATCCTGGTGCGTATCACCGGACAGGACCGTCCCGGACTGACGGCCTCCATCATGGCCATCCTGGCCAAGTACGACGCACAGATCCTCGACATCGGCCAGGCCGACATCCACTCTACGCTGTCATTGGGCATCCTCATCCGCATGGACGAGATGCACTCAGGACAGGTGATGAAGGAACTGCTGTTCAAGGCCACCGAGCTGGGCGTGAACATCATGTTCTCGCCCATTACCGACGATGAATACGAGGACTGGGTGGGCCATCAGGGCAAGAACCGCTATATCCTCATGGTGCTGGGACGCCAGTTGGAGGCGCGGCAGATAGAGGCTGCCACGCGCATCATTGCCGACCAGGGACTGAACATCGACAGCATCCTCCGACTGACGGGACGTAAGAGCATTAAGAACCCGGCTACCCACACCCGTGCCTGCATCCAGTTCTCGCTGCGCGGTGAGCCTCAGAACCGTCAGGAGATGCAGTCGAAGCTGATGAAGCTGGCTGCGGAGATGGAGATGGACTTCTCGTTCCAGCGTGACGATATGTTCCGCCGTATGCGCCGCCTCATCTGCTTCGATATGGACTCCACACTCATCCAGACGGAGTGTATCGACGAACTGGCTGAGCGCAACGGCGTAGGGGCAGAGGTAAGGGCTATTACCGAGAGTGCCATGCGTGGCGAGATAGACTTCAAGGAGAGCTTTACCCGACGCGTGGCCCTGCTCAAGGGACTCGATGTCAGCGTCATGCAGGATATTGCCGAGCACCTGCCTATCACCGAGGGTGTCGACCGTCTGATGACCATCCTCAAGCGCTGCGGCTATAAGATTGCCATCCTCTCAGGCGGCTTCACCTACTTCGGCGAGTACCTGCAGCGCCGCTACGGCATCGACTATGTCTATGCCAACGAACTGGAGATTGATGACGACGGCAAGCTCACCGGCCACTATGTCGGCGAGATTGTCGACGGCCACCGTAAGGCGGAGCTGCTCAAGCTCATAGCCCAGGTAGAGAAGGTGAACCTGGCGCAGACCATCGCCGTGGGCGACGGTGCCAACGACCTGCCGATGATCAGCGAGGCCGGACTGGGCATCGCCTTCCACGCCAAGCCGCGTGTGGTGGCCAACGCCAAGCAGAGCATCAACACCATCGGTCTCGACGGTGTGCTCTACTTCCTCGGCTTCAAGGACTCTTACTTAGGCGATCAGGGAAAGCTTTGATTAACGACAACTTGGACAACTTGGACAACTCAAAGTTGTTTTAGTTGTTATGGTTGTCTTTTAATAAATTCATGTTTGCAATTACATTGCTGAAATGGTTCCGTGAGAATGGACGTGACCTGCCGTGGCGGGGAACGAAGGACCCATACGCCATCTGGCTGTCGGAGATTATCCTGCAGCAGACACAGGTGAAGCAGGGCTGGGACTACTGGCAGCGCTTCATGCAGCGGTGGCCCACGGTGGCCGACCTCGCTGCCGCCACCGAGGACGAGGTGCTGCGAGAGTGGCAGGGCTTAGGCTACTACAGCCGCGCCCGCAACCTCCACGCCGCTGCCCGACAGATTGTGGCTGCCGGAGGCTTCCCCACCACCATCGAAGGACTGCGCCGCCTCAAGGGCGTTGGCGACTATACCGCTGCCGCCATCGGCTCCATGGCCTTCGGACTGCCTGCCGCCGTCGTCGACGGTAATGTCTACCGCGTGCTCAGCCGTCATTACGGCATCAGCACACCCATCAACACCACCGAGGGCAAGCATGAGTTCACGGCCCTGGCACAGAGCCTGCTGCCTGCCGCCCACGCCGCTGACTATAACCAGGCCATCATGGATTTCGGCGCCGTCCAGTGTACGCCCCAGAGTCCCCGTTGCGACACCTGTCCGCTGACAGACACCTGCGCCGCCTTCCGTGAGGGTCGCGTTGCCCAACTGCCTGTAAAGCAGAAGACGCTGAAGGTGAGGGAGCGGCGGCTGACGTATGTATATATAAGGTGTCAGGGCATGACGGCCATCCACCGCCGTGGTGCTGGCGACATCTGGCAGGGACTCTATGAGCCGTGGCTTACCGCCACCGAGCCCCCCCGCGGTGCCGTCCTGCTGTGTCAGAACGTCAAGCACGTGCTGACGCACCGCGTCCTCTATGCCGACTTCTACCTGTTGGAGACCGACGAGCGCCCGCCGCTGCCTGCTGACTACATCTGGGTAAACGAGGCCGCCCTGTCTGACTACGCCATGCCCCGCCTGATAGAAAAACTCTTAACAAATGTCTTAACTCCCAACAAATGTCTTAACTCCCAACAAATGTCTTAACTCCCAACAAATGTCTTAACTCCTTAACTCCTATAACTCCTTAACTCCAAAAAAAGAATGACCAACATAGCCATCTTTGTATCAGGCAGTGGAAGCAACTGCGAGAATCTGATACGCCACTTCAGCGGTTCCGACCGCATCAACAGCGCCCTTGTGGTCAGTAACAAACCCGATGCCTACGCCCTGGTGCGCGCCAAGAACCTCGGCGTGCCGACGGCTGTCATCACCAAGGCCCAGCTGAACGATGCCGAGGTGATGATGCCGCTGCTCCGTCAGTACGACATCCAGTTTATTGTCCTGGCCGGTTTCCTGCCCCTCATCCCCGACTTCCTCATCGAGGCCTTCCCCCGGCGCATGGTTAACCTCCACCCCGCCCTATTGCCCAAATATGGTGGCAAGGGCATGTGGGGTCACCATGTCCACGAGGCTGTCAAGGCCGCCGGAGAAACAGAGACGGGCATGACCGTCCACTGGGTCACGCCCGTCTGTGACGGTGGCGAGATTATTGCTCAATACAAAGTGGCGTTGTCGCCTGCAGACAGTGTCGACGACATTGCCGAGAAGGAGCATCAGCTGGAGATGGCCTACTTCCCGCAGGTTGTCGAGCAGGTACTGGAAGACATTTTCTTCTGAAGCCCCTTTCCGCTGCTCTAATAGATGACCTCAAACTTCTGCGTGTCCATCAGGTGACGGTCAGTGATTTTGATGCTGGGAATAACCGGCAGGCACATGAACGCCATCGTAATGAAGGGTGACTTCATGCGGCAGCCAATCTCCTTCACCATCTCATGGATGCACAAGGTACGGAATGCTATCTCATGGCCGCTCAGGGGCGCCATCAGTCCTGCTATGGGCAGTGGGATGTCCAGCATCTCGTCGGGACTGACCACCACCTGTCCGCCACGCATCTCCACAAGACGGTTGACGGCTTTCACCAGGAAATCGTCATTGGAGCCGATAGCCACGATGTTATGACAGTCATGGGCCACTGTTCCTGCTATGGCACCGTTCTTGATGTCAAAGCCGCGAACCAGTCCTACGATAGGCTTGGCACCTGGGATATAGCGGTTGTAGACCACTATCTTCTGTACCTCCGTCCAAGGATAGTGTGAGTCAAACAAGGGATTGCCGGTCAGCTTCACCTCATCGTGCTCCGTCAGCAGGCTGCCGTCCGAGGCATGGATGACGTGTACCGTCTCGCCCGGCTTAAGGTCTATTTGGATGTCTTCAGCGCTAATGGGTCCTGCAACGAAATTGTTGGGGAATGGCAAGTCCAGGATCCTCTCGCTTAGGTTATCATGCTCCAAGGGCATGCTGGCGTTATAGTTGAACACCTCCTTGCCTCTGATGACCGTACTCTCCACACGGAAGTGAGGCGTGATGCAGTCAACGGTAATGAAGGTCGCAGGGTCGCCCACCTGCAGCAGTCCCCAGTTCTGGTGGTAGTGCTTCTGTGCATTGACGCAGGCAGTCTGCAGGATGTCCCACAGGTTGTAGCCGTCAGCCATGGCGCGTTTCACTATCAGGTTGATATGTCCGCGCACGAAATCATCCGGGTGACAGTCATCCGTACACAGCATCACCATGTTGGGACTCTCTGCTATCAGCGGACTGAGCAGCTGGTAGTCCTTGGCGGCACTGCCCTCGCGGATAATGACCTTCATGCCGGCATTGATGCATGAGCGACCTTCCTCCAGCGTAGAACATTCATGGTCAGTGGTAATGCCTGCCCCAGCATACTGGTCGCGCTGCCGTCCCGTCAGTCCGGGGGCATGGCCGTCAACAGGCTTCCCGTGATGCTGAGCTGCCTCGATTTTTTTCATCACCTCCTTATCGCCAGCCAGCACACCAGGGTAGTTCATCATCTCTGCCAGGAAGCCAATCTCTTGGCGCCCCATCAGCTCTTCCGTGGTAGCAGCGTCAATCACAGCACCGCTGGTCTCTATCTCTCCACCCACGGCAGGCACACAACTGGGAGCGCCAAAGCAGAAGTTGAAGCGGGCCTCATGGCCGGAACGTATCATGAAGTCGACACCTTCCACGCCCAGCACATTGCCAATCTCGTGGGGGTCGGCAATGACGCCTATCGTTCCGTGGCTGACGGCGATGGTTGCAAATTTGTGCGGCACCATCATGCTGCTCTCAATATGCACGTGGCTGTCAATAAAGCCCGGCAACACATAGGGCCAGGGCTGTTCACTCTCAGGCAGCGTACAGCGCTTGATGTCAACAATCGTCTCGTTCTCTATCACCAGTTCGCCGTCGGACATCTCGCGGCGCACCACATCGAGGATATGTCCTTTTATGCTCTTCATACTTTATTTCTTGAAATAGTCGTTATACATCTTGATACTGAACACAATGATACTGCAGGTGGCCGTCACTAAGTTCGTAAGGAACAGCGACCAGATAATCTCAGGCTTGTGGAGAAGCCCCTGCAGCATGAAAGCCAGGCTGCCGATGCCCATCATCAGGAAGGTGGGCAGTGCAATGCCGTCAGTATTACGTGTGCGAATGGTGGCAATGGCCTGGGGCAGATAGCCCAGAATCATGCCGATAGTGGCGATGTAGCCACAAATCTCAAAAACGATTCCTTGTTCCATAGTCGTATAGATTTAAATGTGTTGTGTTTCCTTGTCCTTCAGATAGTCTGCGAAGATTCTTGCGGCACTCTCCACCTTGGCAGCGCAGGGACGCGTCTTGTAGTACTCAGCGGTGCGGGCAGAGGCAACGTAGTTAGAGACGGCCTTCTCGTGACCCTTGATGCCGAGAATCTCTGCACAAATCAGGCTGCCGTTCTCTTCCTTCGACTGGGCCAGCAACTCCTGCACCACCTTGTAGCAGGCAGACTTACCCTCGCGGTCGCTGCCCTCCGTCTGACCACAGTCGAGACCGACGAGCATGACGATGCCCGATACGGCACCGCACATCATGCGCATCCTGCCCACACCACCGCCAAAGCCAGCGGCAATTTGCTTGGCCATCGTCTCGTCCAACCCGTAGAGGTCTGCAAAAGCAGCCACCACACTCTGGCAGCAGCCGTAGCCCTGCATGAAATAGTCTACGGCGCGTCTCACTCTGTCTTCCGCTTCTTGATTTGTCATATTACGAACTGTTTGAGCGCAAAGGTAATAAAAAAATTGGAATAACGCTTACTTTTTTTCAATAACAGACAATTATTCCGGGAAAAGCATTATCTTTGCAATCGAGAGTATTAATAACCTAAAATAGAAACCGACATGAAAAGAAAATTACTATCATTACTCGCGCTACTCGTCATCGCTGTGACGGGTGCGTTACTTCAATTATTATTCTGGTGTGGGGTATCGTGGCGGCGATAAAACGGCTAATTATTTCAAAAACCTGATAGAGAAATCACTTTCGACTGTACAGTTCAAAAAATATGCTGAAATGCTTGCACTTTCGCTTTTTTTTTGTAATTTTGCATTCTATGAGAAAGGTATATAAAGCACATATTCTCTTTACGAAAGAGAAAGACAGGTTTGAGGTGTTCGAAAACGGCTACATCGCCGTGGAAGATGGTCGTGTGATAGGTGTCTCTAACGACCTGTCGGAACTGGATTGCGAGGGTGCAGAGGTGATAGACTTTGGCGACAGGCTGCTCATCCCGGCCATGATTGACATGCATGTCCATGCCCCACAGGTACACAACCAGGGCGTGGCCATGGACCTGGAACTGCTGCCGTGGCTGCAGAACTACACGTTCCCCGAAGAGTCGAAATATGCCGACGTGACCTATGCCGAGCGTATGTACCGGCGTTTCCTGCACACCCAGTGGCTCTTCGGCACCATGCGCAGTGTCGTCTTCGGCACTGTCCACACGGAGAGCACACGCCTGCTGATGCAGCTCTACCAACAGGCAGGCATGGGAGCAATGGTGGGCAAGGTGGCCATGAACCGCAACTGTCCGCCGGCGCTCCGCGAAGACGTGGAGGCTACCATTGAGGGCTATGAACAGCTCATAGCCGAATTCAATCACCCCGATGCACTGGTACGCCCCATCATCACGCCGCGCTTCGTGCCATCGTGTACCCCGGAACTGCTGAAGGCCTGTGGCCAGCTGGCAAGCATCTATCGGCTGCCCGTACAGTCGCACCTCTCAGAAAACACGTCCGAGATTGCCTGGGTGGCTGAACTGGAGCCTGAGAGCCGGAGCTATGGCGATGCCTATAACCGCTACGGACTCTTCGGACAGACACCCACCGTCATGGCCCACTGCGTCTGGACGTCGGGCGAGGAGCTGGAGATGATGAAGCGCAACAGGGTGATGGTGGCCCACTGTCCCACGTCGAACTTCAACATCGCGTCGGGTATGGCACCCATCCGCACCTTCCTCGACGAGGGTCTTCCCATAGGCCTGGGCAGCGACATCAGCGGCGGTCACGACCTGAATATGTTCCGTATGCTGGTCTATGCCATCCAGGTCAGCAAGATGCACTATCAGCACGACCACGACAAGGCGTTCCTCACTCTGCCCGAGACCTTCTGGATAGCCACCAAGTCGGCAGGCAGCTTCTTTGGCAAGGTGGGCAGCTTCGAGCCAGGCTATGACTTCGATGCCCTGGTCATCGACGACAGCGTGCTCTATCCCGCCGAATACTCACTGCTACACCGTCTGGAGCGGTTCGTCTATCTCGGCGACGACCGCCAGATAGTCCATCGCTTCTGCCGCGGCCAGGAGGTGCCGGAACCGCAGCTGTCAAAGTGACATGACAGTATATGACTGGATTTTTCCGTGGCACTCTGCTGCCATGACATACGGCAGCAGAACGTATGAGTGGCAACATCGGCAAGCAACTCTGGCGACTTATCCGCGGTAATGAGTAGCTGGCACTCGGAGAATCAGAAATCCGTTCGGTCGGATTTGCAATCCGACCGCAATGAGTATAGGCATCTGTGATGCGATAATCTCGGATTACAAATCCTTATATTCACAGCAGCCGGATTCAAAATCCGGCTGAACGGCTGTCTTGTCCGCACATTCGGATGCAAAGATACGAACTATTTCCGACACTTCCAAATTAATGGCATTCTTTTTACTGTCTCAGGCCTTCGGGTACACACGGGGTCGGTTCCGCTGTGTTCGTACCATAATGCCGTTAGAGGAAGAAGGTGACGAGCAGGGGGATGGTGAGCATGGACAGCAGGGTGGTGATGAAGGTGACCTCGGTCATCAGCGTGGTGTCCTTCTCGTATTTCAGACAGAGGATGGTGCCATAGGTGGCTACAGGCATGGCTATGACAACGGTGTTGATGTTGACCACGAGGTCGGAAAAGCCCAACAGCCTTGTCAGCCAGTAGACGCCTAAGGGAAGTGCCAGCAGGCGCAGGGCGGCGGTGGCGTAGACGGTGACGTTGCCCATGAGGGCGCGTAGGGGCAGCTGCGACATGCTGGAGCCGACGATGAGCAGGGCAGCGGGCACGGTGATGTTGCCGAGCATGGTCAGCGGCATGCTGACGAAGCCCGGGATGTTGCCTATCTCCAAGGCCACGATGGCCATGGTGAGGTAGGCGGCCATCATGGGTGTGCTGTAGAGCACCTTCTTCTCGAAGCGGGAACCGGCGGTGTCGCTCTTGCCCGTGATGAGCACCGTACCGATGGTGAACACCGTGAACGTGTTAACCACATTGAGGACGGCGGCATAGAAAATGGCCTCATGACCGAAGATGGAGGCAACGACGGGGTAGCCCATGAAGCCGACATTGCCGAACATGAGGGCAAAGCCGATGGCACCTTCGTCATCTTTGCGCCTTGTCAGGAAACGGGGTAGCAGGAAAGCGGCCGCCGTCAGCACGGCGTAGGTGATGACACTGATGAGCAACAGGGGCAGGATAAAGCGACGGTCGGGCAGCTCGCCTGTCATGGCCGACGAGAGGATAAGTGCCGGACAGGTGATATTGATGACCAGACGCGACAGCTGACGGTCGAAGTCACCGCCTAAAAAACCAAGCTTTCCCGCCATGTAGCCAACGACCACAAGACAGGAAAGCGTTATCATGACTTCAAGCATTATGCTTTTTCGGTATCTGATTCAGCAGCGCGGAAGTTGTCGAGGTCCTCTACGCGGAAGGCCTTGATATAGGCGCTCTTGCCGTAGATATCCTCCTCAGCCATACGGACATAGACGTTGGCAGACTTCTCGAACAGCTCGGGTGCCTTGGCGGCATCGCGGATGATGAGCAGCGACATCACCAACTCGGCAGTCATATCATAGAGACGACGGGCCAGGAAGTCCTGGGCGTCCTGGTTCTCCAGTGCCTTGACGTTGGCAAGTGCCTCCTCGTAAATGGGGATGAGCTTCTCGACACGAGCCTTGAGTCCCGACAGAGAACTGCCGGGCACAGTAGCGGCGGCCATCTCCTTGATGTTGGCCAGCATGGTGCCGTTGGTGATGTAGCGGATAGCGGCCACCACCTGCAACTGTGTCGTTCCCTCGTAGATAGAGAAGATACGGGCATCGCGGAACAAACGCTGGCTCTTGTACTCCATGATGAAGCCTGAACCGCCGTGGATAGAAATGGCATCGTAGGCGTTCTGGTTGGCATACTCAGAGTTCATACCCTTGGCCAGCGGTGTGAAGGCGTCAGCCAGGCGCTTGTAGGTCTTGCACTCCTGCTTCTCCTCGGGTGTCAGCTTGCGGTCGCGCTCGATGTCCTCAAGGCACTTGTAGATGTCGACGTAGGCAGCTGTCTCGTAGAGCAGCGCACGACCGGCATCGAGCTTGGCCTTCATGCGGCTGAGCATATCGTAGACAGCGGGGAAGTTGATGATCTTGTCACCAAACTGCTGGCGCTCCTTGGCGTAAGCCAGTCCCTCGTTGTATGCCTCCTGCTCCACACCTACTGACTGTGCGGCGATACCCAGGCGGGCACCGTTCATCAAGGCCATCACATATTTGATGAGACCCATCTTGGTGCTGCCGCAAAGCTCTGCTTTGGCGTTCTTGTAGGTCAGCTCACAGGTGGGTGAGCCGTGGATACCGAGCTTGTGCTCGATGTGACGCACGTTGACACCACCCTGGCGCTTGTCGTAGATGAACATCGACAGACCGCGGCCGTCCTTCGTGCCTTCCTCAGAACGGGCCAGCACAAGGTGGATGTCAGAGTCGCCGTTGGTGATGAAACGCTTCACACCGTTCAGGCGCCAGCAGTTCTCTTTCTCGTCGAAGGTAGCCTTCAGCATCACGCGCTGCAGGTCGGAACCGGCATCAGGCTCCGTGAGGTCCA
>CAMYZO010000043.1 GCA_947303855.1 uncultured Prevotellaceae bacterium
CACCAAACATGCGGATGTTCTTGTCGTCGTCGAGCATCGACTCGTAGTTGTAGGCATAGTTGTTGTAGGTGCCGTAGCCGTAGCCATAGCCGTAGCTATAGAGACTGTTGTAGAGGCTGTTGTTGCGATAGTAGCTGGAGATGTCCGACTGCTTAGAGTAGAACAGACTGACACTGAATGAGTTGGGGCGCTTGTTGCCGAACCATCCCGTGGAGTAGCTCGTAGAAATCTGGCTGTAGTAGGAGCCGTTGGTCTGGAAGTTGATGCCCAGCTGCTCGCCGTCGCCGATAGGCATCAGTCCGCGGTGCATCTTGTTCTTGCCGAAGAGGTTGCGCATGGAGAAGTTGTTCAGCTTCAGACCGATACGTCCGATGACACCCGTCTGTCCCCAGCCTAATGAGAACTCAATCTGGTCGTTTGACTTCTGCTGTAGCTGCCAGTTGATGTCAACGGTGCCGTCCTCGTAATTGGGTTTCACGTCGGGGTTCACCGATTCCGGGTCGAAGTGTCCCATAGAGGCGATATCGCGGGCAGAGCGCTGCAGGGCCTCTTTTGAGAAGAGGTCGCCGGGCTTGGTACGCAGTTCGCGGCGCACCACCTCTTCATACAGACGGTCGTTGCCATAGATGCGGACATGGCTCAGGTGAGCCTGCTGCCCCTCAAAGATGCGCATCTCAAGGTCGATGCTGTCGCCGACGATGTTCACCTCCGTAGGCTGCAGGTTATAGAAGAGGTAGCCGTTGTTCCAATAGTAGTTGCCCACGGCATCTTCGTCTTCCGACAGTCGCTTCTGCAGCAGCCGCTGGTTGTAGACGTCGCCCTTCTTCATGCCAAGCACGCGGCTCAGGTAGTCGGTGGTGGCCACGGTGTTACCCACCCAGGTGATGTTGCGGATGTAGTATTTCTGGCCTTCCTCCACCTTGACCAGGATGTTGACGTGCTTCTCATCGTGATTCCATACGGAGTCTTCCACGATGGTCATGTCGCGATAGCCCAGTTCGTTGTATTTGTCAATCAGGGCCTCTTTGGCCTCCTTGTAGCGCTCGTCGGTAAACTTCTTGGCTTTGAACATCTGCGACAGTTTGCCGGCTTCGTGAATCTTGCCGAAGGCACCTTTCGTGAAGAGCGTACCCTTGATTTGCTGTGTTTTCAGCTGCTCATTGCCCTCAAAGATGAGGTGGCGCACCTTCATCTTGGACTTCTTGTCGACATGGACATCGAGGATGACCTGCTGCTTGCCGCCCGTCACGTCGTCGCGCTGCATGATGTCGATTTCGGCATTTTTGTAGCCCTTTTCATCGAAGTATCTTTTTGCCAGGATTTTGGCACGGTCAATCATGTTGGGCGTAATCTGGCTGCCCTTCATGATGCCCAGCTTGGCCTCCATGTCCTCGCGTTCCGACTTCTTCAGACCGTAATAGTTGATGGTGCTGATACGTGGGCGCATGGCCAGGTGGATACACAGGTAGATTTTTGAACCTACCAGTGAGTCGGCCGTAATCTGTACCTTTGAGAACAGACCGTTCTTCCAGTAGCGTTTCACTGCTTCGGTAATCTCTTGTCCGGGTACGTCAATCTGTTGCCCTACAGAGAGTCCTGAGAGTCCTGTCAGCACGTAGTCTTCGTAGCCATCAACGCCTTTGACGGTCAGGCCGCCAATCACACAGGAGCGTGGTGTTCCGGCGTATGAGATGTCGGGATTCACTATCTTGTCCTGGGCGAAGAGTGTTAGAGGCAGGAAAAACAAAAAGACCCACCCCCAACCTCTCCTTGTATGGAGGGGAGTGGTTACATTGCTTTTTATGTTCAAGATATTTCCTATATTAATATGTTTCATTATCATGCTCAGGGTAACTATTCCCCCACCTACAGGGAGGGGTTAGGGGTGGGTCTTTTCTTCGTTTTCCACTTGTTCTTCTGTTTTCCCGAAACGGCGCTGGCGGCGCTGGTAGTCGGCAATGGCCTGATGTAGGCAGGCTTCATCGAAGTCGGGCCAGTAGGTGTCGCAGAAATACAGTTCTGAGTAGGCTATCTGCCACAGCAGGTAGTTGGAGATGCGCAGTTCGCCACCCGTGCGGATAAGCAGTTCGGGGTCGGGCATAAACCGGGTTGCCAGATGCAGGCTGACGGTATGCTCGTCTATCTGGCTGATGCTGCCGTCTTTGGCTGCTGCTGCAATCTGGCGTACAGCCTCCGTTATTTCCCAGCGGCTGCTGTAGCTCAGTGCCACCACCATTGTCATGGCTGAGTTGGCGGCCGTATGCTCTTCTGTCTCATGCAGTTTCTGCCGCACATTGTCAGGCAGGCGCCCCAGGTCGCCAATGACGCGGAACCGTACGTTGTTCTTCATGAATATCTGGTCCTCCAGCGATGTGAGCACCAGTCCCATCAGGGCTGAGATCTCATCGGCGGGGCGGTTCCAGTTCTCTGTCGAGAATGTATATAGCGTCAGATACTTTACGCCTAAGCGGGTACATTCTGAGGTGATGCGACGCACGGCCTCGACGCCGGCCTGGTGGCCAAAGCTGCGCTCTTTGCCTCGCTCGGTTGCCCAGCGCCCGTTGCCGTCCATGATGATGGCAATGTGCTCCGGGATGCGTGTCATATCCAGTGTTTGGCTAGTCTCTGTCATTATTACAAGTTTTACATTTTGCCCATATATCGTAAGTCAGTGTCACCTGTAGTGCACTGTAGCAGTCGGTGTTCTTGAACAGCCCGCTGCTCTTGATGCCTAAGGGGTCGGCCACACCGTCCAGGTGGTCGCTGCCAGAGAAGTGCATCATCCACTCGGCAGTGAGGTTCAGACGTTCGGCCATTTTGTATTTCACGCCCAGACCAAGCGGTATGTTGGCTGTCAGCACACTTGGCTTGGCGCTGGCGTGTGTGGCGCCCAGGCCAAAGGCAATGAACGGTGCGAAAGGCTTGGCGCCGTGGTATTCCAGGCCGGTGCCATAGGCCCAGAAGTTATATTCGAAGCGCAGGCCGACGTCAAGCAGTCCATGACTGAATGTGGCTGGCAGTGCCTCTTGTCCAGGGAACCACGTGCCGGCATCGGTTATTGAGCCTTTCAGCTGTCCGTAGCTGATGCTCAGCGTGCAGGCCATGCGTGGGTTGCTGCGGTACTTAGCCGTCAGCGTGCCCATGGGCTGCAGGCTGCCTGTCAGGCTTCCGTTGTAGTCGCCCAGGTAGTTTACCAGACCGCCGCCGGCACCTATCTCCATTCTGTACTCCGGCTCGTCCTGTGCTTTGGCAAGGACGGCGCATGCGAGCATCAGTATCCAGACCAGTGCGCTCCGCATAGGCTCTATTTTGATATCTCTCCTCTCCACGCCTTGCCACTGGCAGGGTCTGCCAGCCAGAGGTTGCCGTCGTCGTCGACAGCAGCCTTGTAGCCTGTGGTGGCTGAAAAGCCTGTGGGGTAGGTGTAACCCGACGAGGTCTTCCATGTGATACCCTGGTCGCGGCTGATGTATATCTTCCGGTCGCTGCCGAAGGCCAGTACGCTCCCGTTATAGTACACCAGCGACACATAGTCCATGCGCGGCAGGTAGTAGGGGTTGTCTTCTGCCAGCGGCATGTAGACCCACTGGCCGTCCTTGTCGTAGTCGGCCAGTTTGCGCCATATTGTCATGGCACTGTTGTTCTGGTCGCTCTGGCCTACCAGCAGCACATAGTCTGTCAGGAGGTCAAGCACCCATGTCGTGCTGGCCAGCCCGGCGGTAGGCAGTAGGGAGTGGTCAGAGTCCAGCTTATCGGCTTTCCATGTCTTGCCGCCGTCTTCCGACTCCATCAGGATGCCGCTGTTGCTCATGGCGTACGCCTCAACGTAGCTCTTGCAGAGATAGGTCAGTCCGGCAGCCTCTGCGGCCTTGCGCAAGTCAGCATCCTCGTCTTTGGGGAAGTCGGCAGCGTTGGCTTCTGTCCACTGGAACACGCCAGCGGCCTGCCGGCGTATGTTCAGGCTCACGGTATAGTCGCGGCTGCTGGTGCCGTCGGAAGAGAATACGCGGAAGATGCGCGGCTGGCTGAAGTTCACGGAGTCTGAGCCGGAGTTGAAGTAGTGTAGCGTGTCGCTCGTCATCGACTTCAGGTAGACGGTACCGTTGTTGGCGGTTGTCACGGTGCAGACGACATGAGCGGCGTCTGTCCCCATCAGCAGTGAATCGCTATTATAGATAGTGTGGTTCAACTGGTCGATGCTCATCTTATAGGAGTTGGCCGAATAGGTAGCCTTGTAAACCGTGTCCTTGCCCGCTTTTGTGGTGGCATGCAGGTATCTGTTCAAGGTTCCCAGCGTGAAGGTCTTGATGGCAGTATCATTGTAGGTTGTCGAGGTGTTGTCGTCTGAGTTTAGACATGAAGTCAACATCAAAGCGACCGCGAGCAGCCCGCAGAATGTCTGAAAAATCTTTTTCATTGAATATCCAATTTCAAATTTGGGTGCAAATTTACTCACATTTCTGCAAAAAACGGCCATTTTCACCTTATTATTCTTTAAAATAACGATAAAATACGTGTTTTTAAGTTAGTTTTAGTTTTCTTTAAAAAAAGAGTGCGGTATGAATCACTCACTCCGCACTCTCTTAACGTACGTTGGTCTGTGTCAGCGTATAGATGCTTAACAGAGTAGCCACTGCTACCGATGCCAACATTACCGTTGTTTGAAAATCTAATAACATAATCTTTACCTTAAATATATAAACTACTAACCTAATGAATAACGACGCAATCATCACGATTGCTTTTGCAAAGGTACGCCTTTTTGGCCACTCATGCAATAAAACAGGGGCGGTTTCGTGAGAAACCGCCCCCTATTTTGATGTAGGTCAATCTGTTTAGAGCTTCGGACCAGCCTCGACCAGAGCCTTACCAGCCTCGTTACCCTCGTACTTCTTGAAGTTCTTGATGAAGCGGGCAGCCAGATCCTTGGCCTTCTCCTCCCACTCGTCGCGGTTCTGGTAGGTGTCGCGAGGATCGAGAATGCCCCATGCAACGCCGTTGAGCTGTGTGGGAACCTCGAAGTCGAAGTAAGGAATCTTCTTGGTGGGAGCGTTCAGGATGTCACCACCCAGGATGGCGTCGATGATACCGCGGGTATCCTTAATAGAGATACGCTTGCCAGTACCGTTCCAACCGGTGTTCACCAGGTAAGCCTTGGCACCGCTCTTCTCCATCTTCTTCACCAGCTCCTCAGCATACTTGGTGGGGTGCAGCTCAAGGAAGGCCTGGCCGAAGCAGGCACTGAAGGTAGGTGTGGGCTCGGTGATGCCGCGCTCTGTACCAGCCAGCTTAGCTGTGAAGCCAGAGAGGAAGTAGTACTTCGTCTGCTCGGGAGTCAGGATAGATACCGGGGGCAGCACGCCGAATGCGTCGGCAGAGAGGAAGATGACGTTCTTAGCCTCGGGACCGGCGCTCTTGCCGTTCACCTTCTGGGCAATCTTCTCAATGTGGTTGATGGGGTAGCTGACGCGGGTGTTCTCGGTCACGCTCTTATCGGCGAAGTCAATCTTGCCAGCCTCGTCAACGGTGACGTTCTCCAGTAGGGCGTCGCGGCGGATAGCGTTGTAGATGTCGGGCTCGCTCTCCTTGTCGAGGTTGATAACCTTGGCGTAGCAGCCGCCCTCGAAGTTGAACACACCCTCGTCGTCCCATCCGTGCTCGTCGTCACCGATCAGCAGACGCTTCGGGTCGGTAGACAGCGTGGTCTTACCTGTACCAGACAGACCGAAGAAGATAGCGGTGTTCTTACCCTCCATGTCGGTATTGGCAGAGCAGTGCATAGAAGCGATACCCTGCAGGGGCAGGTAGTAGTTCATCATCGAGAACATACCCTTCTTCATCTCACCGCCGTACCAGGTGTTGATGATGACCTGCTCGCGGCTGGTGGTGTTGAAGGCTACGCAGGTCTCTGAGTTCAGACCCAGCTCCTTGTAGTTCTCCACCTTAGCCTTAGAAGCGTTATAAATCACGAAGTTAGGCTCGAACTTCTCCAGCTCCTCAGCGGTGGGCTGGATGAACATGTTCTTCACAAAGTGAGCCTGCCAGGCCACCTCGACGATGAAACGGACACGCAGACGGGTAGCCTCGTTGGCACCGCAGAAAGCGTCCATCACATACAGGTTCTTGTTGCAGAGCTCCTTGATGGCAATCTCCTTAACCTTTGCCCAAACCTCCTCGCTCATGGGGTGGTTGTCGTTCTTGTACTCCTCAGAAGTCCACCATACCTTGTCCTCGCTCTGTGCATCCTTCACGATGTACTTGTCCTTAGGCGAGCGGCCGGTGTAGATACCAGTCATCACGTTGACGGCGTTGAGCTCGGTGTTCTGACCCTTGTCGAAACCCTCGAGACCTGCCTTTGTCTCCTCAGCGAAGAGGAACTCATACGACGGATTGTGAGCAATCACGGTTGAACCGGTGATGCCATACTGTGTCAAATCTAACTTTGCCATAATTTCTTTGATATTTTAATTGTGAGTTATCTCTTACCTTATTTTTTTTCGGGTGCAAAGGTACGAAGAATTTATGAATAAGCGAATCGGATTTAATAATAATTGTCTTTCTCACCCTCATTTTTTGTGTTAAACTATATAAAAGGTGGAACGCCGCCGCCCTTTTGCCACTTCTACATAACAATTGCAGGCGGAAAAATGACGGGAAAAGTTTGCTGCTTTCGGAATAATTATGTACTTTTGCCACATCATTAACTAAAACCCTAAAACAATGGAAGTCATTAACCTATCTGAACAGGCATCGGTCGTCAACCAGTATATGGCCGAGCTCCGCGACAAGAAATACCAGCAGAACCGTCTGCTGTTCCGCAACAATGTGAAGCGCATTGGTCAGATGATGGCCTTTGAACTGTCGAAGACGCTGGAATACAAGGTGAAGACGGTGACCACCCCCTTGGCAACCGTTGAGGTTCCCGTGCCTCATGACGATCTGGTGATAGCCACCGTGCTGCGCGCCGGACTGCCCTTCCATGAGGGATTCCTCTCCGTGTTCGACCATGCCGAGAACGCCTTTGTCTCGGCCTATCGTATGTACACCAACCGTGAGCACACCGAGGTGGGCGTACACACCGAGTACATGGCATCGCCTTCTGTGAAGAACAAGACGCTGGTGATTGTCGACCCCATGCTGGCTACAGGCGGCTCTATGGCTGCCAGCATCGAGGCGCTGATGAAGACCGGCAAGCCGCGGAAGATTCATGTCTGCTGTGTCATTGCCACCCCCGAGGGCATCGAGGTAGTCAAAGAAGCGCTACCCGAAGGTAGCGCTATCTGGTGTGCAGCCATCGACCCAGGCATGAATGCCCAGAAGTATATTGTCCCCGGCTTCGGCGACTGCGGCGACCTGTGCTACGGTGAGAAACTATAAGTCTGCAGGGAAAAAAATTAACGACAACTTAGACAACTCAAACAACTTTATTATTCTCGAATGACAGTCTGGAATACTAGTAAACATGTTGTCTGAGTTGTCCAAGTTGTCGTCAATAATTATATCACGTGCAGCGTGCCCATGAGATAGACCAGGCCGAAGCCCAGCACCATGGAGATGACACCCATCAGGATGCCCATCTTCGCCATGTCCTTCTGCTGTACGAAGCCGGTGGCGAAGGCCAGGGCGTTCGGCGGTGTGGAGATGGGCAGGATCATGGCCGACGAGGCAGCGATGGCCACGCCGATGAGTACGGTGGGCGTGCCGCCGATGGGTGCCAGCTTGTCGCCCATAGCGCCGCAGACGATAGCCAGTATAGGCATGAGCAGGGCTGCCGTGGCTGAGTTCGAGATGAAGTTCGACAGCATGTAGCAGATGGCACCGCCGAGCAGCAGGATGAGCAGTGGCGAGAACTCGCCGAAAGGTATGCTCTCTACGGCGTTGGCAGCCAGTCCGGAGGCATTCAGGCCGTAGCCGAGTGCGAAGCCGCCGGCCACCATCCAGATGACACTCCAGTTGATTTGCTCCAGGTCGCGCTTGTTGATGACGCCCGTCAGTGCAAACACGGCAAAGGGTATCATAGCCACGGTGTAGGAGTTGATGCCTGTCACGCGGTCAAGGAGCCACAGGGCTACCGTGACGAAGAACGTGATGATGACGACGTTAGAGTGGAATCCCTTCTTCATGCCGCCCTCAATGTTCAGTTCGATGGTCTTCTGTGTGAAGGGGAAGGTCTTCAGCAGGATGCGCCAGCTGATGAACAGCAGCACCAGCACCAGCGGGAACATGAACATCATCCACTGGCCGAAGCCCAGGCCGAGGTTCAGGCCCTCAGGGTCGTTCAGGTATTTCAGGGCGATGGTGTTCGGCGGTGTGCCTATAGGCGTACCCATGCCGCCGAGGTTGGCAGCCACAGGGATGCTCATAGCCAGGGCTATGCGGCCCTTGCCCTCCGGGGGCAGCTGGCGGAACACCGGTGTGAGGAATGTCAGCATCATGGCAGCCGTGGCTGTGTTGGAGACGAACATCGAGAAGAGACCCGTGATGAGCAGGAAGCCCAGCAGCACCATCTCGCTCTTGGTGCCGAAGGGCTTGAGCAGCACCTTCGCCAGCTGGGCATCCAGTCCTGTCTTCGTGGCGGCGATGGCCAGCACGAAGCCACCGATAAACAGCATGATGACTGGGTCGGCGAACGTGGCCATGACCCCTTTGTAGCTGAGCAGCTTGCCTACTTCTTCCTCGTTTACCATAGGCAGGATGCCACTGTCGGTACAGAAGAGCAGCATGAGTACGATGATGGCAACGCTGGTGGCCCACGACGAGACAATCTCGAGAATCCACATCAGTGTGGCGAAGGCGAAGATAGCGATGATACGCTGCTGGATGACGGTGAGGTTCTGGATGCCATACCACTCTGATGGCATGTTCCAGAGCAGCAGTGTCACCAGGGCGACTAACAGGATTTTCAGGGCGCGCGTGGTGCCGTCGGCAGGTTGGTACTTTCGCTGGTGGCGCATCTTGTGGTAGGCGTCAACCAGATGGAATCCTTCGTAAATATGAAACATTTCTTCAAGGTTTTTGTTTATGATTCTGGGAAAACGGCTGCAAAGGTACTAAAAAATAAATAAATATGCGCCGTTTTCCCAGAAAAATAAACTTATTTGGCGTTAACTACGCCTTTCAGCCCGGTGCGGGTGTAGTAGCCGCCGTTTTCAAAACTCAGGTCGTCGGTCTGTGGCGAACCGTTGTTGCTGAAGATAATCTTGGCGGGGCGTGTGGTCAGCGTTCCGCTGTAGGTCCATTTCCACACCTTGTTGCCGTTGGCAGCATCACCAAGGTAGGTGCAAGCTGAGCCAGGCCATGTGCCGCCGGTATAGTTGTCGGCGTTGTCTGTCCATGCCCAGCACATGACGTTCTCGGTCCATGTTGACGGTGCCTCGAAGAAGGCGCAGGTCTCGCCGGCACTGACCGTGCAGAACGACGGTATCTCCGTTGTCACCACATCCTCCTTCAGTTCTGGCAGGTTGATGGCGTCAGGCACGATGCCCTGTACGTAGTAGGCATAGTGGTAGCCGCTGATCACCTTCTTCCATGCGCTCTCGGCAGGTGTGTAGCTGTCTGCCTTGGTGCCTACCACGCAGAGCAGCTTCTTGTCGCCGTTGCCGGCCACCTCGACCACATAGTTGTCTTTGCTGCTTACCACCTGCTTGGGCACACTCTCGCTGTTGATGCCCACAGCCTTGCGGACAGCCGCCATGTAGGCAATCTCCTGCTTGTAGGCCTGCCAGTGTTTCAGGAACACGCAGGGCGTGCCGGGCATGGCCAGCATATAGGCGTTGGCAGCCAGTGTGTCTTTCTTGAGCGGGTCTTGTTCGGCATTGCTGCGCTTTTCGGTGTCGTGGTTCTCAACAAACGTCACGGCGTAGCGGCGGTACTTGCCGTTACTGAGGTTGCTGCTCACCAGCGGCCAGTTGCCGTCGTTCTGTTGTCCCAGCAGCTGGAAGTTGCCCTTGTTCATGGCGTTGCGCACGGTATAGCGGAACTGGAAGTCGAAGGCGGCACTCTGTATCTGGTCGTTCACCTTGGTGCCCTCAATCCAGTTCTTGATGGTTGTTGTGCCGTCCCAGCACTCGCCTACCGAGAACTCCGGCTGTGCGTCGCTGTTGTAGATGGCGGTGTAGCTGGCGCCGTAGCCCTTGACCATGTCATAGCGGAAGCCGGCGTAGCCCAGGTCTTTGAGCAGGAACTTGAGATATGCCTTGACGATGGTCTGCACGTTCTCGCTCTTATGGTCCAGGTCGCGCATGCCGTCCCATCCTTCGCCGGTATCGTTGTTGGCGCTGAGGCTGTAGCCGTTCTGGCTGGCCCATGTCTTCGTGGCACCGCCGTCATCGTTGGCACAGATGTCGGTAGACAGCATCTCGTAGGTCACGCCCTGGTAGGTCTCCTTGGGGAAGTCCACCCAGTTGCTGACGTTCTTGCGGTGGTTGATGACCACGTCGGCCAGCGTCTTGATGCCTTTGTTCTTCAGGGTGCTGATGAGCGACCGCAGCTGGGCCTCGTTGCCGAACGAACTGTTGTAGTTGCTGAACCAGTAGAGGTCGTCGTAGCCCATGGAGGTGCCGCCGCAGTTGGCGCTCTGAGGCAGCCAGACAAGGTCGAAGGTGCCGGCCAGCTGGTCTGCCTGCGACTCCAGCACGCTCCACTGGCTGTCGTCGTAGCTGTCCCAGTAGAACGCCTGTAGCATGACGCCGCCGTAGGCTTCGGGCCAGCCTATGGCTGCCTGAACTGTCGGTGTCGGGTCAGGTGTCGGTTCCGGTGTTGGGTCGGGAGTCGGTGTCGGGGTTGGCGTCGGCTCGGGTGTCGGCGTGGGGTCGTCATCGCCGCAGGCCACGAATCCTGCTGTCAGACAGGCGGTCAGCAGCCAGGTCGTCAGTTTAAGGTGCATTCGTTTCATTTTCAATAGAGTTAGTTGTTTATGTGTTGCAAAGATACGAAAAAAGGCGCACGCTACTGGTAGCGTACGCCTATTATTGTGTGTGCTTGCTGTGCAATCGTTTGCAGTGGACATTTACTCGCCCACAACGATGACGCAGCGGTTCTGGTCGTTCTCGCTGAACGGCTGTACGGTGTCGCCGAACGACTCTACCGTCATGCGGTCGGCAGCGATGCCCTTGTCCTGCAGAGCCTTGGCAACCTTCTCTGCGCGTGCCTTGGCATAGCCCACGTTGATGCGGGGGTTACCCGTTCCCTTGTCGGCATAGCCCTTGACAGAGATCTTCTTCTGCGGGTATTTGTTGCACCAGCTGACAATCTTGTTGAGCTTGGCCTCGGGGTCGGGGTCAGAGAGACGGATATTGTAGAAGAAAGTCTCCTTCAGCGGCTCGTCCTTCACCACGGGCTTCGGGGGCTCGGGCTTCGGTTCCGGCTTCACCACGGGCTTGGGCTCGGGTTTCGGCTCTTCCACTACGGGAACAGGTTCGGGCTCGGGGGCGGGAGCCGCCTTCTTCTTCATGCCAAACTTATAGGTCAGGCCCACCAGGGCTGCCACCTGCCAGTCTACGCACTCATTGATCTTCAGGTTGTAGAGGTCGTTCTTGTAGTTGGCATCCACTTCGACGCTGAGAGCCAGGTTACGGCTGAAGTTGTACTCCACGGCTGTGCCGAGACGTCCGTTGAACGTTCCGTGCTTCGTGCCGCAGACCTGCTCATGATAGTAGGGATGGTAGTTGGCGGTAGAGCCTACAAGGGTCTTGAATTCATCGTAGTCCCACGAATAGTTGGCACCGAAGCCGGCAATGAGCAGCCAGTTCCAGGCCTGGCAGGGACGCTGCGGATAGAGGATGTTCGACATGTTCAGCAGGAAGTCCATGTCTGCCGTCAGGGCGTTGAACTTATAGGTCTGCTTGTCGGCCAGTCCGTACTGTCCTGCGGCGATGCCGCCTTTCTGCTGCCAGCCCATGGCGTGGATGCGTGCGCCAAACTCAGGTGCGAACCAGCGGCCCACCTGGAGGCCGAACTGCGGTGTGAGCAGGTTCAGCGAGTTGTAGTTGGTGAAGGTGGTCTGTGCGCCAGCCTGTATGCCTACGAACCAGTTAGGATAGAACTCCTCCTTGTCGTCGGCGGCAAAGGTTGCCGTGGACACTCCGAAGAGGAGTGCCACAGCGGCTGTCATTTTTATGATTTGCTTCATAATCGTTTTGCTTTAATTGAGTGATTACTTGTATGAACCTGATGCGGTGCCGAAGTTGATGTAGCACTTCTGGCCGGCATTGACGCTGACACGAGGCTGGTCGTTGCCAGCACCACGGAAGTCAATCTGTCCGTTTCCAGTGATGATGAACTCTGTCTGCCACCAGTCGGCCTCGTCGAGCTTGACGCACATACGAACCTGGGCATCCTTAACGAACTCTGGCGAGACAAAGCTGCCGCCCTCGTCTTCGGGCACTGTAAACAGGCACGACTTGTCAATGTTCCAGCCTGCAGAGGCTGCATCGCCAATCAGGTAGATCTCGGGCTTGAGGAACTCAACCTTGCGGGCACCCTCGGTATTGTCAACCTTGATTAGGTACCAGCCGGCGTTACCCACGACGATGTTATTGTCGCCCGACGGATTCATGCCTGCGTTGTCAACCACCGTTTCAACGTTCATGCCGAAGTCGTTGCCCCATCCCTGCTGAGGAGCGAACTTGAACTGTTCGCCAGCATGCAGGTAGACAATGGCCCACGACAGGGTGGGATGACTGTGGACGGGCACCATGGGCTGCCAGTCATCCTGGCTGCCGCCCCAGTTGTAGTGGTCGCCGGTGAAGTAGAGCACGGGATCGGTATCGTAGATGGCGCTGCCGGCGATAGGCGTGATGGTGTAGCTCATATCCATGACATTGATGGTGATGGCGTAGGCTACAGCACCGTCATCCTCCAGGAGATGCCATGAGAACTTGCCGTTCTGGCACTTGCCAGAGAGGTCGGTGGCATCGCTGGTCATGGGGCAGATGCATGACTCCTCCTTGCTCCAGTCCATGTTGCCGTCGGCACCGTAGGCTGATGCGGGAGCAATCTTGAACCAGTGCCAGCCCTGTCCGGAAGCAGGAATGATAACCGAGAAGACGGGGTCGTCATAGGGGTCGGCACCGCTGTTGGTCAGCTTGTAGGTCTGGTCGGTAGCCAGGCTGCCCAGATAATAGTAGGCCGGTTCGATGACGATGTGCATATCCTTCGGCGTGAAGTTCACGCTGCCCTTGGTGTAGTACTCCGGTGAGCCGACGTATGCTACTGACGTGCCGTTGGTGACGGTCTGTACCATGGAGCGCACATAGAGCGTCTTGGTCTTCGGACTGTGGGTCACGTTGCTGTAGTAGGCGTCCTGCAGGAGCTTGGGCGACAGGGCGATGGTCTTACCGTCTTCCATGGTCTCGCCCTCGAACTCCATGCATGAGCTGAAGTCCTCGGTGGTTGACACCTGTATGATGCTCTGCAGGGTGACGCCGTCAACGAGGGCGCCTTCCTTGACAGAGACCTCGCCCAGTTTGATGGATGAGACATCCTCGCCGTTCTCGTCTAACAGGCTGTTGATGTCGATGGCTGTTGTCATCAGCGGTGTGACGGTGACGTCGGCCACTTGCAGGATAGCCTCCTGGGCATAGGCCTGCTTACCCTCCACGACGTAGTCTTCCGTACAGGAGGTCAGTGCCAGCGCCAGCGCTGCTGCCATAAATATGCTTGATTTTTTCATATTCGTACGTTGTTTAGGTTTTGTTTATAATTGCTCGAACTTCACTTTCTTCGTGTTCATGTTCAGGGTAATCCTCACGGTACCGCCTTCCCATCCGGCAACCTGCCAGTTACCCTTGCCGGGAATAGTGGCATCGCCGTCGTAGACACCGCCGGTCAGCGTGATGTCCTTGTTGGAGTCAGCTTCCTGAGAACCGATGGAGGCACCGCCGTCCCAGCCTGTCAGGGCCGAGTAGATGCGGAACTGGAAGTTGCCGGCAGGAATCTCGTAGGTGCCCTGGTAGATGCCGGTGCCTACGCCTGTCTCGTTGATAACCCAGTCGACGAGGGCCTCGCGGCTACCCTCAGAAGGCTCAGTCCAGCCGCCGCAGGCACCGATGATCCACATCTTCTTCGGGGCCTTGATGGCCTTGAACGACTGCATCTTCTTGAAGATAACGGTGTTGGAGACAATCTTGGTGATGGGGATGTCGTTGTTCTCGCCGTCAAGAATGGCCGAGTGTACACGCATGGCTATGGCGCGGACACCCATGTCGCGGTAATCCTCGTCAGCCTTGAACCCGTCGGCGGCATTGATAGCCATGGCTATCTCCTCGCCACTGACATCGGCCTTGCAGGTGGTGTAGGTGGTCTCCAGCAAATCGTCACACCAGGTAATGGCATCGCCATTGCCCACAACACCTACCTGTATATAATAGGTGGCCAGGGCAGCGAAAGTATAGTCGGGCTGTGACCATGACAGGGTGACGGTATTGTCCTCTGACAGTTCTATGTACTGCTCCGACATGGTCGGGGTGTTCAGTACGAATGTTGTCGGCGCGGTGTTCAGCACGGGGTTGCTGTCGTTGTCGTCAGCGCATGACGTCATTCCCAGCAGTGCCATACCGGCAGCCAACAGTGAAAATATCTTGTTGTGTTTCATTGCTAAAACTTTATTCTTTATTCATTATTCTTTATTCTTTTCTTAGTAGCCCTCGTTCTGGTGGCCCTGCAGGTTAGGATTGTTGGTGATGTCGGCATAGGGGATACCGAAGATGTTGCGTGTGGCAGCAAACTTCTGTCCTCCGGCGGCATTGCCCATCCACTCCCACTTGTAGTTCGACTGTCCGCCGTAGCTGTTGAAGCGGACGAGGTCCATGCGGCGGCGTCCCTCAAACCAGAACTCCTTGGCCCACTGGTTGCGCAGCTCGTCGAGGTTGTAACTCTGGCTCTGCAGAGCCTCGGGAACGCTGGCGCGGTCGAGCAGCGTGTTCAGCTTAGCTGCGCCGTCGGCTGTGGTGGTGCCGCCATTGAGGCGTGCGTCGGCCTCGGCATAGTTCAGGTAAGCCTCTGCCATACGCATCAGCGGCAGGTCGGTGTCAACGAAGGCGTTCACCGTCGAGGTGTTCTTACCGTCGGAGCGCACGTTGCGGAACTTCACACAGGCATAGCCGGCTTCCTTGTCGTCCTCATTGGTGATGTAGCGCTTGTAGCTGCCCGGGTAAATCAGTGCGCGGTCGTCATTGGCAGCTGTCGTCACGTCTTCAACCGTCACCATGCCCGACACGTCGGCGGTACCGAAGAAGATGTCTGAGAGCTTGCCCATGACGCGGTTACACTTGCCCCAGCTGTTACTGGTGCCTGAGGGTACGTACTCGCTCATCTCGGGAGAGTAGGAGGCCAGCACCAGGCTGTGCATGCCGCCGTAGCTGTTGGTGTTCACACCGTCGTGAATGATGGGGATGATAATCTCCTTCTGTGCGCCGTTCTGGTCGTTGTCGGCCAGGAAGAGCAGCTGGTAGGGGGAGTACACCTCGCCGGTAGAGGGGTTGGTGGCACCCTTCGTGCAGAGTGTGAAGTAGTTCTGCGTAAGCACCTTCTCAGCATATTCCTTGGCCTTCTGCCACTGTGCTGTGCCGGTGTAGACCTCGGCGTTGAGGTACAGGCGCGAGAGCATCAGCCAGGCAGCCACGTTGCTGATGCGTCCATAGCTCAGCTGGTCGGGCGACTTCAGGTCGGGTTCGATGGCCAGCAGCTCCTTCTCCACGTAGTCATAGAACTGCTTGCGGGTGTAGTACTGTCCCGGCTCGGCCGTGACGTTCTCGGTGAAAGCAGCGTTGCCATAGAGGTCCATCACATTGTAATAATTGAACGCGCGTATGAAGCGCACCTCGGCGCGCTGGGCCTTGGTCTCGGCAGTGCCGTCATCGGGCACCTGCTCCAGGTAGAAGTTACACAGGGTGATGGTGAAGTAGATGCGGTAGTACAGACCGGATGCCACGGCATTGTCGGCACCGTAGGTGTTCTCCACCAGGTCTTCGTAACCCGTGTCGTTGGTGTACCAGATCCAGTGAGCCTCGTCGGTGGTCAGCTCGTTCAGGTTCCACACCATGCGGTAGAACTCTGAGCGTCCCTCGTCGGCATCCTTGATGTCGCCGTTGCCGGCAGGGCCGGTCTGGCCGGTGAGCACGAAGCTGGAGTATATCTTGTTCAGCAGAGCGTCGGTGTTAAGCTCTGTCGTTTGCTGGGGGTTGATGTTCTCTACATCCAGGTCGCTGACGCAGGATGTGGTGCCTGCAGCCATGAGTACGGCGGTGGCAGCAGCCCCAAGTATGGTTTTCAGATGATTCTGTTTCATATATGTTTACCTCCTTATAGTTTAGAAATCAAGATTCAGACCGAGGATGCCGGTGAACGGGCGCGGATAGATGTTGCCGTCGTAGCCGCCGTTGATTTCCGGGTCGAGGCCTTTGTACTTGGTAATGGTGAATACGTTCTGGGCAGTGGCGTAGATACGGCCGCTGAGGCCCTTGAAGCTGCTGTTCTTGAAGAGCTCCTGGAACGAGAAGCCCAGGGTGATGTTGTCGCACTTCAGGAACGAGGCGTTCTGTACGAAGTAGTCAGAGAGCACGTCCTTGGCACCGTTGGCAGTCCAGCCCTTCTGCATGTCCATGTCGACGACGTTGTGCCAGGCACTGCCGCTGTAGAGGGCACCGTAGGAAAGGTTGGCGTTGGAGGCCTCCACGGCGTTATAGACGTAGTTGTTGAAGTTGGCGCGGAGCGAGAAGCTCAGGTCCCAAGCCTTGTACATGAACTTCGAGGTGAAGCCCATGAGCACGTCGGGGTCAGACTTCTTGTAGTAGTAGCGGTCGGCCTCGTTCAGGATGCCGTCCTTGTTGCGGTCGACGTAAGCGCCGCGGATGGGGTTGCCGGCCTCGTCGTACACCTGCTGGTAGACGAAGAATGCCGATACGGGCTGTCCCACGTGGTAAGCCTTGACACCGTCGGTAGAGGTGTCGCCCACGGGCAGACCGCCGTAAGGTATGCGGTAGTCCTCGCCGGTAGCGTTGACGAGCTCGTCAATCTTGTTCTTGTTCCAGGTAACGTTGTAACCCAGGTTCCAGGTGAAGTCGTTGGTCTGGATGATATTACCGCCGATGGCTGCCTCGACACCGAAGTTATGGAGCGAGCCGATGTTGGAGTTCAGCTTGTTGGAGAACTGCGTGCCCACGGGCAGGGTAATCTTGTTAATCAGGTCGGTGGTCTTACGGTAGTAGACATCGACGCTGGCGGTGAAGCGCTGGTTCAGGATGCCGAAGTCGATACCGCCGTTCCAGGTGGTGGTCTTCTCCCAAGTCAGGTCAGTGTTGTAGGCCTCCGGACGGTAGGTGGCGCCATTGGCCAGGATGGGATAGTAGGCGCCGGTGGTGTTCGGTGTGTAGTAGGCCAGGTAGCCGTAGTCCTCGATACCCTCCTGCTGGCCGGTCTTACCCCAGCCCAGGCGCAGCTTGAAGTCCGACATCCAGTGAGCGTTCTTCAGGAACGGCTCCTCGTTGATCTTCCAAGCCAGGGCGGCAGCGGGGAACACACCCCAGCGGTTGTCCTTCGAGAAGCGCGACGAACCGTCGTAGCGCAGGGTGAAGGTCAGCAGGTAGCGGTCCAGCAGCGAGTAGTTGGCACGTCCGAAGAACGACACGAGGTAGTTCTCTGTCTTGTAGCGTGTGTTCTCGTCGGCCGACGACTTATAGATGGCACCGGGGCTGACGGTGTTGGTGGGCTGGTAGTTCTGCTGGTACCAGTAGTCGGTGTTCTTGTGCAGGCGCTGGTACTCGTAGCCGGCCATGATGTCGAAGTGGTTGTCCTTGTTCAGGTCCTTCAGGTACTGGGCGTAGGCCGACAGCGACACGTTGGAGGTGCGCATGGAGTTCCAGCCGTTGTGTCCGAAGTAGTAGGTGCCCTCCTCGAAGACGTAGGGCGAGCTGCTCTTCTCGTTGCGTCCGAACTCAAAGTCGGCACCGGCGTTGACGTGCAGGTGCAGGTCCTCGAAGCCGTGAATCTTATAGTCGGCCTCGATGTTGCCGATATAGGAGTGCTGCTTGCCCTTGTCGGTCTTCTCGTAGATAGACGACAGGGGGTTGGCCGTTGCCAGCGTGTTGGGACCGATGGTCCACGACGGGTCGTTACGGTCGATGGTTGACGACCACTGGTAGTAGCCGTTCCAGTTCTTGTTGTAGAAGTCGGTGTTCAGATACGCGGGCTTCGTGGGGTCCATGCTGACGGCCTGGCCGATGGCGCCGGTGTTCGAGTAGTCGCTGTGCGAGAACATGTACTTACCGTTGACGTTCAGCGTCAGGTGGTCGTCCAGCAGCGACGGCGACACGTTGAAGCTGGCTGTGTAGCGCTGGTAGCTGCTCTTCTTCAGCACACCGTTCTGGTCGGTCATGCCCAGGCTGACGCGGTAGGGCATGTGCTTCAGACCGCCGGTAATGGAGATGTTATGGTCGGTAGAGATGGCCGTGCGGTAGATCATGTCCTGCCAGTCGGTGTCGGCAAACACATGGTTGCCTTGAGCGTCGATATAGCCCAGGCTCTGGTACTGCGAACTCTTCAGGTAGTCGGCTTCCGACATGCCCTGCGACTTCATCACCAGGTCCTTCACGAAGCCCTGGTAGGCCGACGAGCTGAGCACGTCGAGGGTCTTCTTCACCTGGCTGACGGAGATGTTACCGTTGTAGGCAATCTTCGGAGCCTGGCCGCTGCGGCCCTTCTTCGTGGTGATGATGATCACACCGTTAGAGGCGCGGCTACCATAGATGGCGGTGGCAGAGGCATCCTTCAGCACGGTGAACGACTCAATATCGTTGGGGTTGACCGATGCCAGCGGGTTGGCAGAGCCCGAGCGACCGTAGACGTCCATGGCCAGACCGTCAATCACTATCAGAGGGTCATTGCTGGCGTTCAGCGACGAACCGCCACGGATACGGATGGTAGCGCCACCGCCGGGCGAACCGCCGTCGTTGGTGATGTTCACACCAGCCACCTTGCCCTGCAGGGCGTCCTGGGCACTGGTAACAAGACCGTGGTTCATCTCGTCGGGCTTCAAGGCCGTGACCGAACCGGTAAGGTCGCTCTTCTTGGCGCGGCCGTAGCCGATGACCACCACATTCTCAAGCACCTGAGCGTCGTCCTGCAGTGTGACGACAACGTTGGGAGCGGCAGCCACCGTGGCCTGCTGGTAGCCAACAGACGAGATGGTGAGCATAGCCCCCTGCTTGGCCTGCAGGGTGAAGTTACCGTCGAAATCAGAGATGGTGCCTCCGGCAGCCTGTCCAGCCACGCGGATGGTAGCGCCGATGACGGGCTCTCCCTGAGAGTCTTTCACATGGCCCTTTACCTGTATCTGGGCAAAGGCGCCTACCGATAGGAACAAGCCCAGTAAGAAACCGAGCATCCTAAGCGGGATTTGAATGTTTACCTGCTTCATCATTACATTTTAATTAGAGTTAATTTATAGTTTTACGTAAAATTTTGCTGCAAAGTTAAGTTTGTTTCCTGTTTTTTGTACTATTTTTTGTTTAAATTCGTTATTATAGCAGCGCAAACGTTTGCACACCTATTGGCTGACATTATGCGCCGCATGCGGGGCAGAAGAATAAAAAATATCTAACTTTGCATTTGTAAACTAAAAACCGATATGAGTGAAGCGCAGATGATGACAATGAAGGACATAGCCCGTGAACTAGGCATCTCAGTGTCTACAGTGTCTCGTGCGCTGAGCGACTCGCCCCGCATCAGCGCTGAGCGGCGGCGCATGATACAGCAGTTTGCCCGCGAACATAACTTCTACCCTAATGCTATTGGGGAAGCGCTGCGTCGTAGTCGCACCATGCCATCGAAGGTTATTGGCGTTATCGTGCCTGAGTTTACCCATTATTACTTCTCAAGCATCTTGACAGGCATTGAGGAGGCCGCCATGTCGCGCGGTTATTATATTATGGTAGCACTGAGCAACGAACAGTATGAGCGCGAGGCGCGTATCTGTGAGATGTTCCACCGGCAGAAGGTCTGTGGCGTCATTGTGTCGCAGGCCAAGGACACTAAGAACTACGACCATTTTCAGAAGCTTATTGACACAGGCATACCCATCGTGTTCTACGACAGGATATGTACGGGTGTCAATGCCAGCCTCGTGGTGGTTGACGACTATATGGGAGCCTTCAATGCCGTCAGCTATCTCTTCGACACCGGATGCCGCCGCATAGCCTTCTTCGGCTCACCCATGCAGCTTGAGATCTCAAAGAACCGTTTCAATGGCTATAAGGATGCCCTTCTGAAGCACGGCCTGCCTTTCGAGGAGCGGTTCGTGCGTATCTGCGACAACCGGCAGGATGCCGAAATCATGGCACCCGACCTGTTCGACGGCGACTATTACCCCGATGCCTTCTTCGCCGTCAACGACGATACTGCCATCGGCATTCTCTATACCGTCAAGCGCATGGGCTTGCGTGTGCCTGAGGATATTTCTATCTGCGGCTTCACCAATGGACAGCGAGCCGTGGCCTGCGACCCCATGTTGACCACCGTGGAGCAGCGCGGCAGACGGGTAGGCGAGGAGGCGGTAGAGATTCTGGTAGACAAGGTGGAGGGCCGCTCCCCGCTGGACAAGGTAGAGAAGCGCGTGGTGCGCACCCGCCTGATTATCCGTGGGACAACGCGGTGAATGATATAACGACAACTTAGACAACTTCGACAACTTTTTTATGGTGTGACAACTTTATGATAGATATAGGGAGTTTAAAGAAACATATATTCGACGTGGTTGGGGCTTTGCACGAGGTTCATAAAGAACTGGGAGCAGGGTTGAATGAGTATTGCTATCAAGAAGGCCTTCAACTACAGTTACAAGAGAGCGGTATTTCCTTCCAGCGAGAACTGCTGTTCCATCCTTATTATCACGGACAGGAAATGTCGGCCACCTATCGTGTCGATTTCTTGTGTAAGGGTGATATCGTCGTTGAATGTAAAGCTGTTACGGAACTGGCGAGTGCTCATAGGGCGCAACTGTTCAACTATATGCGTCTGCTACGCTGTTCTTGTGGCATCCTGGTAAATTTTGCTCCGAAGTTTGCCATCATTGAGCGTTATTTCCTTGATCAAGACCGAAACGAGATAGTTGGCGTAGATGGTAAAGTAAAACAAGTTCTATAAATATAAAGTTGTCCAAGTTGTCCCAGTTGTCGTTAATAAAAAATCCTCCCAAAAAGTTGTCATAGTTGTCGTTAATAAAAACAAAATAGTCGTTATGAAACAGAAACCTGATTTGTCTTTTTGGAAGCTCTGGAATCTGAGCTTCGGGTTCTTTGGCGTACAGATAGCCTACGCCTTGCAGAGTGCTAACATCTCACGCATTTTCCGCACCCTCGGTGCCGACCCTCACGACCTGTCGTTCTTCTGGATACTCCCGCCGTTGATGGGCATTCTCGTGCAGCCTGTCGTCGGCACGCTGAGCGACAAGACGTGGACACGCTTCGGGCGACGCATACCTTATTTATTTATAGGGGCTGCCGTGGCTGTGGCCGTCATGTGCCTGTTGCCCAATGCCGGTTCGCTGGGACTGGAGTTCTCGATGGTCATGATTTTCGGGCTGATGATGCTCATGCTGCTCGACACCAGCATCAACATGGCTATGCAGCCGTTTAAGATGTTGGTGGGCGATATGGTCAACGAGCAGCAGAAGGGCAAGGCCTACAGCATACAGTCGTTCCTCTGCAATGCAGGAAGCGTGGTGGGCTTCATCTTCCCATATGTGTTTGCCTGGATAGGCCTGAAAAACGTGGCTCCTGAGGGTGTCGTGCCCGACACCGTCATCTGGTCGTTCTATATCGGTGCCGCCATCCTCATCATCTGCGTCGTCTACACCACGCTGAAGGTCAAGGAGTGGCCACCGCAGGAGTATAACGAGTATAACGGGGTTGCCAACGCCGAGTCGGCCGCCGACAAGCAGTCGGGCAGTGCCAACTGGCTGGTGCTGTTGAAGAACGCCCCCTCCGCCTTCTGGCGCGTGGGACTGGTGCAGTTCTTCTGCTGGGCTGCCTTCCTCTATATGTGGACCTACGTCGTTGATGCCGTCTCGCTCACCGTCTGGGACACTGCCGATCCCGCCAACGAGGCCTATCAGGTGGCTGGCAACTGGACGGGCGTGCTCTATGCCATCCAGGCCATTGGGTCGGTCGTCTGGGCTACCCTCATTCCCCGTTTCAGCAACTTCAAGATGGCCTATGCCGTGAGCCTCGTGCTGGGAGGTCTGGGCTTCGCCCTCATCCCCTTCTGTCCTAACCAGTATCTGCAGGTGGTGCCCTTCCTGCTCATCGGCTGTGGCTGGGCTGCCATGCTGGCCTGCCCGTTCACGCTGGTCACCAACGCCCTGCAGGGCTACGGCCACATGGGTGCCTATCTGGGCCTGTTCAACGGTACCATCTGCCTGCCGCAGATCGTGGCTGCCCTCTGCGGCGGTCTGTTCCTCTCGCTGGTAGGCTCCTATCAGGCCAACATGATGTTCGTCTCTGCCGCCTTCCTGGTCATAGGCGCCCTCTGCGTCTTTGGCATCAAGGAGGGTAAGCGGTAAGACGCAGCCTGTTCCCCATACCCCTCCCTTAGTTGGGAGGGGTATGGGAGAATTATGACGTTTAGATATTTACGATTTGCGAAGCCACTCTGACATAAACTTGTCATAAACCTCATAAATACCTTGCTGATGGGTCAGTAGCTGCTTTTCCATGAGAGTCAGGGATGACTTCTGCACGCTGCTGGCAGAAGCTAAGTGATATCGCTTAATAAATGTCGCTCCAGTAATCTGTTTTGCTTTGCCTTCGCGGCTGACGGCAACAAGCAGGTCACGCTGACGGGCCGTCAACTGATATAGCAAATCTTTATAAGCTTCTTCATTCTGATTGATGATTTGCTCTACCGCCATATCAACATCACAGACTACAACATTATCTTTCGTTGCGAACAGCTGGTTAAGCACTTTCTGGAGATACCAGGTAGTACCATCAAAACGATTGTAGATTGCACTTACTACACCGTCTGCAATCTGTTTACCTGCTTTTTCAAAAAGTCCTTTTGCGAAGACTTCATATTCCGATAGTGCCACAGGCTTTAGAAACATCAGTGATACACTCTGATAAAAAGGTCTTGCCGGCGAAGAAAACATCTCGCTCATCATACTCTTTTGCGAGCCTGAGAAAATGAATACGGCATTGCGACAGTCCTGCACGTAGGTTCGCATCAGTTCCTCAACATTCTGTTCAGGATAGTCGGCAATGGCTTGAAACTCATCGATGGCGACAATGCATTTCCTGTCAGCAGCCTTCAGATAGTTGAAAATCTCTTCCAATGTAAATTCTGGCGACTTAATGTCCCCCATCCCAATGTTCCAACTGGCATTTCCTTGTCCGTCGAAGGAGATGCCAGTGCGCAGCGATGTCACGAAGCGCAGGAAACCGTCGATAGCCGATTGTCCTCGTGGCTTCAGTCGGTTTACGATACCTTGCCCCATACGATACACCATATCCTGCAGATTCTTAGTTGCATAAATATCTATCAGGAAGGTGTAGTACCGGTCTTGTATCTCCTTTTGTGCAAAGCAGTGGCGAATCAGGCCTGTTTTACCCATACGGCGTGGAGAAATCAATGCCGCATGATTACCATTTGTCAGCATAGTGACTAACTCGCTTGTTTCAGCCTTGCGGTCGCAGAAATAGGCTGCCGACTCGTAGCCATAGGTGATGAAAGGATTCTCAATCATAATCGGAATGTATCATAAGACGTTTAGCACACTTTCGTGTGCAAAGATACGTGATAAATTTCAAACCTCCAAATAATTATCCGAAAAAGATTATCCGATTTGGATAAACAACAAGAGGCGCTGATCGTTGTCGTAGCGGCTTCTTACACTCGGCAACTTTTTAAGTTGATTGTTGCCACCATGTCACCATAACGTTAAAACGCTGTATTTCATATTGTTAGCAGGTTGCAACAAGGGTGGCAAGGTGGCAATAAGCGGCAGCATGATGGCTGTGCAGATGCTGTCACGCCACGTCCTGGAATAACCCGCCGCTGGGACTTTTGTCCCAACGGTGGGGGCTATCACCTATAGCCTGCCTCTCCGTTGATGCCACCATGTCACCGTTGTTACAACCTTGTAACATGCTGAATATTAGTAAGATATGGTTAAGGTGGCAAGGTGGCAACAAAAAATCAAAAAAAAGGGAAGGGAGAGGACGTATCGTCATAGCGATTCAGGACGTTCTCGGGCAGCAGGTTCTCTTCGGGGAAAACGTTGGCGTCGGTGGTCTCGCCCTCTACGACGTTGGAAGCTTCCATGAGCGTCAGGGGCTCTATGTCGATGACGCTCGCTAAAGGCTGCAGGTAGAGCTTCTTTTCATGCTGCCGCCCTCCTCGCTATTTCACAACATACTTCTTACCGTCGCGGATATATAGGCCGCGCTGGGTACGGCTCAAGCGCAGTCCCTGCAGGTTGTAAACCTGACCTGATGCGCGGTTGCTGTCAGCAATGGTGCTGATATCAACAGCCTCGTCCTCGAAACTTACAAAAGTTCCAAACATGCTCCAGGGCATGGTCGTCTTATAGGCTTCCAGTGCAGAAGCAGGCACATGGAGCGTGGCTTTTTCTACATAAGAATTGTTGAAAACATAAATTCCGTTGACGGCATACTCTCTGCATAGCAATATATGTCTGTGATTTTTGGACAACCATTGAAAGCACTCAATTGATGTCACGCCATTTTCTATTACGGCTTTCACTATCTCTGCCTTATAACTATTCCAAGGAGTGTTGTCCCAATAATAATCATCCATTGCCCCATTCCCCGAAATAGTAAGGGTACGAGAAGACTCTACATAGGTATAGGTGACATTCGTACCGCAGGAGCCGCTATCGTCGGCGCTGGCCATCAGCGGCAGCAGGGCCAATAGCATCAGCAGGAGTTGTTTTTTCATAAGTTGGGAAATTTATGTTTTGTCCTGCAAAAGTACACAATTCCTGCGAATCGTGCAAGAAAAATGACCATTTTTTGCAAGGGGGCTGTCAAACAGTGGACACAGACAGCCCCCGTGTGTCACAAATCGTTAATCGTCTCAATACTGAGACCTGTATATTTGGCTATCAGCTCTGCTGGCATGTTGTCAGCCTTCATACTGCAAGCAGATGCCAAAGCCTTTTCACGCTCACCCTCAGCACGTCCTTCGGCACGTCCTTTCAGTTCGGCTCCTGTCATGGCATTATACGTGTCGCGGTAGCGCTTCAAGGCGCGGTCGTACTTGATGCGCTCCTCCTTCGACAATGCGCTGACCTCGGCAACCTCTGCCAGCCGCCGGAACACTGCGTTCTGTGCGGCCCACGGCATCCTTTCTAATATCTCCATATTCTTCAGTATATAAATCCAACGCTCAAAATGATTCTCACACTCATCCATCTCTTTAGTGAAGCACGGCATCTGAAGGTAAACCAGACGCATAGTAGAGCATGCGCTCCTTGAAGTTCGGATGCTCACGGTTCTGCATCTCCACGATGATCTTCTCCTTGCTGTCCGTCTCGCATAGGATGTCATAGATAGGTGAGCGGTCACCGTCGAACATCGCTTCCTGCTCCTTGTCGAGAAACGTGAGATTAGTTATCGCGCGCTCGCCTTCAAGCAGGGTGTTGAGGAAGTCAAGCAGACGGGGCTTGGAGAACTCCTGACCGAAGATAATCTTGAACCCCACGTCGGTAAACGGATTGATGAATCTTCCCATTGTCTTGTAGCTTATGATGAGTTTTCGGGGCAAAGATACAAATATTTACCTATTTGGCAAAGAATTGTAGCGGATAATTGGTAAAATGGGCAGCGAATAACTACCTCCAACAGGGGACACAGGGGGTCCGTGTGTTTATAATGCTTCGATTTCTTCAGAAGTGAGTTTTGTATATTTTACAATTGTAGCGGTAGGGATACCGTCAGACTTCATCTCACGGGCTGTCCGCACCTTGTCTTTCCAAACAGCCGTCTCAATAGAGTTCTTCAGATTACGGTAAATTTTAACGCTCTCCTCATAACACAGGGTGGTTGTTCCCCTGTGCTGCAGCCCCTCGGTCTCGGCAATCATCCTGTTGATAACCTCTTTCATTTGCGGCACTTCCTCCTGTACAGTGCGGAACACAACGTCGGTATCTATCTCGAAGTAATGGTGAGCTATCTTGTCGCGCATCCGCATCACGCCGCTCCAGTAGATTTCGGGGTATCGGGGTAGCAGTTCGCCGTGCGTCTGCTTGTCGAGTCCCTTCACAGCCTCGCCCAACGCAATCAGATTCATGCAGATGGCATCGAGTCGCATCATGCCGCCTGGTGAAGTGAGCAGCTCATTAGGGTCGCTGACCACATTGGCACGCTCCATAATGGTCTCGATGGCTAGGCGGATTTTCCGCAAGCTGTCCATCATAATCTCGCGGTCAAACATAGACAGCCTCCTTTCTGATGCGCTCACGGAGCAGGCTGTTCATGCCGTCGCGCACTCGCACCAGATCCACGCGACTGCCAAGCATTCGTTCCAGGTCCGTCTGAATGAGGTCGAGCGTGAGTAGCGACGGCACACGTCCCTCGTAGCACACGTCCACGTCGCTGTCCTCAGTTTGCTCGCCACGGGCTACTGAGCCGAAAATACCGATGCGAGTCAGCCCGTACTTGCTTTGTGCTGTCGGTTTATAGATGCTCAACAGGTGTAGTATCTCTTTTTTTGTTTTCATTGCTGTTAATTGTCCTGTGGCTGCAAAGATACAAAACATTTTGGAATTATCGCACGATTTCCTTACCTTTTTTAATTATTAAGGCGAAGCGTGAGTTGCCAAAGATGATGCAAACGATTGCATGAATTAATCGCCTAATAACCCGCCGTCAGCGTACGGCGGGTTATAATTTTTCGTAATTTTGCAGAAAACTTAAAACCCCGATATTATGAAAATACTATTTAACCTGGAGTACCAGACAACCTTTGGCGAAGAGCTCATGCTCAACGTGCTGAAAGAGGACGGAAAGTATGGACAGTATAAGATGACCACCCTTGACGGGCTGCACTGGTTTGTTGAACTGAGCAAGGCAGCCAAGGCCGGCGGCTCTATGAATTACTATTATACCCTGGTGCGCGGCGAACAGGAGATGCGCCACGAGTGGCTGGTGGAACCCCACCGCCTGGACTTCGCGGCTACGGCAGGACAGCAGTATGTGGTCTACGACCATTGGGTGGACATTCCCGAGGATTCCTATATGTACAGTTCTGCCTTCACGGAGTGTATCCTGTGCCGTGAGTGCGAGGAGAGCGGCATCACCGATTACGAGGGAACGGTGCGCCTGAAGGTGCGTGCTCCCCAGCCCCGTGTGGGTGAGCAGCTGGGACTGGTAGGCGGCTGCGAGGCCCTGGGTAACTGGGATGCCGACAAGGCCCTGCCGATGGTTGAGCACGGGATTCATGAATGGGTCATCAGTCTGGATGCTGACGAGCTGCCTAAGACCATTGAATTTAAGTTCGTGATACTGGGCCTTGAGCAGCCGGTGTGGGAGAACGGTATGAACCGTACCATCACATTACCCGATATGGAGGATGGCGATGTGGTGGTCTATGAGCTGCCGCAGGCCTACTTCCCCGTCTATCCGTGGAAGGGAGCGGGTACGGTGGTCCCCATATTCTCGCTGCGTACCGACGGCAGCTTCGGCGTGGGCGACTTCGGCGACCTGAAGATGATGATTGACTGGTGTGACAAGACGAAGCAGCGCATCCTGCAGGTGCTGCCCATCAACGATACCAACATGACGGGTACGTGGCAGGACTCCTATCCCTATAACAGCATCAGCATCTACGCCCTGCACCCGCAATACTGTGACCTGCGCCAGCTGCCCGCCATCAAGGATGAGGCCCGGCGCCAGGAGTTTGAGACGCTGCGCCAGGAGCTGAACCAGTTGCCGCAGATTGACTATGAGCGTATGTTCAAGGCCAAGATGGACTATCTCCACATTGTGTTTGAGCAGGAATGGACAAAGGTGAGCCGCTCGGCCGCCTACAAGCAGTTCTTCGAGGAGAATAAGGAGTGGCTGGTTCCCTACGCCGCCTTCTGCTACTATCGCGATGTCTATGGCACGGCTGAGTTCAAGAAGTGGCCCGCCGGCGCCACCGTTGCCAATACCCAGAAATCAGGTTTCAGAGACAAGAAGGTGCTTCAGTTCTGGTATTTCGTACAGTATCATCTTGACCAGCAGATGCACGCAGCCCATGACTATGCCCGTGAACACCGGGTGATACTGAAGGGCGATATTCCCATTGGCATCAGCCGCGACGGTGTGGAGGCTTGGGTAGAGCCGAAGTACTTCAACCTGAACGGACAGGCAGGAGCGCCGCCCGATCCGTTCTCTGCCGACGGACAGAACTGGGGCTTCCCCACCTACAACTGGGACGAGATGCTGAAGGATGGCTGTCAGTGGTGGGTACGCCGTTTCCGTAAGATGGCACAGTTTTTCGATGCCTACCGCATTGACCATGTGCTTGGTTTCTTCCGCATCTGGGAAATCCCGGTACCGGAGAAGTCGGGCCTGATGGGACAGTTTGTGCCGGCTCTCGGACTGAGCCGTGAGGAGATTGAGGGATACGGCGTGCAGTTCCAGGAAGGGCTGTTCCTGGTCGACCACAAGCGCCAGGACCGCTGGCATCCGCGCATTGCCGTGCAGTATCAGGAGGCTTATGAGCGGTTGAGCGACGATCAGAAGTTCTGTTTCAACCGCCTGTACAACGACTATTTCTATAGTCGCAACAATCAGTTCTGGTATCAGGAGGCGATGAAGAAACTGCCACGTCTGACACAGGCCACCCGTATGCTGGTCTGTGCCGAGGACCTGGGCATGGTTCCCGACTGCGTGTCTTGGGTGATGAACGAGCTGCGCATCCTCTCTCTGGAGATACAGTCGATGCCGAAGGACCCGCGCTATCGCTTCGGCCACCTGTCGCAGAACCCCTACCGCTCTGTCTGTACCATCTCTACACATGACATGCCTACGCTGCGCCAGTGGTGGGATGAGGACGAGGAGCGCACCCAGGACTACTTCAACTCGATGCTCCACCGCAGCGGGGCAGCACCCCATCCGCTGCCGGGCTGGCTGGCCAAGGACATTGTGAGCCGCCACCTGACATCGCCGTCGATGCTCTGTCTGCTGTCGCTGCAAGACTGGCTTAGCATCGACGAGAAGCTGAGGCTGCCCGACCAGAACGCCGAGCGCATCAACATCCCGGCCAACCCGCGCCACTACTGGCGCTACCGCATGCACCTCAGCATAGAGCAGCTGCTGCAGGCCGACGAGCTGAACTACGAAATCAGCACGCTGATTGCTCAGAGTGGAAGGAAATAACCGGAGCGGAAAGAGAAAAACCGTGTTAATCTGTGTAATCCGTGCCAAAAAAGAATATGAAGAGAATATTTTTATCTTTGTTATTGGCTCTGCCCGTCATGCTATGGGCAACCGAAGTGAAATCGCCGAATGGCGGTATAGTGTTGAACTTCACGGTGGACAAGGGACGGCCTGTCTACAGCCTGACCTACAAGGGCAAGGAGGTGGTGCGCCCCTCACACCTCGGCCTGGAGCTGGCCAAGGACAAACATGCCTCCAAGGGCATGGAAGAGACCGACCTGATGGACGGCTTTACCATCAAGAGCGAACAGACCGGCGGAAAAGACGAGACCTGGCGCCCCGTCTGGGGCGAGACCGCCACCATCCGCAACCATTACGTCGAGTATGCTGCAACCCTGTTGCAGCCTAAGACACAGCGCGAAATCATCATCCGCTTCCGTGTCTATGACGACGGCATAGGCCTGCGCTATGAGTTCCCCCAGCAGAAGG
>CAMYZO010000044.1 GCA_947303855.1 uncultured Prevotellaceae bacterium
ACGTGAAGAACCTGACGACGGACAACATCGTGGACATCAACGGTGACAAGTGGATAATCAGTAAGCGTCACAAGACCAACATCCCCTTCCAAGTAAAGCTGATGGACATTCCCTTGCAGATTATCGACCGCTACAAACACCTACAGGAAGACAAACTGGTGTTCGGCAAGATGAACTACTGGTCGATGTGCAAGAAGCTGAAAACGGTTATGACAGCCTGCGGCATTGAGAAAGCAATATCCTATCATTGTGGACGGCACTCATTCGCCACCTTGGCGCTTTCAAAAGGAATGCCTATTGAGAGCGTGAGCCGAGTCTTGGGACACACCAATATTGTGACCACCCAGATTTACGCCAAAATCACGAGCCAGAAACTTGACAATGACCTGACGATGCTTGGCAATAAGCTCAATGCATCATTCAAGAATCTCAAGATGGCATAGATCACAGCGACCCAAAGCCTTCAAAGCAGAAAGACGAATGATTAGCGAAGTCTGTCATCCGTCTTTCTGCGTCATATTCCCTCAGTACAAGAACTACTAACGGCTCTTTCTTTTTCCTCTATCGTTTATAAGCAGGATGATAGCAACTCTCCAGAACCCTCTCTAAATCACTCTCACGATAAAGTACCTTGCCACCTAATAATATATAAGGTATCACTCCATCATTTCGATATTCCTGTAGCGTTCGTCTGCTGACTTTCAGAATCTGTGCGACCTCTTTATTTGTCAAATAGCGTTCACCATCAAGCAATGGACGATAATTGCCTATCACTTTCTTGTATAGAGCAAGCACCTCCTTCATGTTCTCCAGTGCATTTTTCACGCCAACGTTATGAGGCATTATCAGTTCGTTCATAGGCACTCCGTTTTGAGGTTACACATCTTGCTATCCTTGTCTCTACCAGCCACAACATACAGAATCCTTTCCACATCCTCAGGCTTATAGTATACCTTGTGGTTGATTTGAGAATAGGCCAACGTCCCGTTATACCGTAAAGTTTGTAATGCTCTTGGACTGATGTTCAGCATCTGGCATACATCTTGATTGTCGAGCCAATCGTCCAACCCTTTGTCATTACCTCTACTGGCCATCTCCTTCATCTTTGTGACGAAGCTATTGAAGCTCGTCAGCAGTTCCTCGTAGGTACTGCGCTCAATTGATATTACTTCCATGTCTGTTTAGTTTTTGTTAAATTTTGACACAAAGGTAAACAGAACCATCCAAACAACATGGCTTTGTAAATTTCCTGTTGATAATTAACAATTCATGGAAACAACCTAACCTATAAAACCTAATGTCAGCAGAGCTTGCTCATCAGAAAGCAGACAAGCATCTTTGTGTGGCACTCCACATAAAGGTGCGTATTAGGCTACACCCTTCTGAGGAACTTGATTACAGAATAGGGCAAGCATTCCCTTCTAATAGTAAGACATTGTATAGCTGGCAAATGCGAAGTTGACTAGTATTACACACTTTCTCTCCGGTACATTATCTCCATAATGTCAGTACTTATAGCATCAATGATATTAGCTACGGTATGTGAAGGCAGAATCCTTTGCCACCTGTAAACAAAGTCAGTCTTATAATGACAGAATTCCGAAACATCTCCCGCTGATCTGTCTTTTAATCCACCTATTCCGAAATTCATGAATAATAGTTGTAGCATGGAGAGTTTCCCCGTTTTTTCAAAAATGTTTTCACGTTCTATTGCATGACAGTAATGATTTCCTTGAACCTGAATGACGAGACAACAATCTTCAGAGATCTTCACCTTGGCATCACCCGAGCCAGACAGCATCATCAGCCGTTTCTTCAATGCTAACGAAGGTGTCTCGCCCATAGAATTCAGAAGAAAATAAAAAGATGACAGCACAAGTGTGTGTCATCTTTTAGTAGTTTGAAGGAGTAATCTTCATCCTTTTTGCTTAAATGAAGCCAAGAAAGCCTCGAAGTCGGCCTTGATCTGCTCCTTCTTCTGCTGAATCTTATCCTTGAACTCCTGTTTCTTCTCAGCACGCAGCTGGGCACGGACCTGCTGCTGCATGTCCTCCTCCATGCGCCTGGCCTCTGCCACTTCCTCGGCCACAAGGATAGCACTGCGACGGATGACGACGGCATCAAACTTCTTCAGGATACTGTCCAGATAGGTCTCGTTCTCCTCGCGAGTCAGGGCGACGATGGCCACGGTGTTGTCCTCGAGCTTGTCGCAAACATTCTCAAGCAGCGACGATGCTGCTTCGCTGTCGGCTCGGCTTGAAGCCATTCCCATCATTGCTCCTGTAGTGCCACAGAGCAGCATACCGACGGGACCGCCCAGAATGCCAAGCAGACTACCGAAAAGTCCTCCGCTGAAAGTCTTTCCGTTCTCCAATGCGGGTGACTCATAGCTGCCCAGTGTCTGGAGATAGCCTAAGTGGTACTTTACCAATGCCATCTGGGGCACGAAGAAGAGTTCACCTTTCAGTTCTTCTTGAATCTCGGCGAAAGCCTGGAAGCCCTCGCTCTCTACTTTGAAAATCGCTGTTAATACGTTGTCCATAATTATTTATTGGTTTTAAATTGTTTTTTATTGTCCCGTAGCCTGGCGGTACTTCAGCAGATTCTGCTGATAGTCGATGTAGGCATCCACGTATTGGTCGCGGCTCTGCTGATAGCTGCTCTGGGCATCGAGCAGGTCGCTCATCGTCGTGGTGCCGGCACGGTAGTAGTCGTTGTTCAGGCGGAGGTTCTCCTCGCTCTGCTCTATCGACTTGCGGCTGATGGCGAGTTGCTTATGGCTGGTCTCTACGTTGGCCCAGCAGTTGTTCATGTTGATGACGAGTTTCTGGCTGACATCGACCATCTGGTCGCGGGCTTGCTCGTAGGCCAGTTTCTGCTTCTTGATAGCATGCGAGCCGCCCCACCAGCCGCTGATGGGCACGCTGACGGTGGCCACGAGCATGCCCACGCCACGGCCATCGCCCACCAGGTTGTTGTAGGTATAGACGGCACCGCCGCTGACGGTCGGCAGCTGCTCGCCTACCTTCATCTTGTGCTGTAGGCGGTTAGCCTCTACATTCTTTTCTAAAAGACGATACTGCGTGGTGGAAGCGAGGGAAGCCTGATGGTCTTGCTTCAGACGGGCATCCAGCAACGGTATGGTATTTACATCAATTGTGCAGGCGACGTCGAACTCATCGCTCTTTCCGATATACTGTCCTAACAGTTGTTTGCTGATGGCGAGGCCATTTTCCACTTGCACTTTCTGGCTCTCTATCTCGTTCACTTTCAGTTGTATCTGCAGCAGGTCGTTGCGGGTTGTCACGCCGGCATTGACGCTGACGGTCACATCCTTCTCCAACTGCTCCAGCATCTTGTGAAGTGAGGCGAGGGTGACGAGTTTCTCCTTCAGCGACACCACCTGCCAGAAATACTGTTCGGTGGTCAGTTCCACCTCGTTCTCCGAGGCTTCCAGTTGGATGCGACTGGCCTCTACGCCCACTTTAGCCAACTTGTTGCCGTTGATGATCTGCCCTCCGGCGAAGATAGGCTGCATGGCCATCACATTGCCAACTACGCCATTCTTTATCATACCCATGCTTATCGGGGTCGCGGCTCCCGCAGGCATGGCAGCGGTGAGAGCAACTGGCAGTTCCATATCCATCTGCACCAAGTGCTTGTTGGCAGTCATGCCGGCCCCCATGGCCGACACCTGAGGGAAATAGTTGGTGAAGGCCTGCTTCTTCTGCTGCTCAGCCTGCTCGATGTCGTTGCGAGCCGAGCGCAAGGCAATATTGTTCTCACGAGCCAGTTGCTTGCACTGGTCGACTGTGAGGGTTGTCTGAGCTGCGATTGTTCCACAGCATACCCAACTGAAGAGAAATACCATTATATTTTTCATTGCTTGTCTTTTTTCTTTTCGTATAACTTCCAGTAAATAACAGGTAGCATGATGACTACCATGATGAGGGAGCCGATGCCGCCGGCACAGATGGTTACACCCACAGGCATCCAGAAATTTGTTGCGGCGATAATCATCGGTACCACGCCCATAGCTGTAGTAGCTGTGGTGAGGAAGATGGGCACCATGCGACGGTGTCCAGCATCGTAAGCGGCATCGCGTGCCGTCCATCCCTGCTTGCGAAGTCCGTCGGCATGCTCGAAGATAAGGATTTCGTTGCGCATAATCATTCCCATGAGTGTGATGAAGCCGAAGACGGCAGTGACACCTATTGGGCGGTCCATCAACCACAGACCGAGCAAAGCACCCGGCAGACAGAGGGCAATAGCCGCTATGCTGACGAAGGTGATCTTGTAGGTCTTGAAGTTGAAGAGTAGGAAGAAGAAGATGATGATGAATGAGACGGCCATGCCGGCACCGAGGGAACCTTGTTTCTCAGCATCATCCTCCGGCTCACCGCCCACCTCGAAGCGTACACCCTGAGGCAGGCTGACCTTTTCCTGTATCATCTTCGTAAAACCACTCTGCAGGGCGTTGGTGTAGACACCGCGCTTGGCCTCAACATTGACCGTGATGCAGCGTACGCCATTGCGATGCACGATATTGGTCTCTCCCCAGGCTGGCTGTGCATCGGCTATCTGGCGCAGGGGCACACTATTGATACCGGCTGACATATAGAGGTTGCCAACGCCGTCGCAGTCGAGGTCTTCGTTATGCTTGTCTTTTAATATGACAGGCACTTCGTAGTTGCCTTCCCATACCTGTCCCATCTTCACCTCGCCTGTGTTCAGCATCAGTTCCAGTTCGGCCAGCGTGCGGTTCATGCCCAACTGTGCTGTGGCTACCGGGTCCAGTTCAACCTCCACGTAAGGACGGCGTTCCTCGCAGTCTGTACGTATATTCATCACGTCAGGATTCCGGCGCATGAGTGCCATCACGTCGTCGGCCACCCGGTGCAGCGAGTCGAGGTTCTCACCATAGAAGCGGAACTCGAAAGGCGTGAAGTTCTGGTAGTCGAGTTGCTTGAACTTGACGAAGGCATTAGGGAAGCGGTCGCTCATGGGTTCAAACTTGTCAAGCACCTCTTCGGTAGCCTTGGCTGAAGTGGTGTTGACGATGAACTGCGCATAGTTACGACCACCAGCCTTGGGGGCGTATGCTGCGTGGAAACGGGGCGACGAACAACCGATAAACGATGTGACGCTCACGACGCGTTCGTCCTTTCGCAACTCTTTATACACAGAGTCGGCAATGGCTCTTGTCTCCGCCAGTCCCTTGCCTTTGGGAAGGGTTATCTCCACGGCAAACTGATTGCGGTCGGCAATAGGCATCATGCGGATTTTCAGCTTCGGGCCTATGAGCATGCCACTCAGCACCACCACGCCGATGCCGCCGACGATGGTCTTCCAGGGGTGGCGGAACGTCCAGGCAAGGGTGGTGTCGTATGCTGCTTGCACATAGTCAGTGATAGACTTTTTCTGCTTGCTACTCTGCTTCTGCGGTTTGATAAGCCACACCTCCATAATGGGGATATAGACGACGGAGAGCATCAGCGACACGAGCAGATTGATGCCGATGGTCCACGGTAGGAAGTAAATCATGTCGAGCACCATGCCCGTCATCATAACGAGGAACGGGAAGAAGATAACGCTGATACATAGTGTGGCCAGCGCCATCGGCATGAAATAGTGCATCGATGCGTGGGCGGCGGCGTGCCAGCGGCTCATGCCTTTGCCCAGATACTCCAAGTAGCCGTCGAGCACTACGATGGCATTATCGACCACCATACCCATGACGATGATGAGGGCGGCCAGCGTCACCGTGTTCAGCGGAATGCCGCAGAAGTACATGATGGCTACGGAGATAAAGGTATTGAGCGGCACCATCGTTCCGGCCACTACTGCTGTTCGCCAAGGGAATAGCACCAACATGACAACGAAGATGATGACCATCGACTCTACAAGGTTAAGGAGAAAGTCGTTCACCGAGTCGCCCACCACCTTGCACTGGTCTGTGATGCGTTGAACAGTGACATCCTTTGGCAGGCGGGTCTCGATATATTCGTCCATCACCTCCTGCACATCCTTGCCGTACTGCACAATATTATTTCCTGGCTTCATCTCTAAGGAGAGGATGACGCAAGGATGGCCGTTGAACTCGATGTAGCTCTCCGACACGTCGTACTCGCGCTTCACCTCGGCCACGTCCTTCACGCGGACCACATGGTTATTGGGGTCGGTGAAGATGATGGTGTTCTCTATTTCCTCCTCGTTGTTCACGGCATTTTTTACGTGGATAGGCACATCCTTTTGCCAGCCCGTGATACTGCCGGCGGTTGTGGTCAGTCCAGCGGCGTTGAGTGTCTGGGTGAGCTGCAACTGTCCAATGCCGTAGGCTGCCAGTCGCTCGTGGTCCACGTAGAGGGTGATCTGCTCGCGGGTCTCGCCGTAGAGGTTGACATTGCTCACCGAACTGATGCGGCGCAACTCGTCGCTCAGGTCATCGGAGTATTTCTTCAGTTCGCGATAAGAGCGGTGCTCGCTCTCGATGGCCAGTAGGATGGCCGACGTCTCGCCGAAGTCATCGTTGACCACCAAGGCCAGCACGCCCTGCGGCAACTGCTGTTTGAACGCGTTTAGGCCATGCCGGATTTTTGACCACACCTCGTCTTTGTTGTTCACGTCGTCCTCCAGTTCCACCATGATCGTGCAGAGGCCGTTCGAACTGGTCGAAGTGGTCTTCTTGCGCTTCACCTCGTCGTATGTAAACAGGTAGCGCTCCAAGGGGCGGGCCACCTGCATCTCCACCTCCTCGGCTGTGGCACCTGGATAGACGGCCACTACCACGCCCTGGCGGATGGTGAAGTCGGGGAATTCAGCCTTCGCCATCTTGTCGAGGCCTAGGAATCCCATCACGAACATCACCCCTACGAGCAGGAACGTGATGCGGTAGTTGTGCATCAGCCACGCTACCCAGTTCTTTTTTTCTTTCTTCTTCATCATAGCTGCCTATTTTTTACCTCTACTCCTTCGCTTAACTTTTGATAGCCCTCGATAATGATGACGTCGCCCTCTGTCAAGCCTTCTTCGATAGCGATACGATTGCCCGAGGCGCGGCCAATGGTCACGATGCTTCGATGTGCCTTGCCGTCTTTTACCGCCCACACGAACTTTTTGCCTTGTGCGTTCTGCTGCACGGCAGTGATGGGCACAGACATCTGAGCAGCAGCGGTCGAGCCATTGACTTTCACCTGGCACACCATGCCCGGCAACAGACCATGATCGGTATTCTGCAGATGTATCTTGATATCGTAAGTATGCGTTGTTCCATCAGCCTCTATGCCTTTGGTGATGGTGCCACCCTGATAGGTACGTCCGCCCAGTGCCTCCACGCTGATGGTTGTTGGCGTCTTGGGTGTAAAGTTTGCAATCTCTTTTTCGGGTACACTCACCACGATACGTACCTTATTTATATTGAGGACAGAAGCCACGGGCAGGGCAGGCAGTACCGTCTCGCCAGCCTCCTTCACTCCCTTGCCGATGATGCCGCTGACGGGGGTACGGACGCTGCAGTCGGCCAGAGTCTTCTTGGCCAGGTCGAGTGTCGCCTGTGCCTGTTCCACCGCACTCTGTGTCTCCACCCATTTGATTTCAGGCAGCGAACCGTTGTCATGTAACTGCTTCATACGTGCCAATGCATCGTTGGCCTGCTTCATCTGCGCCTCAGCGGCGGCCAGCATATTCTGTGCCTGTGTCTTGTCCATCTCGGCAATGAGTTGTCCGGCGCGTACCGCCTGACCTTCCTCTACATACACCCGTGTCAGTGTGCCCGCCCCGGTAAAACTGATACTGGTGGCCGATTCTTCCTCAACTACGCCCACATAAGTGCGGCCCTGCAAGTCGCTGCCAGCCTTCACCGTCTCGGTCTCCACGGCTATCGGCTCAGCCTTGCGCTCCGTTTTGTTCCCGCCGCATGCCATGAGACTCATGACCGCAACTGCAATCAGAAATGTTTTTGTCTTGTTCATACCCTTTTTTCTTATTGTTTTCAATTCGCGTGCAAATTTCAGCAAAAAAAGACATCTATCCGCGTCCTATTCTTCCTGCAAAATGTTCCACCATTGAGAAATATAACGGTTAGAACATTCATTTAGAAGTATAGAACACATGTATATGGGAAAATATGACTACTTTTGCAGCGGAAAGCGAAGTTAAGCCAAATATGAAACATTTAGGGTTGACAGAAAAACAGGAATATCTTGCCTTCAATGAGCAAGACCTTATTATCATTGATAAAGTACAAGATTTGCCTGAGAACAGCACATACTACATAGAGCATGTGCTGGTAATCATTTGTACGGCTGGGAAGATGCAAGTCGAATATGACGGTAAGTGCATAACAATCCAAGAGGGCGATTTGTTCCTCGGAGTGCCTGGCAGTGTTCTGTCAGACTATATGATTTCTCCTAAGTTCGACTGCAAACTGCTCGCCATCAAACCGTCAGAATTGATGGCATCACGGGAATTGCACACTCAGGTCATCAGCAGCGCATTCTATGTCAAAACGCATCCTGTGGTTCATCTTACAGAAACCGATTCTCAAGATGTCTTTGCATACTACAGCCTGATATGCAGTCGTATCCGGCAGACTGCCGGGCGTTATCAGAATGGTGAGATGCGCTCGCTTATTAATGCTTTCCTACTAAAGGTAATTGGCATCATAGACAATGAGATGAATGTGCCCGAAACTGAAGCTACCGTTCGTGGCGATCAGTTGGTTGAGAAGTTCGTCTGGATGGTGAACGAAGACTGCGGGCACAACCGCCTCGTAGAATACTATGCAGACCGCCTGAATATCACACCTAAATATCTTTCTACCATTGTTCGTAGTTCACTTAACCGCACCCCCACGGATGTCATCAAAGTAGTGACGATGAAAGAGATAGAGCGCCGATTACGATATACAGACGACAGCATCAAGCAGATTTCCCAGGCCATGAACTTCCCTAACACCTCGTTCTTCGGCAAGTACTTCAAGCAACATTCGGGCATGACACCCAACAGCTATCGTAAGAAATACCATAAGTAGATTTCCCCATTGTTTTCTCCGCTTTAACTCAATAATAATGGGAATATCTTTTGCCTTTTCAAATTTTTATTTTACCTTTGCACCCGATGGTGAGTCAAAAAACGGCTGGTGGCTCGTCATCGGGTGGTCTTTGATGCAAATTATAGCAGAACAAGGAGATTAGTACGGTCTCTTATCCGTAACCCTCAAATTCCTCAATCTCCCGAACAGCCTTTCTACAAAGAAATCCTGCAATTTCTTCCAAAGTTACGAAAAAACTCTTAATGCTTAACACTTTACTCTCATTTTTTTTGTACCTTTGCACCCAAATTTCCAAACAATAGCCAGGAAGTCGGAATAAATCGTAAATTGTAAATATTGTAAATCGAAAATAATTATGTTGACAGCAAAAGAGATTCGCGACTCGTTCAAACAGTTTTTCGAGTCAAAGCAGCACGCCATCGTACCCTCGGCACCGATGGTCATCAAGGACGACCCTACACTGATGTTCACCAACGCAGGCATGAACCAGTGGAAGGATATCATTTTGGGTACCCGCGAGCCAGAGCCACGCCGCCGCGCCGACACACAGAAGTGCCTGCGCGTGAGCGGTAAGCATAACGACCTGGAGGAGGTGGGCCATGACACCTACCACCACACTATGTTCGAGATGCTGGGCAACTGGTCGTTTGGCGACTACTTCAAGGAGGGTGCCATTGATATGGCCTGGGAATATCTGGTTGACGTACTGAAGCTCGACCCGAAAGACCTCTATGTGACCGTCTTCGAGGGCGACCCGAAGGAGGGGCTGGAACGCGACGACGAGGCTGCCGGCTACTGGCTGAAGCACGTGCCCGAGGATCATATCATCAACGGCAACAAGCACGACAACTTCTGGGAGATGGGCGACACCGGCCCCTGCGGTCCCTGCTCTGAGATTCACGTTGACAGCCGCACGCCCGAGCAGCGTGCCGCCAGCGGCAAGAGCGGCCGTGAGCTGGTGAACCAGGACGACCCTCAGGTCATCGAGATATGGAACCTGGTGTTCATGCAGTACAACCGCAAGGCTGACGGAAGTCTGGAAAAACTGTCAATGAACGTCATCGACACGGGCATGGGCTTTGAGCGACTGGTGCGCATGCTACAGGGCAAGCACTCTAACTACGACACCGACGTGTTCCAGCCTATCATCAAGGCTGAGGAGCAGATAACGGGCCTCTCCTACGAGACCTATGAGGCTCAGGAGGCCAATAGGGCCAATGGGACTCAGGAGGCCAATGAGGCCCAAGAGCAGATTAACGTGGCCATGCGCGTCTGCGCCGACCACCTGCGTGCCGTGGCCTTCTCCATCGCCGACGGCCAGCTGCCGTCTAACGCCAAGGCCGGCTACGTCATCCGCCGCATCCTGCGCCGTGCCGTGCGCTATGCCTACACGTTCCTCGGACAGAAAGAGGCATTCCTCTATAAGCTGGTGCCCACGCTGGTCGAGGAGATGGGCGACGCCTTCCCCGAACTGAAGGCCCAGCAGACGCTCGTTGCCAAGGTGATGAAGGAGGAGGAGGACTCGTTCCTGCGCACACTGGACAAGGGTATCACCATGCTCGACAAGGCCATGGAACAGCTCAAGGCCGAGGGAAAGACCGAGCTGGACGGCGTACAGGCCTTCCGCCTGTTCGACACCTACGGATTCCCCCTCGACCTGACGGAGCTTATCTGCCGCGAGAACGGCTTCACCGTCAACGAGGAGCAGTTCAACGTGGAGATGCAGAAGCAGAAGGAGCGCGCCCGCAACGCCGCCGCTGTTGAAAACAGCGACTGGGTAGAAATTTCCCATGAGACCCATGAGGCCCACGAGCAGGTCTTCGTAGGCTACGACTACAGCGAGTACAGCTGCCATATCCTGCGCTACCGCAAGGTGACACAGAAGAAGAACGAGTTCTATGAGCTGGTGCTCGACTACACGCCGTTCTACGGCGAGATGGGCGGCCAGGTAGGCGACCAGGGTGTGCTCGTCTCAGAGAACGAGACCATTGAGGTGATTGACTCCAAGCGCGAGAACAACCAGACGGTACACATTGTGAAGCAGCTGCCCAAGGACCCGACGGCAGAGTTCATGGCCTGCGTCGATACCGACAAGCGCGATGCCTCGGCAGCCAACCACACCGCCACCCACCTGCTGGACTATGCCCTGAAACAGGTGCTGGGCGACCATGTGGAGCAGAAGGGCTCGTTTGTATCGCCGAGCACCCTGCGCTTCGACTTCTCGCATTTTGAGAAGGTGACCGACGAGCAGCTGCGTCAGGTGGAGCGCATGGTGAACGACATGATACGTCAGGACCTGCCACGCGACGAGCACCGCGACATGCCCATGGAGGAGGCTAAGAAGCTGGGGGCCATCGCCCTCTTCGGCGAGAAATACGGCGACAAGGTGCGCGTCATGCGCTTCGGACCGTCGTGCGAGCTCTGCGGCGGTATCCACGCCACCTCGACAGGCCGCATCGGCTTCTTCAAGATTATCTCTGAGAGCAGCGTCGCCGCCGGCATCCGCCGTATCGAGGCCGTCACGGGCAATCAGGCTGAGGAGTTGCTCTACCACATGGAAGACATGATCAAGAACATCAAGTCGTTCTTCAACAACGCCAAGGACCTGCAGGCCGTCATCCAGAAATATATTGAGGAGCACGACCACATGAAGAAGGAGATTGAAGGCTTCCAGGCTCAGGCCGTAGAGCGTACAACCAAGCGACTGGTAGAAAAGGCTCGCAACGTGAATGGCGTCACAGTCATTACCGACGTGATACCGATGAGTCCTGCCGCTGCCAAAGACCTGGCCTTTAAAGTACGTGCTGCCGTCGAAGGCTCGCTGCTCTGCGTCATCGGCTCTCACGACAACCAGAAGCCCCAGCTCAGCATTATGATGAGCGACGACATGGTCAGCAATCATGGTCTGAACGCCGGACAGATGGTGCGCGAGGCTGCTAAGCTCATTCAGGGCGGCGGTGGCGGACAGCCCCACTTCGCCCAGGCTGGCGGCAAGAACGCCGACGGACTGTCGGCAGCCGTCGACAAGGTGATTGAGTTAGCAAAACTCTAAGCATACCGAAAGAAAGCAAGGAGCTGGCCAAAGGGTCAGCTCCTTGCTTTTTTCCGGTACTGCCATATCTCCACCGAGTTGACTATGTTCTGCCAGAGGATGTAGCAGCCCGGGCCTACGGAACTCAAAGGATTGAGGTAGGCCGAGGAGAGCCAGATGGCAAAGGCCGTGTTCTTCTGGCCCAAGGCCTGGCCTGCCTCCTGCGTATGGTCGAAGTAATGGCCTATATAGCGGCCCACGGCAAACTGCACGATGCAGACCACCAGACCCAGCAGGGCGATGGCGGTGAGCAGCCAGACGGACACCTGGGCATGGACGATGTTCTTCACCGTGGTGCCAGTGACAATCATCAGCGAGCAGGCCCATAGATAGTAAGACAGGTCGCGCACGCTGACAATACGGCGGTGCAGGCCCTTCATGTAGTGCTTCACGACGTAGGCCAGCAGCATGGGCATGACGAGCACCAGGAACACCTCATGCAGAATCTTGACGAACGCCGCGAGGAACGTGATGTCGGCCTCCTTCTCTATCAGCGGGAAGCAGACCGGCGCCAGCAGCACCGTCAGGAAGTTTGACAGGAAGGTGTAGGTGGTCATCTGCTCAAGCGAACCGCCGAGCTTCTGCGTCACTACGGCAGCTGCCGTGGCACAGGGCGAGATGATGCACATGAGCAGCGCCTCCATCAGCACCTTCGTGTCTATGGCACTCTCGTACCTCGTACCTCGCACCTCGTACCTCGAAAGATCCTCGTCCATCAGCATCAGGGCCATGAGCACGCCTATGAACAGCACCTGGAACACGCCCACCCAGAAGTGCCACGCCACGGGGCGCAGCTGGCGGAAGTCCACCTTGCAGAACGTGACAAACAGGATGAGAAACATAAACAGCGGCAGTATCGTGGCAAAGAACGGCCCCATGACCGTGGCTGCCGTCTCTAACTGCGGGGTGAAGGCAAACAGCAGGTAGAGCAGTGCTCCCATGCCCATGGCCACGGGCAGCGTCCAGTCCTTGATGAACCGTATGATTATCTTTCCTCGCATACCGTATAGATATAGTTTCTGTCTAACCGTTCCACGGTGGTGAAGCGGTAGCGGTGGCTGTCAGCGAGGGCGGTCTTCAGGTCGTTGGTGATACCCTCGCCCGTCAGCTTCAGCCGTGCCTCCTTCATTGTCCACAGCCTGATGAACGCCACCTCAGGGTGCTCGGCGGCGGCTATCTGGGCCTGCTCGTCATCGTTCATCGTGTAGCGCACCAGCGACTCACTATAGCGACCCACCGACTCCACGTCAACGCCTATGGGACGGTTGCCCACGGCGCAGACCACCGCCTCGCGGCAGTGACTCAGGTTGAAGTGTATGTCGGGATGGCCCGTCAGCACCGGCTTGCCATGCTCGCCATAGTCGAAGAGCGGCTTGGCGGTGATACCGTACTCCTGCTGCAAGGCCCGTTGCAGCAGCCTGTAGGCCAGGACGCAGGTGCGCCGGCCCTGCTCATGCTTGAAGCGCAGGGTCTGTTCGCGCCGCTGCTCCGACAGCAAGTCGAGGGCTGCCAGCAGGTCGAAATCGTTAATATGGTCGTCTACATATACCATTTACGGCTGCAAAAGTACACTTTTCCGGGGAATCATGCAAGAAAACAATTTTAGAAAATCATCGCCTCATGCAGTTTTTTTTATCGCAAGAGCTTGGTAATTCCAGAATTTTTAGTACATTTGCAACTGAAAAGTGCTGCCATGGCACCGTTTTTTGAACCGCATAGAAACTAAAAACCCTGATATTATGTGCAAAGTAGGTATTCCCAAAGAGATTAAGAACAACGAGAACCGCGTGGGCATGACCCCTGCGGGAGTGGCAGAACTGACGCGCCGTGGCCATGAGGTCTTTGTGCAGCACACGGCTGGCGAGGGCAGCGGCTTCAGCGACGACGACTACGTGAAGGCAGGCGCCACAATCCTGCCTGCCATCGACGACGTCTACCGCGAGGCAGAGATGATTGTGAAGGTGAAGGAACCCATCGAACCGGAGTACAAACTGGTACGTGCAGGCCAGCTGCTGTTCACCTACTTCCATTTCGCCTGCGAGGAGGAGCTGACCGATGCCATGCTGAAGAGCGGGGCCGTCTGCCTGGCCTACGAGACGGTACAGCTGCCCAACGGCTCGCTGCCGCTGCTGCAGCCCATGAGCGAGGTGGCCGGACGCATGGCTACGCTCAACGGTGCTTACTACCTGCAAAAGACCAAAGGCGGCAAGGGCAAGCTCATCAGTGGCGTGCCCGGTGTCTCACCCACACGGGTGCTGGTGCTCGGCGGCGGCATCGTCGGCGAGGCTGCCGCACGCATGGCAGCAGGCATGGGGGCCGAGGTCACCATCACCGACGTGTCGCTGCCCCGTCTGCGACAGCTCGACCTTGAGACGCCGGCCAATGTACACACGCTCTATTCTTCTGAGCACAACATCCGCCAGCAGCTGCCAACGGTCGACATCGTCATTGGCTCTGTCCTCGTGCCGGGCGACAAGACACCCCATCTGATTACCCGCGACATGCTGAAGCTCATGGAGCCGGGCACCGTGCTCGTCGACGTGGCCATCGATCAGGGCGGCTGCTTCGAGACATCGCACCCCACCACCCACAGCGAACCCGTCTACACCGAAGAGGGCATCGTTCACTACTGCGTGGCCAACATCCCCGGTGCCGTGCCCAACACCTCGACGCTGGCACTCACCAACGCCACCCTGCGCTACGCCATAGCCCTGGCCGACAAGGGATGGCGCAAGGCCTGCCACGACGACAGCGCCCTGGCCAAGGGTCTGAACATCGTAGAGGGCAAGGTGGTGTTCAAGGCCGTAGCCGACGTCTTCGGACTGCCCTACGAGCCGCTGACGCTCTGAACGGATGGGTGAGAGGCGAAGAGAGAATTCTCCGCCGCTGAGACAATAGCTCCAGCGGCGTTTTTTTATGTTTCATCTGTCATCTGTCATGCTTTTAGGCAAATAGCCTATTATCAGGCATTTACGCTAAATTATTCCGTTTTATACTGTCATATACTGTCATATTCCGTCATGCTTTCATGGCTTTTGGGACGTTTGGAGGCTCCAAACTGGTAGTTTGCCCGTAGCAAACTCCTACTTTGCTCGGAGCAAAGTAGGGGCCGATAACGACATGACAGTATATGACAGTATATGACAGTATGATTTCACATTAAATACCTGTCGGCCAGTATGTTATCCAGCAGATATGACAGATGACAGTATGAAGCGGGAAAAAAATTTGAGAAGCCTGCAAATGTTGACGAGAAGCCTGGAAATTTTTGCGAGAAGCCTGCATTTTTTCGCGAGAGGCTTGGAAATTTTGGCGAGAGGCCTGGAAATTTTGGAGTCAGATGACTTTTCCAGTGCATTGTCCGGATGGCACTCCCCTCCCATGTAGGGGAGGGGTCGGGGGTGGGGCAGGGAACTTCCGTAGCGTGGCTACACAATTCTCGACTTCGAATTCAAAGTCATCAGCAGTATGTTCACCAAACTCTTCGGCAAGGTAGTCGCAGATGCTCTGGAACTGGATGATCGCTCTTTTACGAACAATAACTTTATGAACCATACCGCCTATACCGTCTCATCTGCTGAACAGCATTTTCCCATTCAACATACTCGCCACGTTCTATCTCCTCTTCACATTCCATAAGGCTTTCAACAAGTTCGTCCCATGTATGGGGCAGACCTGGAATGTGAGGATGTGTTCCTGTTTGGCTGAGTTCCGATGCATAGGCTGCCGCTGTCGGCTCCTGCGCTGTCATACAGCTGCCGTCTTCCTCGCTGATAGTGGGATATGGTTTACTCTCTCTCATCGTCGTTACGGTTTATTTGCCGCAAAGGTACGACAAAGAAAGGAAAAATCCAAATCTTTTCCAATATTTCTATTCCACGATGTCAAAGAACGCTTCTCGAACGCTTCTCGTTATTTGTCTAAAGTGCACACGGGGTCGGTTCCGCTGTGTTCCTAAATGTATTTAGGCAAATTAACGGCAAATGAGCAACGAGTTTCAAATTAATTTCTTATCTTTGCAGGCGAAGACCGCAAGACCAACAAAACGAAAAGGGATATGGAACAGAGAACGATGCTAAACGAAGCCCAACTAAGCATCCTACGGCTGTTAGGGCGAATGAAGACTTTGGAGCAGGTTAACGAACTGCGTCAGGTCATCTCCAACTATTACGCCCAAAAGGCAACAGAGGAGATGGACCGTTTATGGGATGCTGGACAATGGAGTGAGCAGGAGAACGAAGCCGTATTAAAAGAGCATCTTCGCACACCATACAAGTATGCAAAATAACAAGATAGTCCTCGATACGAATTGCCTTCTGGCCTGTATTTCCTCGAAGAGTGAGAATTTCCGTGTTTGGAAAGACTTCCAGGCCGGACGGTTTACGCTGTGCGTATCAAATGAGATATTAGATGAATATCAGGAAATCATTGCCCGCAAAGCCAGTCCTGTCGTTGCTGTGAACGTTATCAACGCCATTGTCGAAAGCGAGTTCGTTGAGTTTATTGACCCGCAGTTCCATTTGGGCCTTATTGCTGCAGATCATGACGATGACAAGTTTGTCGATTGCGCCTTTGCCGCCAATGCGGCCTACATTGTTTCTGATGACAGCCATTTTGATGTTCTCAAAGAGATTCCATTTCCCCAATTGTTAGTCCTGAAACTAAAAGACTTCCTAAAGAGATTGCTGGAGGGGAAACTATCATTATAACGTTTTGATAACGCAGGGCGGGAAGCCGAGGCCGAGTACACACGGGTTCCGTTGTGTTCCAAAGGCAAGCATATTTCTTTTATCATCCATTTTTTTTCGCAATTATTTGAAGTTTTGGCTTGCTTTTGACGTAAATCTCAAAAAATCTTTGTACCTTTGTCCCTGCATCCGCCCGATGCGGCAACGATGCCATCTGAGGATGGCGGAGCCGATGGGTGGAGCACTACATATTAGAAGGCGTTACTGACGCTTTGTTTTTGGTTATTCGAACTACCACAATCGAAAGCTGAACAAGAACAATGTTGAGGTGACACCACGGGTGTAGTATATACTACTCCGTAGTGTGCTGCGCTTTCGGGAATTTATTTGTATCTTATTGATTATCATATAAAACCATTTTGCAAAGATGTGTCTGAGTAACAAATTGGTAACAGAAAATTCATTTATGTTACTCACTGGTGATTTGGCAAACAAGTAAGCTTGAAGATAATTCTGATGACATGCTATGTTGGCATAATCTTCATTAGAACAGAGCCTATGCGTTTCAATTCACGATACAAAGATAGCAATTATTCTTGATTATTCTGCTGTATCTATAGCAAATGTAATGTTTTACCGCGGAAATTATGTTAAACACGTTCGGTTTTATGAATAATTAGCATTTTTTTTGTACCTTTGCACCCACAATTAATAATAGGAGGCAAGAACATGGCATTGGCAATTTCACACGTACCCGTCCTGACGGGTGAGGTGGCTGAGCGTTTCGAGCGCGAGGCCGAATACAACGAGAAGTACATGCGCGGCTCCCAGTACAATCCCGAGGCCTTCGAGATGGTGCGCCGCGTGGAAGAGAATACCCGCAAGATGTACGAACAACTGGCAGAACGACGTAAGAACGAGGGCAAATGATGAGCGCAGACATTCACGACTATGCGCTCATGCCCTTCAAGATGGTTGAGTCTGCCTTGGCTGACTTCAATTGCGGGCGTGAAGACATAGACGATTTCTTCCATAACAAGGCACAGGCATACGAGAAAGCGATGTTCGGCAAGACATACGCTTTCTGTCCTGATGGTGACCCAGACACCATTATGGGAGCCATCACCGTGGCCAATGCCAGCATTTTTACACGCCATCTTAGTTGGCGCCGACGCGATGTCATCGCTGCCGACATTGAGGACGAGAAGTCCGGCCAGAACTATCCCGCCGTACTCCTTGGCCGTCTTGGTGTAGACCGCCGTTTTCAGCACCTGCATCTTGGTCCCCAGATTATTGATTTTGTCAAGGCATGGTTCAGCAGCGAGAGCAATAAGTCTGGATGTCGTTTCCTTATTGTCGATGCCTACAACGAGCCAGGACTCATTAAGTTCTACGAGCGTTGCGGACTCCACCTCTTCTTCAGTACCGAGGAACAGGAAAAGAAGTACCGCAACATCAATGACCGCGAGGGTGAGCCTCCCATCAAACTTGAAACTCGCCTGATGTTCTTCGACCTTATCAATTATAACATCGAAAACTAAACCAATGGCACCATACATGCCCCGCAGAGAGAACAACATAAAGCAGCGAGTAAGCGAGAGCAGAGCCAAACGTGTTTGGACTCTGCCGAGCGTGAGCTGTTTCGACCAAAGGTCAAATATTGTTAAGCGAGAGCAAAAATCAGCGCAAATCTTTGGCAGTTCCAAAGATTTGATTACTCTCTCTCTCTCTCTCTCTCTCTCTCTCTCAGATACTCACCTGCAATACGCTTACTGACAAGTCGTCCCTTACGGGCGCGTTAATATACGGCTTTTCTTGGACTAATCCAAGGGAGGCCGCATTGTTTTTTAGTGTCTCAATTTAATCCGAATATTAATATGAAGAAAAGAATTGTAATGATGGTCTTGGTGCTGGTATCGCTGACATCGCAGGCACAGACCAAGTTCTGCAAGAGCTATGCCGACTACAAGGCCGGCCAGTGGAAACCCTACGAAGAACTGATTCCTGGCAAGGAACCCGACTCCATCCGTGTCAAGTACGATGGCCAGGACTTTACGTTGAAGACGTCGGACAAGGAGGTGAACAAGGCGATTAAGCATGATGTGTTCATGATGCAGATCGACAAGCAGCTGTTCATAACCAGCGTCCGCTGCGCGACGAGGACGGTGGCATCCTGCCCGTCAACAACTTCCTGCGTGCCATACCTTATCAGAGCAATAAGCTGCTGGTGGTAAGCTATAAGGTGACGATGGGCGACGTGCTCGACCTGGTGAACATAGGTCTCGACATCGCCCTCTTGGCCACAGGACATACCACGTGGGGCAGCATCTTCCTGGCTACCGACCTGCTGCTGACCAACGACGACCTGATGGAGCATCACGTATTGTATCTGGTGGACAAGGAGCCGAACGCAAAAGGCAAGTACATCATGACGCGCCTGAACGACCAGTTCATGGAGAAACTGCTCAGAGGCGACCCTGTCACCTTTGAACAATACTTCGGCCGTAAGAAGAAGGGCGACCGCCAGTCGGCTTCCAACATCCTGCCTATATTGGTGAAGAAAGGACTCATTGAGGACTATCACCACAAGAATTAAGAGACCATTATTAATTATATAAAAAACGAAGCAATGTATAAAAGAATACTAATGATGGCGTTGGCACTGCTGATAATGGCAGGCGCCTACGCCCAGTTGAAGGACGGACACTTCTTTAAAACATTTGAAAACGAGAATGTCACCGCAGAGAATGCTGAGCAGTATTTCGACCAGTGGTTCTCTCTGCCGGCAGGCACAGAGTGGAAACAGGTGAGCCAGGGTAAGGACTTTGCGGGTATGGACCGCATCGAATACCGGCAGTATGTCGGAGGCATCGAGGTGGAGCACTCGCAGATTCTGCTGCACGCCAAGGATGGTAAGGTAATCAGTGCCAACGGTGCTGTGATGGAGGTAGAGCGCATGCCGCAGGAGCAGCCTGCTGCCGCCCGAAGGAGTTCGTTGGTGTACAAGGATGGAACACCAACCGACCAGTTGGGGCGCGCTCTCTACCTGATAGATACGAAGGACGGATACCGCTATGCCTACAAGACGCTGTCGGCCGACAAACGTTATTGGATTTACACCGACGTTGAGACGGGCGACGAACTGCAGCGCGTGCCGCTGATGCGCACACTGACGCAGCCGGCAGGAGAGGCTGCCACCGCCATGGGTAACAGCCTGTACAGCGGCAACGTGACGATGGACGTGACAAAGGGTACAGATGGCAGGCTTTACCTTTACGACCAGAAGCGCAACATCCATACGTTGAATGGCGCCTGGCTGCCTACCTATGAGGAGATAGACAAGATGGGGAAATCCAAGACGTATTTCCCCCCGACCAAAGATGTCTCAACCTATCTTTTTGATGGCGACAACTCTTCCTATATCAGCACCGATGCCGCGACATTCAGCGCCTACAGGCTTAACAAGCTGACCATCACGAAAATGAAAGTGAGAGATTTGAATGACAATCTGGTGGATGCAAAACCGGCTTTCAAAGCAACGATGAGAATCCGCTATGGCATAGACAGCCCTCAGAAGAAGAGCATCGGCGTGATAGAGAATATTACCCTCAGAATAGACGCGTTGCCCGTCACGTTCAATCTCATGAAGTATCAGGAGGTAATCCCGCGCGATGGCATCTCCGTCAGTTTCGAAGACGAAGACTTCGGCATGGGATTTGAAAGCGACACCCTCTGCCTGAAGCCCGATGCCTCCGCCACAGGAGTAACCACCGTTGAGATTGAAGGCAAGAACGGCACAAAGGTAATCTTCGAATACGAACCCAGCCACGACCCGGCCTGCGACATCCACTGGGGCATGGGGCGCACGCTGGATTTCTACAAGGAAGTTTTCGGCCGCAACAGCTACGACGGCAACGGTTCTCCTGTTTACAACTTCGTCTATCTGGCCGAGGAAAGTGACAAGCTCACCTGGCTGGACTCTGACCGCAACAATGCTGCAGCCATGGCAGACATCAAGCCCTATCCCATGGTGTATGGTATGGGAGGATGGGAAGACTACCTGAACGATTTCAATATGCTGCCCTGCGTAGAGCTGTCGGTGATGAGCCACGAGTTCACCCACATCGTGACCGAACAGACCGCCAAGCTGGTTTACAAGGGCGAGTCGGGTGCGCTCAACGAGTCGTTCAGCGACCTGATGGGCATCAGTTGCAAGAAATGGAACGAACCGGACGCCCCCTGGATGATAGGCACCGGAGGCCTGATGATTGGCGCGAGCGACATGCGCAACATGGCTTTCCCAAAACTTTCCTATGCAGGCAGGACGCCAGGCCCCGACACCTATAAGGGAATGTATTGGGTAGACACCGAGAGTACCATTGACGATGGCGGCGTTCATACCAACAGCAGTGTGCAGAACAAATTCTTCTATCTGCTGTCAGACGGCGGAGAGGGCACCAACGACGTGGGCTACAGCTATAAGGTGACAGGCATCGGCATTGAGAAAGCGCGCAAGATAGCTTACCTCACACTGACATCATACGCCGCCTCCGCTTCGACCTATGCCGACATACGTCCGGCATTCGTCAAAGCCGCCGGATCACTCTACGGCGACAACAGCACCGAGACAGCGGCTGTGAAGAAGGCATGGGATGCCGTTGGAGTCTTCGAGAATGGCGTCATGCCGACAGCTATTGATGCAGTTGACATGTCAACGAACAGCGAACAGCCGTCAAAGGTCTACAACATGATGGGCCAGCAGGTGGACAAGTCGCACAAGGGACTCGTAATATATAAAGGTAGAAAGTACATAAACAAATAAGCAACACATGAAAAAGAATCTATGGATGCTCGCCGCCATCCTCTTCTGCGGTACAGCCTCTGTTTTGGCACAGACTGCTGACGACACCGTCTATGTGTTCAAAAAAGACCAGCCCGACGTGATTTATTTCGTGCCGGCATTTGCCGACTCTACGAGCCTCGACTTCATGGACGACATGCTTCAATGGGAATGGGGCAAGAAGCAGCGCCTGACGCCACGCGGCGAGAAGGCCAGCCGCGAGTCGATGTGGGACCACCAGGCCATGCGTAAGGTGCTGGGAGAGGCCCTCGGCCTGGACTCAATCGCCGACGAGACCATGCCCGCCCTGTCGCGCCTGCTGGTGAAGACCTATAACACAGGCAACCAGAACGCCGGACTGGCCAAGGACCAGGGTTGGCGCACACGACCCCTCAAGATGATGAATGAGGAGCCGTGGGGCCAGTACGACACCGACTTCCTGCGCACCAAAAGTTCGTACCCATCATGCCACACCGCTTTCGGATGGGCCACGGCACTGGCCTTCGCCGAGATGTGGCCCGCCCTTCAGGACACCATCCTGCGGCGTGGCTTCGAGTTCGGCGAGAACCGCGTCATTACCGGTGCCCATTGGCAGACAGACGTCTATGCTGGCTATCACAGCGGAGCTGCCGCCATTGCCCGTGCCCACACTAATACAGAACTGCATAAAGACATCCTGGCCGCCCGCGCCGAGTATGCCCGGCTGAAGGGACTGCCCGAGGGCTACGACCCCGTGGAGGGTGCCGATGTGCCCCACGGCGAGAAGTTCCTGAACAACCCCGTCGATACAGCCAGTTACCGCTACATCTCCGATGTCACCCGCTACTGGGCTGCCAAGCCAGTGCGCTATACGCCACGTGGCGATCAAGCTGCCCATGAGGCAGAGTATAGCGTTAAGATGATGTACGAGGTGTTCGGACAGGCCATTGAGCAGAAACTCTCGCCTGAGACAACACCCGCTATCTGTGCCCTCATCGACCTCGTGCTCGACAAAGCCAGCGAGACTGCCGACCGCCTGAAGCCCCTGCGCTTCCGCAAGCGTCCTTTCGTGCAGTTGAACGAACCGTCGTTTGTGGCTGGCGATGAAGAGAAGGAGCGCGGCAAGAGTAGCTTCCCCTCTGGTCACACCAACCTGGGATGGACTACGGCACTGATGATGGTCGAGGTGGCTCCCGACCATCAGGACGAGATACTGCGCCGCGGTTATCAGTACGGCTACAACCGACTGATCGTGGGCTACCACTGGGCTACCGACATCGAGGCAACCCGTATGCTGTCGAGTGCCCTCGTAGCCCGTCTGCATGCCGATCCACAGGTGCAGCAGCTGATAGCCAATGCTGTTGCCGAGTACAATCAACTCGTAACGGGCATCAATTCCGTAACCCATACTGAGACAACATCGGCCTCCTCCCGCATTTATCGCCTTGACGGCACTCCTGCCGACATTACGACAAATGGCATCGTGATTGTTAAAGGAAAAAAATTTTGATTAAGTGAATGAAATGAGAGTTCGCTATAATATATGGTTAAACTATTAAATTATGTATCAATTATGAAAAAGTGTTGTTTATGGATGCTCGCTGCCGTCCTGACTATTTACAGTGCAACGATGATGCTGACCTCATGCGCAGAATCAGCAGAAGACAATCCCGTAACGCCCGTCAATCCGGGCCAAGTGACAGAATCCGATATGCAGAAAGCGACTGTCGGGCTACATTTGGACATGAGTGATATTGCGCTGGGCTTGGACGGTGTGCGGATATATGATTTCAAAGCCGACAACACGTTTGATGTTTACGATTATTACACCAACGACGACTATGAGTTTGATGTCGATTCGATGTCGGGCACTTGGAAGCCCTTTGTCAACGAGGAACTCGCTTGGGATGTTGACGAGAACATTAAGGCCAGTGGCGTCACCATTGTGTACGATATGGATGGTAAGCCCGGCAACCCCGAATCTGCCGTGACACTCTACGGCTTCAGCGGGACTGACGACGACCTCTTCTTTATCTCTGAGGAGGCGCTCTCTACACTGGCTTATCAGGAATCGCTGGCTGAACATTCTGAACTCTACGAGGACAAGGGCAGCGAAACTGAGGAAGACGACGATACCGACTTCTACCCCTTCCTGGCTCGCACCCGCGCTGGCGCTTCAGCCTTCGCGTTCAACAGTGCCAACGAGACGGTGAAGCTGCTGGGGCAGGTAGCTGGCAAGGTTGACTTGACCCGTCAGGCCATCAGCACCACCCAGGGCCAGAAGGCCAAGTACGAGGAAGTGAATAACCTTGTGGCAAGCACTGCCAAGGGCACCGCTACCAATCCCAACGATGCAGCCTTCAACCGCACGGGCTGGCGCAACCAGGAGACCATCCTGCTTTGGGACGGACAAAAGAACATCACCGTGCAGTTGCCTTGGAGCAGCCAGGTAACCAACAACAACCTGCCCATGAACTTCTGCAACGACATCAGGCCTGACACTGGCTGGGACCTGGTGATGAACTATTGCGGCGAACAGGTGCAGACCATCGGTTCGAGCGGCTACCACTTCTTTGCCCTCTATAACAAGTATTCAGGCATCCTGCGTTTCTTTACCTACATCCCGGAGAACTTCAGTGCCAACAATGCCAACGACCATGCCTGGGAGGTAACCATGGGCGAGCAGACAGCCCAGCACTTAGGCTTCCGCTATGGACTGCCCATGGACAAGACTGTTGTAAACCGTGCTGCCATCGGCATGAACAGTTCAGACTACAACGTGTACTGCTCGCCTTGGGTGGGCTCGCGCTCTAAAGACGGATTCATCACGCCAAACGCGGGATGGTGGGCATTCGACGTCGACCTGTCTAACTACCGTCCCGGATATGCCGCTGCCCTCGAACGTCTCCGCCTGCAGATGCGCGCATGGGCTAACAGCAACGTCACGTTCAGCAGCGTGCTTTCTGCCAAGGTACAGCGTGAAAGCTATAGCACGGCTTATAACTGCAACTCACTGAGCGGAGTGGTCAGCATGCTTACCGACGTAGGCGGCACAGTCGCACAACTCGCCACTGGGATTTCCGACGGCAAGTGGGGAAATGCCGTCAAGGCGGGCTTCGGTCTGTTGGGAAAAGGCTACGGCGTATTCACCAGCATACGCGACAAAGACACCGCGAAACCAAAGTATAGTGTCGTGAACACCATCGATGGCACCATCGACACCAAGGGCCTCATCTCTGGTACAGTCAACGTGGGCCGTGTCACCTCGCCCGACATGCCGATGGCACGCTTCGATACCAAGAACACAACCCTCGGACAGGGTGTGTGGAACATCAAGAGCAGTCCTGTGGTATATCAGCTCGATGCACAGTACTACTTTAATACACGAATGGAAGACGGCAGCTTAATCAGCCCCAGTCTCAGTGTCATCGATAAGAAGTTTCGCAACAAATTCAGGGGTTCACCCTGCCTCTTCGACCCCAGCAGTGTGGAGGTGGTGCTCAACCCCAACGTGTTCCCCAAGAGCGACATCGAGTATGTTGACGTGAAGACCTTCTGTGCCGTACGCAACAAGACGAAGCACGACATGGGCAGCGAGTACCGCAAGGCATTCAACCTGCCCGTCTATAACCAGTACACCTTGTCAAAAGAGCAAGTCTACGTGAGCGACTACAAGATGAACAGCAACAATCCCGCCTGGGACTACCTCTATGACTGCAGCGACAAGATGGACATGACCTACCCCAAGGCTTATAAGGATATAGAAACTGACAACAAGGTGGGCTATGCCCTGGTAGGCCGTGGTAACGACGAGTCGCTGATGGAACCCACCATGTTCGGCTACGACGAGAGTACCTGGGGGCAGGACATCAAGCCCTACCTGCCGTTCTACGAGGTGACGGTCATGGTGACGGTGAAGCTGAAGAGCCTCAATGCTCCGCTATCTTATACGCGCACCTACCTGCCCGAAGTCCGTTGGCTCAGCTGGAACAAGGCCGTGGGTGTCGTCAGTCACGCTGAGAAGTGGCTGGCCGACCTGAAGAAGGAGGGCCTTGCCAACAAGGAGTCGGGTACTGCCTATCAGGAGTACCAGCTGAAGCACATGAAGGATGTGCTGTCATTCGTAAAGCCCGGTTATGAAACTGCGCTGCACGGAGTCACCTTCACGGAGGTCAAAGGCGGTGGCGGCTACATCGAGAACCTGTTCGACGGCAATCTTAACACGGCTTGGGAACCCTCAATCAAAGCGAGGGTCAACGGTTCCTATTGGGAGTGCGAGTTCAAGTCCAGCCGCCCCATAAACGTCAAGAGCTACACCCTCTACAATCATAATAATTGGAACAAGTATAAGAGCGAACCCGAGCTTTGGAGCATCAGTGCCAAGAACGAGAAGGGCGAGTGGATAGAGATTGACTCCCGATACAAAGAGCAGCCAAAGGGCAACTCGGCCTCGAAGACCTACGAGGTCAAGATACCGGGATCGTATCAGGAATTCAGGTTCAGGGTAGTTTGCTACAATGGTTCCCTCAGTGGCTGGGCGAACTTCTGGGGAGCTGACCTGCGACTCAGAGTCGCGGAGTTGGTATTCCATGAATAGTAACTGTGTGATGCACAGAATCAGAAGCTCACAGGGGAACAAAGCCCTGTGAGCTTAAAATATTTACATACAAAAACAGAACGATGAAGAAGAGACGGGACAATGAATATCATACAACTGCGATGAAGACTATGAAACTGTGGATGATGGCTGCCATCCTGACTGCTGCGGCCGCCAAGATTCAGCTGACCGCAGAGGAAGTTGCGCGACTCGAAGCACTCGCTGATGCCACAGGCATTGACACCCGTGGCGGTTGGGAACACTCTATGGAATGAAAAGCGAACTTTACTGCAGGTTTTTTGCAGTCAATCCGCAGAAAACGATCCTATTAATCACACATCGTTCTGTAGTCGGGAAGTTGTGTGATAATGTGGTAAAACTGTAGAATTACACACCTCGTCCACGCCCATGACTATAGTTTTGGCCATATAGTTCCTTTGTGCGTAGTTCTTCAAGCGCACTAAGGGTACCGTCCTGCCAATAGTACTCAACCTGGGGTTTGGCTTTGTTCCAGATGTCCACACATAACTGATTTCTGTCACCACCATCGAAGGCGAGTACACAAGGGGACAGTCCCGCTGTGCCCGGAATCTACTTGTCGTTATAGTGTTCTTCGGCTTGAACTACAAGCACGGTGATGCGGTCGTCGTAGATGTCGTAGATAATGCGGTCGTGAGCAGTGATGTGGCGCGAGTAGGTCACGTCATTGCCCCCGACAAGGGCTTCGGGATGCCCCAGACCTGTACGGGGATGCTGCATGATGTCCATCAGAATTTTCGTAGCCTTCTTGAAGAGCTGCGGGTTCGACTTCTTCCACTTGCGCAGCGTCTTGTCGGCCTCCTTGGAATACTCAATCGTGTAGGTCATAGGCTGTCGAAATAGCGTTGCATCTCCTCGGGGGTGCTGCACTTGATAGTTTCGCCATTGGCCATTTCGCGGCGAGCCTTGTTGATGGAGCGTCGCATGGCGGATGTGATGGTCTTGTCGTCGCTGATGGTGGCCACACGCACCGATGCTATGCCGCGTATCATCTTCAGCGCCCGCTTGATGTCAGCCACGAGTGCGTTGTCCTCCAGCGTGATAATCATCTGGGCAGGATTTGATATTGATGTCGTTGTCGCCATAATTATGCGTATTAAAGTGTTATAACAGGTGCAAAGTTACGAAATAAATCCGAAAATGATTCCATTTTTATCGAAAAAACATCAATTTTCCCAGCATCGTTGAAACCGCCGAGCCAATCCTTGCGGATGTCTCGGCGAAGTTTTACAAGGGAAAGTCAAATACACATGGGGACAGTCCCTCTGTGCTAGGTTGAAAAGTTTTAGTGAACGAACTTCTTCTTCTGACAGATATAGACACCCTTGGGGGACGACTGGCAGTAGCGATGGCCCTGCAGGTCGTAGACGGTCAGGGAACATGGGCTGACGGACGCTGACAGGGTGGCGGCCTGCGTATCGGTACCGTCGATGAAACGGCGCTCGTACTCGGTGGCCGCCAGGATGAAACCGCCCAGCACCTTACCCTCGGTATAGAAGCTCGGCGAGGCGGGGTCGCCGACCGTCGGCTCGGTGTCGCGTCCCATCAGATAGTAGGCGGCGGAACCGTCGCGGTAGTTGCTGCCACCCAGACCGGCGGACTTACAACAGCCGATAAGGTGGACGCCACCCTGACCGTCGCCCACCATGAACTGCTCGACAAAGCCCTGGTAGGCACGGCGGGCAAGGTCGGTATAGTCGGTATCGAAGAGTCCCAGGCGCATGCCCTTCAGATAGGCTGCGATAAAGATGGCCGTACACGACGACTCCAGGTAGTTGGCCACGGGACTGGCGGTATAGCGGTAGCTGCTGTCGTAGTTGCTGGCCGTGAAGGTGCCGTCGTGGTTCAACAGCTGATACCAGCAGCCCGATGCGGCATCCTGCTTGGCGGCAATGCCGGCACCCAGCTGCTGAAGCATGCCGCGCAGGGTGGCATAGTCGGCGGTGGCCGTGCGGCCTGCCTTCTGCATCTGTTCGAGCACATCCACCAGTCCCAGGAAATACCAGGCCTCGGCACGGCCCCAGAACTCTGCTGAATGATAGACCTCGGCACCCTTCTGGCCAGAGATGCCTGCCCATCCGGCGGTGTTGGCGGGGTCGGCGGTGAAGGCATGGTAGAGCAGGCACACGTCGTTGTCCCACAGATAGCGCCAGACGATGGTGAACTGGCGCACCAGGAGGGCCCAGTCGTCACTGGTGATGGGGCTGTAGCCACCATATTCGTTGAGCAGCTGAGCCATGAGCGCGGGACCCATATACTGACCGTCGCACCACATCTGGTTGACGTAACTGGCCTTGTGCCACCAGCCGCCGGCAGCGCCCTCGAGCGTCGAAGCCTTAATGACATAGGTATCGTCGGCCTTGCTGATTCCCCGCAAGGCATCCTTGAATCGGGCATCGGCCGTCTGGACGGTCTCGGCATTGCTGTGCTGCTCGCCGTCGGCAAAGACCTTGGCAGCAGACAGCTCGCGCAGTTTGAAGTAGAGCTTGACGGCATTCAGGTCGTCGAAGCTTTTGCCGACCTTGCCGTTGTTAGGAATATCGAGGCGGCCGTAATGCTGGACGGCATAGAACCAGGGGCGCACATCGACGGTGGCCGAGCCACGGTAGTAGTCGACGGCTTCGATGACGGCCTTGGCCACCAGTCCCGGTACATAGTCAAGAATGTTTCTGGCGGCAGTGGGAGCATCGGTCATGTGGCCCGTAGCATCGAAGACGCCGAAGCCTGCCGCTGTGGTGTTGGCCTTGAAGTCGTTGAGGCGGGCGTTGATGACGAGTTCGGAATAGCGTACGCCCTCCTTGAAGGTGCAGTGCTGGCCCTTGTCCTTGGGTACGACGTTGCTGACGGCTGTCTGGCTCCATGCTGTCATGGCGGCGACTGAGAAAGCGAGTGTTAGTAGTAGTTTTTGTTTCATAATCGTTTTTTTGCAATGATGCTGCAAAATTACACTTTTTTTTGCTATGTAAGAGGCTGGCGATGAAGGAAAGTTGCTAATAATTCTTAACAGCCGGTAGATGGTATCTGTTTTTTGCGTATATTTGCCTGCAAATAACCATCTGTATTATTACTAAAAACCAATTAACTATTATGGATTACAAGATTATCGACATTGAGGGCGTAGGTGAAGTGTACGCCGAGAAGCTCATTGCTGCTGGTATCAACAAGGTAAGCGAACTGCTGGAGAAGTGTGCAGCCCCCAAGGGACGCAAGGAACTGGCCGAGGCAACGGGCATCTCAGAGAAGCTGATTCTGAGATGGACTAACCATGCCGACCTGTTCCGCATCAACGGTGTAGGCCCACAGTTTGCCGAACTGCTGGAGGCCGCCGGCGTTGACACCGTGAAGGAGTTCCGCCACCGCGTGGCTGAGAACCTGCAGCCGAAGCTGGCCGAGGTGAACGAGCAGAAGAACATCTGCAACCGTGTGCCGGCCGTGAGCGAGGTGCAGAAGATGATTGACCAGGCCAAGGAACTGGAGCCGAAGGTCAGTTATTAGGAGTTAGGAGTTAGGAGTTAGGAGTTAGGAGTTGGGAGAACAGTCTTCTAA
>CAMYZO010000045.1 GCA_947303855.1 uncultured Prevotellaceae bacterium
CCACCATCATCGTCTGGCTCACGGTGAAGCCCAGCTTGCGGGCGGCCTCCTGCTGCAGCGTCGACGTGGTGAAGGGGGGTGCCGGTGTGCGCTTCAGCGGCTTCTTCTGCACGCTCTCTATGGTGAAGGTGGCGGTCTTGCAGGCCTCCAGCAGCTCCATCACCTCCTCATGGGTCTTCAGGCGGGTAGCCAGCGTGGCTTTCACCTCCGACTGCGAGCCGTCGTCGTTCGTTACGCCGAAGATGGCGTTCACGCTGTAGTACTCCTCGCTCTTGAAGGCCTGCAGCTCGCGCTCGCGCTCAACGATCAGTCTGACGGCCACGCTCTGCACACGGCCTGCCGACAGGGCCGGCTTCACCTTGCGCCACAGCACGGGCGACAGCTTGAAGCCCACCAGGCGGTCCAGCACGCGGCGTGCCTGCTGGGCGTTCACCAGGTTCATGTCTAAGTGGCGCGGACTCTCGATGGCGGCCATGATGGCGGGCTTCGTTATCTCGTGGAACACGATGCGGTTGGTCTTCTTCTCGTCCAGTCCCAGCACCTCGCACAGATGCCAGGAGATGGCCTCTCCCTCGCGGTCCTCATCACTTGCCAGCCACACCTTCTCGGCCTGCTTAGCCTGCTTCTTCAGTTCGCTCACCAGCTTTTTCTTCTCCTCGGGAATCTCATATTCCGGTTCCAGCGACTGTTCGTCTATACTCAGTTCCTTTTTCTTCAAGTCGCGAATGTGGCCGTAGCTCGACATCACCTTGAAGTCATTACCCAGAAACTTCTCGATGGTCTTAGCCTTGGCCGGTGACTCTACGATTACCAGATTCTTTTGCATACCTTATTATTTAGTTCGATTTTCTGTTTGGGGTGCAAAAGTAAGCAATCTTTTTGCTTACACCTTATTATATATATGTTTTTTCACCTTTTTTAAGAAAAAGACGATATGGCATAACTACTTTAACGCTGAATAGTGCAAAGATATAAAAATAAATTCGTATCTTTGCAGACGACAATGCTAAATAGACGATTCATAATATGGCAACAACACAATTGAACCCCGCACAGTTGAACGTGCTGAGCCTGATGGCTTACATTGACACAGAGCAGGAGCAACAGGAGTTGCAAGACATACTGCTGCAGTTCTATCGCAAGAAGACAGACCGCTTACTGCTACAGTTTCAGAAAGAGCACGGCATTACACAGGATACGCTCGAAGAATGGGCTAACGAGCACGTAAGAACTCCCTACGGTAACAGATGAAGATAGTTCTTGACACTAACTGCCTCGTTAACATAAGGACGATGTAATTATATACTAATAGCAAACATAGGTAGCACCTCTGACACCCGACACTTATCTGCTTGATTATCAGCGTCTTCCGAGGCCGGTTAGGTAGCACCTAACCCTCACCCGAGGTCACACCCTTATCCTATAATGTACGCAAAGTCGCGAAGGACGCAAAGTCTTTTTCTGTGTTGCAATAATTATTCTTAGCGTTCTTTGCGTCTTTGCGTACAAAATAAATCAACGCGCCGGCAGGCTGCTCGCGGAAAAATCCCGGCCTCTCACGAAAAAATCCAGTGTGGAAATTTTCGTCAGAGGCCGGGAGACTTTGGTGTGTGGCATTATGTTTAGCAGCGGACTACAGGACTTTAGGACTATTTCTTTCATCTGTGCCATCCGTGCCCCTTTGGGTGCCACCTCGGGTGCCACCCAGAGGTGCTACCTGACACCCAAAATCCCTATTGATTTTCAGGCAGTTAAGTGTCTGGGTGTTAGAGGTGTCACTTCTTTTTCTGTTTGCCTGTATATGTCAAGGCACCATAATCAGCGAACACTCTCGTCAGTAGGGTTGCCGCTTAGGGCTTTTGCAATGAGTTGCTCGGCATCTCGATAACGTCCGCACTGTATGGCCAGGCTGGCAGCGCAAAGGCGGCACCGGATTTGCTTCCGGTGCCGCCTTCTATAGAGAGTAGTTTCGTGTTCTAAACGTGCGTGCGATTAGTCCTCCCAGAGGTCGTCGTCTTCACGGCCCAGTGCATCGCCGCCGCCTACGGGGTCGACGCCCAGGTTGTTATCGAAGCCGTCGGGTGAACCGGCCAGGATGGTCTCCTGCTCTGTCAGGATCTCAATTTCCGTCGTGGGAATGATATATGTCTTTTTCATTATTCTTATCTCCTATTTATTGTTATTACTTTACGATAGCCTTCTTTCCGTTCACGATGTACAGACCATTCTGAGCCTTTGCCACGCGCTGACCCTGCAGGTTGTAGATGCCCTCCTGAGCCTCCTGAGCCTCAATGGACTTGATGCCAGTGGTCTCGCCGAATACCACGTTCAGACGAGATGCGCCGCTAGACACTACGAGGTAAGCCTTACCGGCAGCAATGGTCGTTTCAGAAGTAGCCGGTCCAAACTGTGCATTTCCTTCACCGTTCAGTGCGAGGATGTACTGTGTGCCGTCAGCAGTAGTGCCTTCAGAAGTAGAGCCCTTCAGGTCGCCCTGAGCTGTAGATGAGCTGGCAATTACAGGAATGTTGTAAGTATCAGCTTCACCCTGCAGCACCACGCCGGTACCAGCGGGCACGTCGGTAACAGGAGTCAGCTCTACGGTAGAACCGTTGATTGTGGCAGTATATGCGGTCAGACCGTCAACGCCGGAGAAGTCAAGGGCGTAGTCGGTGTAGAGGGTAGCCCATTTGGCAGAGGTGATGGTGGCGGGGATGGTGGCAGCACCAGTACGTTGCAGTATAATGTAGTCTAGGCTGGCATTGCTATTCCATGGTGTATTGTTCTGCAAAGCCAAAGCCATTCCCTCCGGTATACAAATCTCAGCTGTTGATACTTCTGCATAGTTAGCTACTGAGGCAACATCCTTAACAATTGTCTTGCCTGTTGGGGTAAGATTCTCACCGTCCCATATCATAATACCAAAGGTTGGATTACCACTGTTAGGATTGTTGCAATTAAGCTTTAGCGTGTATTTTCCTGCACTCAGTGTGCTGGTGTAGATGTAGCCACCTGAGCCAAGTCGAACAGCTGCGCCATTGGATGCTCTTTCAGGGCTTGAGCCATCATCGCGTTTTGTGACTATTGTCAAATCTTCACACTCAAAGAAATAATCGATATCAGTTGTGCTTGAGTATGTGACGTTTTTTGATGGTGTGCCTTCTGTGAGAGCAAAACTGTAGTACGATGCACCACTTGCTCCAGATGATGTCTCATACCATGTGCCGTCTTTGAAAAATGCTTTTGTGAAGAACGCTGTCTTTGAGTCGCCTTCAAACTGAGTACCTGTGGTTACAACTTTCAGTTCTGCCTCTTCATTATCAATAGCCTTTATGGAGTAAGTCCAAGTGCCTGCCTCGCTAAATACAAGTGTTATAACGTTGCTTGCTGCATCTTCAGCTGCGGTTATTGTGGTATTGCCTGATACGTAGATGTATTTGTTGCCGTTAGCATAGAAATGTGCGATGTAGTCATTTGCGTTTACTGAATTGCCTGCAAGGGTGTTGATGGTGGCATTATCTTTTAAGGTGTTGCCTAATGCATCCTGAAATTTTACAGTGCAGGTTGTCGGGGTTGAGGCAGGGACATCTCCGCTTTCAATCTCTCGCAAGACAATGTTGTCAATAGCAAAGTTTGCATGCTTGCGCTTTGTTGTAAATACAATATTTCCAAGACCACCAGTATCACTTGTTCCACCTATGACGCTTCTTTCCAAGATGTCAACACCCGTAGACTTGTTGGTGATAGTAACGTAGGTGTATTTGCCTGAACGGGTAATTTTGTACGAGCACCATGTAATACCCGTAATGGCTGTTCCGTCAGTAGTACTATTTGGACCAGATGAAGGAAGGGTAACTTGTGTACTTGTTCCATTAACTATCCACGTAGTGACATTTTTGCCTGTTGCAGTCAAGGAGAAAATAGTAGCAGCGTTAGCAGCGTCTTTAAAATCAACTACAACGGGATTTTGGTCATTTGAACTGCCTATACGCATATCAAACATTAGTGTAAAATCATCACCGGCAGCAGCTTTCCCTGAAAGAATTGATCCTGTAACTACACAGCCATTGTTATCGCGAGTATTCTGCTGAACTGAGAGGTAGTAATTATCACTCTCATTGAGGATAACAGGAGTGAAACGCCCACTTACAGAAGATATCCAACCAGTAGCGTCACTTGTTGAACTGTAAGATTCGGAGAAAGGGGTTACTTCAGCCCATGCCGTTCCCGTTGCCGTCACAGCCATGAGCCCGACGAGCAACGTCCTTAAATAAGTAAAAGTTTTTTTCATTTTCGTTGTTGTTTGTTATAATTAATAGTTTATTCAGTAAAAGCGTTGTTGTGGTGTCAGCCCTTGCTCCCGGCGGGGCGCTGGCCGTGGTGTGATGTTATCTACAGCTACGGTTGTGGTGGCCGTAAAGACTCCAAACCGCGGCAAAATTACTCATTTCTACCGAAATGAACAAGAAAAGAGGTGAAAAAAATCGCAAATCATAGCAAAAAGACAAAAAATGCTGTAAATAGAATGGTACGAAAAGACGCAAAGGCGCCAAGTTTTATTCCCTTCGTGACCTTCGCGTCTTTGCGTGCATAAAAATATTCTGTGTGGTGATAAGTTCCTAGGGGTGCATGGCGGTGGCCAGCTGGCGCAGGCGCCACCGGCGCTTGGCCTCGATGCCGTAGAGCAGGTACTTACACTGGCGGCACACGCGGCGGTAGGTGCCGGTAGGGTAGCGCTCAAACGCCTCGTTGGGCAGGTTCTGCCCACATTCGCGACACGTCATCATCTTACACGGTAGTTAGGGAAAGCCTGGTGGCGGTTCTCACGACTGTCGAGCAGCACCGAGCAGTGCAGCCAGACGGCACCGTCGCGGCGGTGCTCGAAGATCAGCTGGTCGAAGTCGATGTTATGCAGGATGAAGCAGTAATAGGCGCGGCCCGTCTCCATGTCGGGCAGGTGGATGTCGACAGCCTCGCCGCTGAGGTGCTTCGATGCCCCTACGCCGTGGACGCCGGTGTTCACCTCCTCAGAGCGGAAGGCACTGTTGATGATGATGGGACCGAACTTGGCGCGCAGCGGTTCCAGCAGCACGCGGCACAGGTTCTTCAGGGCCAGGAGCTGCAGGTCGTCGGGGGTGTTGTCTTTGCCGTGTTTCTCTGCCCACGTGGAGCGGGTCATCTCGTTGTAGCTGAAGTGCTCTGTCAGCATGTAGTCATTCCTTTTCATTGTCGTTAATTGTTTTTGGGGTTAATCACTGTGCCTGTCGCGACTGTTGGCGAGTGCAAAGGTAGGCAGAAAACAGCCACCGGCAGCCCGCGAGGACTGCCGGTGTAGCAAAGGTGGGCGCTGCGTGTAGCAAAGTGGCTTGCAGGTGGAGGTCGGTGGGCGTTTCCGCCCCTCATGGTGTAGCGTTTGGCGCACGTTGGTGGGTGCTGGGCTCAGGCGCGCTCAATCTGCTCGGCCGTCAGCCGTGCTATGCGCAGGTAGTCGGCAAAGCGCTGCCCGCCTACGGGTGCATCGTCGGCCCGCCACAGCGTCACCCGCCGGCGGAAGCTCTGCACGGCCAGCCGTCCCAGTTCCTTGGCTACGGGCAGGTGGCGGTGGTCGGGAACGGCACTGGCCACTCGCTGGCAGAAGATGGAGTAGCAGCCCTCCTCCTGCAGCTGCTGGTCGACCAGGGCGCGGTAGACGGCATACCACTGGCGGCCGTTCTTCACCTCGCCGGCAACGGCCCTGATGACGTCGGCGGCCTGCTCGTCGTCGGGCTTCTGCCGCTCCTGCTGCCGGGCCAGCGTGCGGCGGATGCTCTTCAGACAGTCGGCCGATGAGCCGCGCACCACGGGCTTCTCTATCCCCACCACTGTACCCAGCATGTGCAGGTCGTCGCGCTCCGTCAGCAGGATGGCGTCGAAGCGGTCGTTACAGGGCACCAGCCAGTGGCATCCCCGCTCGTCGGTATAAAAAACCTTGAGGGTACTCTGGCCGTCGATAATGGCTATGACGATGTCGCCGTCGTGTATCGCCTGTGTGAGCTTGACGCGCAGCAGGTCGCCCGTGTCGATGCCGGCACCCGTCATCGAGTCGCCCCAGGCAGGTACATACAGTTCGGGCTGATGGCCCACCAGGTCGCTCGGCAGGCCGATAAAACTGCCGTACACGTTGTCGCCTGGCATGGTGGGCATGCCGCAGCATACGGGACATTCGCTCAAGGGAATCATGGTGTCGCACACGCGAGGCTCCAGTCCGGCCTCTTCCAGCAGTCTCAGCACTTCGCTGAGTTCGTCTTTTCTTGTCATACGTCTGTACATTGATTAGTTAAACATTTATTATTTGAAAACAACGGTGCAAAGATACGTCAAGTCTGCACCATTTTGTGGTGCAGACTTGCAGAATTTGCGGAAAATTTGTAATTTTGCAGCCGACTATGAAACACTACGACAAGTTTAAGGAGTACATCTGGCTGGTGGACACCATCAGCCGCAGCCGCCACGGACTGACCCTGGCCGAGCTGAACGACGAATGGGTGAAGACCGAGATGAGCGGCGGCGTGCCCATGCACCGCAACACCTTCCAGCGCCACAAGGACGCTATTGAGCAGATGTTCGGGCTCTTCATAGAGTGCGACACCCACAACCAGTGCCGCTACTATATTGGCAACGAGCACGTGCTGCATAGCGACAGCCTGCAGAACTGGCTGCTGCAGACCATGACCGTGAGCAACCTGATTAGCGAGAGCCTGAACATGCAGGACCGCATCCTGCTGGAGCACGTAGCCACTGACGGACGGCGACTGCAGCAGCTTATCGGCGCCATGCGCAGCAGCAGGAAGATACGGCTGCAATACCGGCCCTACCAGGCGCAGGCCGCCAAGACCTACACCATAGCCCCCTGCTGCCTGAAGCTCTGCCGCCAGCGGTGGTATCTGCTGGGCGGCTACGACAACGGCCGCTACGCCGTCTTCGCCCTGGACCGCATGGAGAAGGTGAGCCTGACCGACGACCACTTTACACTTGACCCCTGGTTCGATGCCGGCGATTTCTTCAGCGAGTGCTACGGGGTGGTGGTGGGCGACGGCTCACAGGCAGAGCGCATCGTGCTGAGGGCCTTCGGGCGAGAGCAGTATGCCCTGCGCGACCTGCCCCTGCACCACACCCAGCGGCTGCTGGCCGAGGGCGACGGCCATACCGACTTTGAGCTGACACTGCGCCCCACCAGCGACCTGAAGGCTCACCTGCTGAGCCGTGGCCGCTGGCTGAAGGTGCTCAGTCCTGAGTGGCTGGCCGACGAGATACGGCGGCTGCACCTGGAGGCGGCAGTAACCCCCCTCTAACTCCCCCGAGGGGGAGGAAAGATGGCACTTGCTCTGTAACCATCCCCCCTCCGTTCAGTCGGATTTGTAATTCCGTTCAGTCGGATTTGTAATCCGACTGCCGCGAATATTAGCATTTGTAATGCTTTTCCGTTCAGTCGGATTTGTAATCCGACTGCCGCGAATATTAGCATTTGTAATGCTTTTAGGATGTTGTTGTATATCAGCGGCTTACCGTTTTAGGATTCCGCCGGCACCGGGCTTTTCCTTGTGCCGGCCGTTTTTTTGCCGTACCTTTGCAACCGCAAACAAGACAACAGCGCTGACGTCGAAGGGAGCAACCATCAACAGTATTAACCTATTAAAAAAAGAAAGGAACAAGAAGTATGGCACTGAAAATCAATCTGTACAGGAACAACAACACCGCCAGCCGCGGCTACAGTAAGATCTACGGACGTGTGGAGAACGACCAGCCGATGTCGCTCGAAGACCTGGCCCAGCACATGCACGACCACAACTCGCCCTACGAGACGGGACTCATCCTGGGTATCCTGACCAACATGGTGAAGTGTATCCGTGAGCTGACCCTGGAGGGCAAGCCCGTGAAGCTCGACAACCTGGCCATCATCAAGTGCCAGGTGGAGACGACCGGCGCTAACAGCTACCTGGCCTTCGACATCAGCAAGAACGTGAAGAACATCCGGCTGTCGGCCATCTCTACTGGCAGTTTCACGCGTAGCGAGCTGAACAAGGCGGGCAAGGTAGACTACACGTCGCTGGCTCAGAGCCTGCGCGACGCCGAGCGCCCCACGCCTGAGCCCTGATAACAACGGCTAAAGCACAGAAAGGAGGTGTGAACGATGAAGAAAGATTCTTGGAGGCTTATTATCCAGATAGCCATTAACGTGCTGACGGCCATTGCAACGGCCATAGGGGTGACCAGCTGTTTTACAGCTTAACGAAAGAAAGGAAATTGGGAGGTCCGGCCGGGCTTCCCAATTTCCTTTTTTGTTTGGTTTGGCAGAGATTACTGTCGAACCTTGTTTACATACAGGTCCTGAATCTCAGGCACTTCGCCCAGGCCCTCTATGGCCAGGCTCACGGCGAAGCCCTGCTGCTGCAGCTGCTCCTTCCACTCCACGGCGATGTCGTTGGTGGCATGGTCGCCGGCCACGAAGAGCAGGGGCACCAGCGTCACCCGGCGGGCCCGCTGCGTTTTCAGCAGGGCCAGCACGGTGTCGAAGGTGGGGTAGCCCTCGATGGTGCCCACGTGATAGTTGGCATGGCCCATGGCCTTGAGCATGTAGTCGAGCTGGCTGTAGAGCGCCGTGGCCGGTCCCTCGGTGCCGTGGCCCACGAACACCACGTGCTCGCCCTTCCTGGCGTTGGCGGGGTGGCGGCCGACCATCACCTGGCCGACCTGTCTGGCGTCGTCGACGCTGTAGAGCAGGGGCGTGCCCACGCGGATGTCGTCGAAGAAGGGTCGTAGCTGCTCCACGTCGCGGCGCAGCTGGTTCATCTCCTTGCCGTCGATGACGAACGTGGGCTGGACGACGAGCCTGCGGCAGCCCTCGCCCCTCAGCCGCAGCATCGCCTCGAGGGGCGACTGCTTCCTGACGCCGCGTGCCGACAGGCGTTTCAGCACGGTGTGCGAGGTGTAGGCCTCGGCAAAGCTGTACTGCGGCAGCGCCTGGCTCACCTTGTCGTTGATGGCATCGATGGTCTTGGCGCGTGTGGCATCGTGGGTGGTGCCGAAATGCACCATCAGTAAAGCATCATGTTCCTGCGCCCCGGCAGTGAGGCACAGGAACATGAGTGACAGGGTTATGAGAGCGGTTCTCATGACGCAGTGTGGCGGTTTAGTCTTCTATGATACGTATCTGTTCGAAGTAGTAGCCCTCAGAAATCTTAGAGCCGGCAGTGACGGTGCCCGTGGCAATGTCGTAGACGTAGATCTGTGGCTGGGCATTCTCGGCATCCACGCCAAAGTAGGCCTTCTTCTCGTGGGTGTTGACCACGGAGCGCTGCGAGAAGCTGCCGCCGCTGACGGGCAGTTCCTTGCCGCCGTAGGCCAGTCGCTGGCTCGTCTTGGCGTTCACGTTGATGATAGAGTAGTAGTAGGCATAGCTGTCGATGCTGGTGCCCAGCTCGGCATCGCCCGCATAGGCCAGCACCTGTCCGTTGCCTAAGTACTGCACCGTGAGCAGCTTGCCCTTGGCATCGGGGAAGGCGTTGTAGCCGGCCTCGAAGTTATACTCGCCCTTCTTGATGCGCAGCAGCTTGCCGATGTTCTTACCGTCGACCTCGCTGAAGGCCGAGACATACAGGTTGCCGTCCTCGTCGAAGAAGGTGAAGTCCTGCAGCAGCTCGCCGTAGGCCGAACCCTGTGGCTGCTCAGCCTCAGAGTTGATGATTTCCTGCTCTACTTTCATGGTGGTGGCATCGATGACGGCAATGCGGAAGAAAGGCTCGTTGGCAGACGTCCTGCCGCTCTTCTTCTTGTTCTGGAAGAAGTAGAACAGCTTGCCGTCGCTCTCGCGATAGTTCAGAAGGCCGCTGGTGGTGAACGAGGAGTAGCCCTCGGCCAGGGCTATGGGCAGGGAGCCCTCGCCGATGATCGACATGTTGCCGGTGTTGAGCTTCGTCCAGATGACCTGGTCGTTGCTGCCGTTGGTCGACATGATAATCAGCGTGCTGTCGTTAATCCAGGCGTGGGTGTACTTACGGGCCGAGTAGGTGTTGGTCTTGAACGGCTGCTCCTGGATGACCTGCAGACGTCCGCCCTTGAACTGCAGCTTTGAGAAGCGGTCCTCAGAGGTGGGCACCTGATACATGTACTTGCCCTTGTAGATGCACTCCATGGTGTAGGCCTCAATCTCGGCGCCGCTGCCTGTGAAGTTGTACTCCTTGGCGGGGTTGCTGAGCGAGTCGACGCTGAGGGTGTAGTGCTTCTTGTCGCGGGTCATGCCGCCGTGCTTGTCGACGGTCACCGTCAGATCGTAGTGATACGGTGTCACGACCACCTCCGGGGTCTTGGGTGAGTCGTCGTCGTCGCTGGAACAGGACGTGAAGCCTGCCGTCAGCAGCAGGGCTGCTGCCATGGCATGGAGGAAATTCATTTTTTTCATCGTTTTCTTGTCTTTTTTTGTTATAGATAAAGTTTATTGTAATAAAAGTCTGAATTTGGCAAACAGCGTGCGACCGGGTTTCTGCAGCTTGTAGTTGTCGTAGACGGTCTGGTCGAACAGGTTCTGGCAGTCGAGCGACACGCTGTATCTGTCGTGGTGCCAGCTGTAGGTGATGTTTGCGCCTACCACGTTCTTCTCAGGTATGCGCGCCTTGGTGTCTATGCTGCCGTAGGACTCCCACGACAGGTAGAACCAGTGTACCCACTGGTAGTCGGCACCTATGATGAGGCGGTCGGAGGGCTGGACGACATCTGTCAGCGTGTAGTGAGCCTCGGCCGACGCAAACAGCCAGGGGCGGTTGGGCACGCGGTTGTTGAAGATGGCCGAGGGCTTGCCGTCGGTCTTGTAGCGCTGGCGGTTGCGTGCGTCCTGCCAGCTCATGTTGGCCGACAGTTGCAGGCGGCGGTTCCAGTCGTAGCGCAGCTCGCCCTCCACACCCTTGATGTGTACGGCAGGCTCGTTGGTGTACTGCATGGTGCCCTCTTTCTCTGAAATCTCTGCCTGTATGTAGTTGTCGACAAAGCGCAGGAATCCGCCTACCTCGTAGTACAGGGAGTGCTGCTCCGTCTCGTAGGTGCCGAAGAGTCCCAGGTTGATGTTGTTGCTCATCTCTGGCTTCAGGGCCAGGTTGGCGTAGATGGTGCTGCCGTTGCCCAGCAGCTCGCGGGCCAGGGGCAGCCTGACGCTGTGCTCGTAGCTGGCCTTGACGGCCAGCTGGTCCATGGCCTCATACTTGATGCCTATGCCGCCGCCCAGGCTGTTCTGGGTGTCGGCCCCCTGCACCTCTTTACTCTGCGTGATGCTCGACAGGTCGGTCTGCTCCACGCTCAGGTAGTTGATGTAGTCTTTCAGGAACAGCATGTTCGACAGGCGTCCGTCGAGGAACAGCTGGTTGTAGGAGAGGCCGATGATATGTTTGGCCAGCACGTCGTTGGCAGGCTGGAACGTGGCGTCGACGGCATCCCAGCGGTCGTTGCCGGTACGGTTCATGGCGTAGCTCAGGTTCAGCCGGTGGTGGGGGGTGATGGCGTATCTGAAGTCCGACCTCAGCAGCGTCACCGGGCGCTTGAAGTGGCGCATGGAGAAGGCGCGGCCGTTAATCTCGTTGCGGGCGCTGGGAATGAAGTCGCCGTTCCAGTCGTACTTGCGCTGGGCGGTATCTGTGGTGACGGACTGGTCCCATGTGTGCGTGAACGAGAGGTTGGCGCTCAGGTTCTTCAGCAGGAACTCGCGCTTCTGGTACCGCGCCCCTATGCTCCAGGCACTGCTCTCGCGTTCGGCCATGCCGATGACGCGTGTCTGCACCTGTCCCGTCTGCAGCTCCTTGTTCGTCTTGTTGTACGCCACGTGGACGAAGAACTCGTCGGCCCAGGGCCGGCCGGTGACGCCTGCCTCTATCTGGCCAAAGAGCGAGAGGTAGTCGTCGTGGAAGCGGCGGCGGTCAGTGGCAACATACTTCCTGACTGACTCGTCCCACACCTCGACGTCTCGCATCATGTAGTCGTTCTTCGAATAGCTGACGCTCAGCGTGGGGCGCAGCGTCAGGCCGCTGTTCAGGATGTACTGTCCGCTGAGGTCGCCTTTGTGCGTGTGGTAGGAGCCCAGGCCGTACGACACGTCGAGGTAGTTCTTCTGCTTGCGGTTGGTGACAATGTTGACGGCACCGCCCAGGGCGTCGCTGTTGAGCCATGTGGGGACGACACCCTTGTAGATTTCAATATGGTCGATGATGCTGACGGGCAGGTTGCTCAGCGTCATGCCCGTACCCTTGGCATCGAGGGGCACGCCGTCGAGGAAGTATCTGACGGAGTTGCCCGACATGCCGTTGATGCTCAGGTCGAAGTCGGAGCCTACGCCGCCCTCCTCGCGCAGTTTGACGCCAGCCGTCCTGTCTACCAGCCCGTTTACCGAGTTGATGGAGCTGATGACCGAGTTGATGTCGATGGCGTTGACCGACAGGGCCTCCTCGCGCAGCTTCTGCGTGTTCGACTTGCCGGTGACGGTGACAGCCTCCAGCATCACCGAGTCCTTGATAAGACCCTTCCGCTTCTTGGGCGATTGCGACATGGCAGGCAGGCAGACCATGATGCCTAAGAGCACCATGGCAAATGGCATCCACGCCATCACCCTCAAAGGAATCAGTTGCTTCATCCTTACGTTATCGATATTTTGAGGCTAAGTCTTATTCCCGAGACGGTCGCCTTGTTGTTGTGTGAATGGCAGGTTTCCTGACTCTCTCCTAAAAACCCGGCCTTCCCGCCGGTTACTGACAGTGGCCTTTTTTCAGGGTTTCTAATAATGGAGATTACAGTAGCGGGTACTGTCCAGGTTTCTCACCTGATTCCCTTTTATGCCGGGGCGGAATACCCCGGCATCACCATTCCGGCTGCAAAATTACATCTTTTTCTTCAAATGGCCAAAATTATCCTAATCTAAGTTTCTGAGCCTGCTCGAACAGCTGTATGGCGTGCGTCATGTTGAGATAATGACGGAACGTCTCGACATTCAGGTCTACGTCGTCGAGCTGGCCTGAGGTCTGCAGGGCCAGCATCTTGCATCTCGCAGTGTAAGTCAAGCTGATATTCCAGAGTCTTCATGTATGTTATGTGTTGTAGTTACTGTTCTGCGCCGACAGGGCGGCAATCTCTTCGGCCATGGCGTTCAGGGCTACGCAGTCGGCGCGGCTGATATGCCGTTTGCCGGCATCGTAGGGCCAGGGACTGAGGATGAGCACGCGGCCGGCGGCCACCGCCTCGAAGAGATGGCCGGAGGGTTTGTAGTAGTCGCGGAAGCCATTGTCGGCAAGGACGATGAAGGGATGCTCCTCGGTCAGGAGCACATCCTGCACCGCCTTCTCCTTAGGCGAGATGAAGGGCGAGACCATCACCGTGCCGTGGCGGGCGGCCAGCACGCAGCCGTTCATGTAGTGGCGCAGCGGCTGGCTGTCGCCACGGGCGGCGGCGTCCGTCAGTTCGTGGCGCACGTGGACGGTGGCGAAGGTTTCAGCCTGCAGCAGCAGGGTATTGCCTACACCGGCGTAGGTGCGGCCGCTAATCTCTATGTGCTCCTGTACGCGGAAGAAGCCCGGCATCAGGCGCTTGGTAGCCAGGCGCTGAGGGTTGAGCTGCACATAGCGGATCATGGCTTGCAGTTGTCCGCGCCGCGACATGGGGCGGATGAAGGGCACCTCGGTGAAGAGGGGGGCAAGGCGGCTGTATGCTTCGGCGCCGAGCATTTGGCAAAGAGGGTTCTCCCTGCTTCCAGCAGGGGCAAGAGACGAAAGGGAAAGGCCGGTGCATGGCGGCAGTGCCGGGCTTCCGCTTGGCGGCAGTGCTGCGTTTTCATTTGCTGCGCTGCCTGGTAGGCTGCAGTTGTTAAGGTAGGAATAGGCCCTGCCAGCCTTCTTCGCCCCCCGCCAAAAGGCCTGCACCACATAGCGGATGCTTTTCTCCATAGGTCGCCGCACATACCAGATGGCGTGCAGATGGTCAGGCATGAGGCAGTATTGCAGAATCTGTATTTCCGGATGAAACATGGGCACGGAGCGTTGGTATGCCAGCACGGCCTTTCCCAGCTCTGTCTGCTGCACCCATGCCTGTGCCGGGTTGTTGTCGGGGATGACGAGCGTGCCCAGTAAGGGCTGGCGCGAGGTCAGCGTCAGCGTGACATGGTAGATGCCGACACCTTTCCATGAGGTGCCTTCCGTCTGCCATTGCCACTGTGCCTGCTTTGCCATGCTTGCTTTGCTGTTTTTGTGTCAGTATTCTATGTAGGGTTCCAGTCTGCTGATGGCCTCCGGTGGAAAGTCACGGCTGAGCTTCAGCTGCTGCAGACTGTCGATACGGCCGTGCAGGCGGCGGTAGTCGGTGATGGTGCGGGCCTGAAAGAAGCTGATGTAGGGGTGGCGCTTCAGCTCGCTGAGGCTGAGGCGGTTGATGTTGAGGCGGTGCTGGGGTAGGGTGGAGTCGGGAATGATGAAGAAGGCGACGGCTGTTTCCGGGAAGTCCTCTATCTCCAGCAGCTGCTGTACGCTGTAGTAGCCGCCGAGCCGCCGCCGGTATTCCACAATCTTGCGGGCGAAGTGCGAGCCAATGCCCGGCACCTTGCGCAGGGCCGTGGTGTCGGCCAGGTTCAGTACCACCCGCTCCTCAGGCTGTAGCTTGACGGGGTAGCGCAGGGTGTCGCGCTGCTCTATGGGCTGGTAGGCGTACAGCTTGTTGGCGGTCGTTGTGTCAGCCTGGCTGATTCTGATGTAAGGCTCTATCTGGCGGTACTGCTGCCGGCTGAGCCCGTAGAGGCGGGCGAAGTCGCTTGGCTTGCGGAAGACGCCGCCGGCAGCGCGGTATTTGTAGAGGTTGTCTATCTGCCAGGGCTTCAGTCCCAGGCGTCGCAGCTGGGCAGAGTCGGCGCTGTTAGGGTCGAAGGGCGCAAGCTGAGGCTTGCGTTCATACCTCCTGTCGTAGCTGCCGTGAGCAAGTCGTTGCTGCTTGGCCTGCTCTGGCACCATCGGTTCCAGTGCCGTCTCCTCTTCCCGGCTGCCAGTGATGGTGATGACGGCCAGGGCGGCGGCTATGACGCACAGGAGCAGGATGATGACCTTACGGTCGGACTTCGTCAGATAGAAGAAGTTCATTCAGATAACGCCTAGTTGATGGAGGAAGATAAGCACGATGCAGACCGGCACGACAAAGCGTACGCTGAAGTGCCAGAGGCCGAACAGACGCTGGCTGACGGTGCCGCCGTTGGTGAACTCATCGCGAACGGTCTGCTTGCTGACAAACCAGCCCAGCAGCAGGCTTGTGAGCAGGGCTCCGGCCGGCAGCATGAGCTGGGCCGTGAGCAGGTCGCAGAAGTCCATGAGCTGGAGGCCGAACACCTGTAGGCCGCTGACGGCACCGACACTCAGCGAGCAGAAGACGGCGATGATGCTGCAGACGGCGGTCAGGATCCACGCAGCCTGGCGACGGCTGAGTTTCAGCTCTTCATGGAAGAAGGCCGTGCCTATCTCGTGCATGGAGATGGTCGACGTGAGCGCGGCGAACACCAGGAGCGCGTAGAAGAGGATGCTGATGACATAGCCCACGACAGGCAGTTGCGCAAAGGCCTGCTGGAAGACGTTGGGCAGGGTGATGAAGATGAGCGACGGCCCTGAGTCGGGGTTGACGCCCACGGAGAAGGCTGCAGGGAAGATCATCAGTCCGGCCAGGATGGCAATGACGGTGTCGAGCAGGGCTATCTGCGTGGCTGAGCGCAGCAGGTTGGTGTCGCGGCTGAAGTAGCTGGCATAGGTGCAGAGGCAGGCCGTGCCCAGCGACAGTGAGAAGAAAGCCTGGCCCAGAGCTTCGAGCAGTACGCTGTGGGTCACCTTCGAGAAGTCGGGCAGCAGCAGGAAGCGCACGCCCTCGATGGCTCCTGGCAGCAGGCAGGAGGCCACGACGATGACCACCAGGAGGAGCAGCAGCAGGGGCATCAGAATTTTCGAGGCCCGCTCAATGCCTCGCTGTACGCCGCGGACGATGACCAGGTGCGTCAGCACGATGAAGGCCACCGCCCACAGGGCCGGGCGCACGGGGTCGCTGGAGAACTGCGTGAAGTAGTGCTGCACGTAGGCGGCATCGCCGTTGAGCTGCCCCAGCACCGAGGCCAGCAGATATTGCAGGCACCAGCCCGCCACCACGGCGTAGAAGCCCAGGATGATGGTCGACGTGAGAATGCCCACGATGCCTACCAGTCCCCAGAGTCGTCCGCCCATCTTGCCGTAGGCGCGGAAGGCGTTGGACTGTGCCCTGCGGCCAATGACAAACTCGCTCACCATGCCGGGTATGCCCAGGAGCAGGATACAGCCGAAGTAGAGGATGATAAAGGCCGCTCCGCCGTTCTCGCCCGTCATATAGGGGAACCGCCATACGTTGCCCAGTCCCACGGCTGAGCCTGCCGTGGCCAGGACGATACCTAACTTACTGCCAAAGTTTCCGCGGTTTGCCATATCAGATTAAGCCGAATTGATGTAGGAAGATAAAGACGATGCAGATGGGGCAGACGTACTTCACCAGGAAGATGAACAGGTGGAAGTGGCGGCCTCGCAGCGTTCCCCAGTTGGTGAACTCGTCGCGCACAATCTTATGGGGCACGTACCAGCCTATGAAGATGCAGGTGAGGAAGCCCACGACGGGCAGGAAGATCTGGCCCGTGATGAAGTCGAACCAGTCGAACAGCGAACGGCCCAGGATGATAAGTTTGTCGGTGGAACCCAACGACAGCGAGCAGAACGCGCCTGTGATGGAGGTGGAGATGGTGACGATGAGTGCGGCCCGCTTACGGGTGATATGCAGTTCCTCCTGGAAGAAGGCCGTCGACACCTCATGCAGCGACATGAGCGACGTGAGGGCTGCCAGCGACAGCAACAGGAAGAATAGCACGGAGATGACATAGCCCACGACCGGCAGCTGCACAAAAGCCTGCTGGAACACGTTGGGCAGGGTGATGAAGATGAGCGACGGCCCTGAGTCGGGACTGACACCCACGGAGAAGGCGGCGGGGAAGATCATCAGTCCGGCCAGGATGGCCACCATGGAGTCGATGACGCCAATCTGTATGGCCGACTTCGTGAGGTTCGTCTGTCTGGAGAAGTAACTGGCGTAGGTGCAGATACAGCCCATGGCTATCGACATGGAGTAGAACGACTGTCCCAGGGCAGCCAGGAACACGTCGCTGTTGATGGCTTTGAAGTTGGGCTTGAACAGAAACTCTATGCCCTTCTCGGCCCCCGGCAGCATGCACGAGGCTGTGACGATGATGAGCAGCAGGATGAAGAGGGTGGGCATGAGCAGCTTCGAGGCCCGTTCAATGCCGTCGCGCACGCCGTGCTCAATAATAAGATAGGTGAGGCCCAGGATGATGACCGTCCAGAAGATAGGCTTTACAGGGTCGCTTGAGAACTCGGCGAAATAGGTCTTGAAGTACTCCGGGTCGCCCTGCAGATGGCCTACCGACGATGCCCATATATACTGCAGGCACCAGCCCGAGACCACGGCGTAGTAGCCGGTGATGAGAAAGCCTGTGAGCACGCCCATGTAGCCGATAGCTGACCATGGGGTGCCCCCAGCCAGCTTGCGGTAGGCGCGGGCGGTGTTGGCCTGGCCGTGGCGGCCGATGATGAACTCGCTGACCATGCAGGGTATACCCAGTAGCAGGACGCAGACGACGTAGATGATGATGAACACTGCTCCGCCGTTCTCGCCGGCCATATAAGGGAACCGCCACACGTTGCCAAGGCCTACGGCCGAGCCGGCGGTGGCCAGGATAACCCCCAGTTTGCTGCTGAAGTTTGCTCTCTCTAACTGTGCCATGACTGTAATCTTTGCAATTTGCGTGCAAAAGTACAAAAATTATGTCACTTTTGTATCAAATTCATTCAAAATCTTCCCATCCACACTGATAGTACTGTACACCGACACCTCCCGGCATGAGCCAGTTAGCCAGCGTTTGCTCATACTGCCGCAGCAGGCAGACAGGCGCTTCGACATGCTCGCCGATGGTGATGGCGGTGCTGCTGATACCGAAATACCGCCAAAAACAGAATAATAATTCTGCTTAAAAAAACAAGAAAGTGGCTGAAAATCAACCACTTTCTTTGCTCTCCGATTTTATGCTTGTCGGGATGAGGCGACTCGAACGCCCGACCCCTACGTCCCGAACGTAGTGCGCTACCAACTGCGCTACATCCCGATGCTTTTGAAAGCGGGTGCAAAGTTACTGCATTTTTTTTAATTCCGTGCATTTTTTCAGAGAAAAATTTGCAGATAAATCAAAAATGGCGTAACTTTGTGGCCAACTAATCTGTTAAACATGAACCGTATCATCCTTTTTACGCTGCTGACGCTAACCTCTTTTGTATGCGTTGGCAAGACAAAGCAAAACGTCATTAACGTTGAGGCGGGCAACGCAGCGAGTCTGCTCAGTGCCATCGAACAGGCTAACCGGCAGAACGCCGACCCGAAGACGGCCGAATGGCTGTATATCATGATTCCCGACGGTGTCTATGACCTGGGCAGCCGTGTGCTGACCACCATCACCGGCCATCGCGTGGCCCTCATCGGCGAGAGCATGACGGGCACCATCATCCAGAACAAGCCAGCCATTGAGGACGAGGGTATCAGCAAGACGGCCACCCTGCGGCTGATGACCAGTGACACCTACCTGCAGGACCTGACCCTGAAGAATGCCCTGGACTACTACCGGGCTCAGTCGGCCGGCCGTGCTGTCTGTCTGCACGACAAGGGTACGCGCACCATCTGCAAGCGCGTCAGGATGCTGTCATACCAGGACACCTACTACAGCGACAACTCTACGGGGCAGATGTATATGGAGAACTGCGAGATTCACGGTACGGTAGACTTCATCTGCGGGCCTGCAGACGTGTACTTCAACCGCTGCTCCATCGTCACAGAGCGCCGCACGCTAAACGGCAGTGGCCGCAACGTGATAGCCGCGCCACGCACTGACGACACGCCGTGGGGCTATGTGTTTGAGAGCTGCGCCATCTACAACCGCCTGTCAGAGTTTGTACTGGCACGCGGGTGGAAGGCCACGCCGCACTGCATCTGGCTGAACACCACCCTGATGTCGCCCGAGAAGCTGATAGCCACCCGCTTCGACCCCCGGGGCATGCGCACGGTGCAAAGCGACTTCAAGGAGTTTCACACCATGGATGCCGAGGGCCGCGACATCACGCCGGCGTCAAACGTCGTGACGTTCACCCTGGACGACGAGAAGAACACCGTGGAGACCATTCTCACGGCGGCAGAAGCCCGGAAATACCGGTTAGAAAAAATCTTCCCCGACTGGAGGCCGGAGAAGATGGTGTGTAAGATGGCCAAGCGTATAGCACGGCTGAGGCGCTGAGCCCGCTACTTATACTGTTTGCAGAACTGGATATAATCATCGCAACGCGATACGTACTTGCTGGTACGTGTCGCGTTCTGCTTTTCAAAGTCGGCCAGCGCGGCGAAGGCCCGATACTGGGCAGCACGCCTGTTAGGACGGTGGTCATAGTCATAGGTCTTCTCGTTCCAGACATCTTCATACCACTTCTGGGGATTCAGGTAGCCGTATGACATGGCAAAGAGCGCCTTCTCCTTCAGCTGGAAATCAGAGGTGGCACTGGCCTTGCGGAGCAGGGCGTAAGCCTTGGCAGCCAGGTCGGTCTCATTGGCACGCACAGTGTCGCCGCAGCTCTTGCCGTCGCGCATGAGGAACCAGCAGTCGCCCGTATAGCTAGCCTGAGCATAGCGCACGGCCAGGTCGTAGTAGCACTGCTCCAGCGCCTTCTCCTTCAGCACGTTCAGCTTGGCTTCCATCGCCTGCACCTCCTGTACAAAGGCCAGCTTGGGGTTCGTCTTCACCTCGCGGGGCTGGCTCTTGTCGTCCTCGTTGCCCCACTGGCGCCTGATCCACGGCTCGACGCTGGTCTTGCGGAAGGCGGCATAGTAGGCATAGCCCTTTTGCTGGTAGAACGACAGGGGCACCTTCTTGAGCCACTCCGTGGCCTTGTCCCACTGACAGAGCCGCATGTATTTCGTAGCCACCAAATCGTTCATCGTGGCCTGGTAGTCAGAAGCCTCAGGGTAGTTCTTCAGTCCGTTTTTCAGGTAGCGGTCGAGAGCGTTGCTGGCTGGCGATTTCTTATAGGCCATGTACTCTAATAACGACTCCACCCTGATGGTATCGATGCAGGCCTCATACTCGCCACAGCCCGTGAGCCTCTCGATGGCCAGCAGGCGCAGGGGCTGACTCTCATAGCGTTTCATGAGCACCTGGTGGACAATGCGGCTCTGGGCAGCCGTAAAGAAATCTATCTTCTCCGTCTTGCCCTGAAGCCATGCCATCTCCTGAGCCACGTAGTTGTCGAAGGCCTCGCCGCTCTTCATCTGCGAGCCGGTGATATAGAACTTCAGCACCCTGACGTTGTCCTTCATGCGCTGTGTGCCGTTGAGTGCTTCGGCCTTGGCAATGTCGGCAGCCCCCTGCTTCGTGTTGCCGAAGAGATACTCCAGCCACGCCTTGGCCGACTGCCACATCGCAGGGACGTCGGTCTTACCATCACGCACCACCTGCTCGCAGAGCTGGCACATCTGCATGGCCTCCTGGCGGGTGATGTTGCGGATGAAGAGCTTGCCGCCGATGGCATCCTTGTCGTTGGCGGCGTCGATAGCCTCCTGGGCGTTGCTCACGAAGTCCTTCAGCAGGAACGGCAGGACGGCAGAGTCAGGCTGGCGCTGGTACTCCTGACGGATGGCCGCACAGGAGCGTTTCTTATAGTACATCGTCATCAGACTCTCCCAGTCGCCCTGTGCAGCGAAGGTCTGGGCAGCCTCCTGGTCGTTGCCCGTCTTGTAGAGGGCACCGGCGTAGATGTTGAGCATCATGTCGCGGTAGACGCTGTTGATGAGCTTGCTGGCCGTGGTGTTCCAGAAGGTGACGTTCTGTGCGTGCTGCCCCAGCATCATGTTACAGCGCATGAGCAGCAGGGCGTGCTGAGAGCGCAGCCGTGTCTTAAGCTTTGTCTGGGCGTAGTTGCGGACGGCCGTCAGCGTCTGGCGGCGCTTGGCCAGCTGCTGCTTGGTGGGGTAGTCCCACTGCTCCTGCCGTTTCTCCTCAACGCACTTCAGGTACTTCTCCAGGTTCTGGATGTAGCTGACCATGAGCAGGTCGTTCTTCTGGCGTGCCTTCTTGACCGCCTCTTCGGCGTCAAACCAGTAATATTCCTTCGTCGACCCCAGATAGGCTTTCCAGTTGTCGTCGCATGTCTGTTCCACACGGTTTCTGAACTCCTGCGGGTCGTAGGGGCTGAACAGATAGCTGTTGTTGGTGTCGAGCCAGAGGCAGGCGGCTGCGGGCAGCGTGAGTGCCGCCAGCAGACTAATGATGATAAATCGCTTCATAGGTTTCAGGATGATATCTGTTGATGTTTTCTGTGTCTAAATGATAGGTGAGTATAGCGCGGCTCAGCTCCGGGCGCCGGCTTTCTAACGCAGCCTTTGCCCTCAGTATCTCCTCGGCCTCTACCGTATGCTCTATACGCACGCCGTGGATGGTGCGCTGCCAGCTGTAGACGGGGTAGGCGGCCGCCAGCGGCAGGCTGTAGGCTTTCAGGCGGCTGAGGTAAGGTGCCACGTCGCGCATGTCGAGGATAGGGTTACGTTCCATGAACTTCCTCGGGTCGCCGGTGTTGTAGACCATCAGCACGCCATAGTCGGCCGGCGGTGCAGGCATGGACAGCTGGTGCAGGCGGATGGTGGTGGATAATTGAAAATTGAAGATTGAAGATTGAAGATTGATCTCTTCGAGGAAACGATAATACGTCTTGCGGCTACGGTCGGTGTAGTCGCAGTCAATCTGTATTTCGCGGACGTCGCGGATGTCGTTGGTCTCGTTCATCTGGCAGATACGCTCCACCAGCTTCCTGGCCAGTCCCTCGTGCTGCTGGTGCATGCAGTCCTCGGTGATATACACCGTAGGCACCACCTCGATGCCGGCGGGCAGGGTGTCGCTGAAGGTCAGCGTGGCATTGGGCATAGGCTCGCCGTCGCGCATCACCACGTCGAAGTAGCGGCAATACACCTTGTTGATATGATAACGGTCAAGGAAAGCCCGCTCCGCAGAGTCCAGCCTGAGGTCGGTACGCCAGTAGTACACGGCGTTGCCCACAGGCAGCCTCTGTTCTGTTGTCTGACACGCAACAGTCAGCAGGGCCGTTGCCAGTATCACTATGAGCTGTCTGTAGGTCACAGCAATTCGGGCAGTTGGAAGAGCTTGGTGCTGTTAGAGCCTTTGATGAGGATGAGCCGTCCTTCAACAGGGGCTGCGGCCAGGGCTGCCTTCACCTCGTCAACGTCGGCAAACTTGCGGTAGGGCGACTCTATGGCCTGGAACTCGCTGCCAACGAGCCACACCTCGTCAAGGTCGCACTGGCCTATAAAGTCGACAATCTTCTGGTGCTCCTTCTGGCTCGACTTGCCCAGCTCGCCCATCATGCCGAGGATAGCCATCTTAGGACCGCCCTCCATCAGCCGGAAGTTCTCCAGGGCGGCGCGCATGCTGCTGGGGTTGGCGTTATAGGCATCGACCACCAGGCGGTTCTTCGCCGTCACCGTCAGCTGCGAGCGGTTGTTGGTAGGCTTGTAGGCCGCCAGAGCTTCGTTAATCTGTGCCGGTTCCACGCCGAAGTTCAGGCCCACGGCAATGGCTGCCATCATGTTGTCAAGGTTATAGCTGCCTATGAGCTGTGTCTGCACCTCGTACCACTGCGGCTGTTCGCCACGCTCCTCGAGGTTCGTGTCAGACTCACGCCAGCGGAACTTCAGGAACGGGTCACAGGCGACCACCTCGCCGCAGGTGCAGCCCTCCGCATTCTCGGCATTCGAGCTGTAGGGGGCCACCCAGACGTTGTCGGGCAGGATGTCCATCAGCCGCTCGTTGTCGACATTGATGAACACCAGCGACTCGCCCCGCCGACCCAGGAAGTCGTAGAGCTCGCCTTTGGTCTTCACCACGTTCTTGAACGAGCCGAAGCCCTGCAGGTGAGCCCGTCCCACGTTGGTAATCAGACCGCAGGTAGGCTCGGCCGTCTCAGCCAGCGTGCGGATGTCGCCGGGGTGGCTGGCACCCATCTCGATGACGGCGATATCGTGCTCCTTGGTCAGGCGGAACAGCGTCTTCGGCACCCCCACGTCGTTGTTGAAGTTGCCCTGGGTGAAGAGCACGTTGTACTTCTGGCTGAGGACGGCCGCTATCAGCTCCTTCGTCGTGGTCTTGCCGTTGGTGCCGGTGATGCCGATGACGGGAATGTCGAACTGACGGCGGTGCTCACGGGCCAGGTCCTTGAAGGTCTGGAGGGTGTCTTCGACATAAATAAAGCCCCCTCCAACTCCCCCGAAGGGGGAGAGAAACGAACCGCCCTTCCCCCCTTCGGGGGGATTGAGGGGGGCTCCTTCGGGGGAGTTGGAGGGGGCTTCAACGATGGCATAGGAGCAGCCCTGCTCCAAGGCTTTCTGCGCAAACTGGTTGCCGTCGAATTTCTCGCCTTTCAGTGCCAGGAAGATACTTCCTTCAGGACAGTTACGACTGTCGGTCGTTATACAGGGATGCTCCTGATAGAGCTTGTAGAGTTGCTTGATGGTCATGTCTGTAACAAATTTTTGCTGCAAAGTTAGGAAATAAATCTCAATAATGAATGCTGCTCTCGAAATTATTTCGCTTTGCTTGCAAAGAATTATGAATTTCTTTGTATCTTTGTGGGCGAAATGGAATATTCGATTCAAGTGAAGGGCAGACTGCTGGACCTTGCCCAGCCACAGGTGATGGGCATCCTGAACGCGACGCCCGACTCATTCTTTGCCGGCAGCCGCTGCCAGACGGAGCAGGATGTGGCCCAACGGACACGACAGATGATTAGTGAGGGGGCAGCCATGATTGATGTCGGCGCATGCTCCACCCGTCCCGGCAGCGAACCCGTCAGCGAGGCCGAGGAGATGGAACGGCTGCGGCGGGCATTGTCCGTCATACGCAGCGAGCAGCCCGATGCCGTCGTCTCCGTCGACACGTTCCGGCCTGACGTTGCCCGCATGGCTGTAGAGGAGTATGGAGCCGACATTATCAACGATGTCAGGCCCGGGAAAGCCATGTTCCGCATGGTCAGCAGGCTTCGCGTACCTTATATTATAATGTCGTCGCAGCCCACCATGCGCCAGATACTGCTGACGTTTGCCGAGCAGGTGCAGCAGCTGCGCGACCTCGGACAGAAAGACATCATCCTGGACCCTGGCTTCGGCTTCGGCAAGACACTGGAGCAGAACTACGACGTGCTGCGCGACCTGACACAGCTGCACGCCCTGGAGCTGCCCATACTGGTCGGCGTATCGCGTAAGTCCATGATATACAAGCTGCTGGACACGACGCCCGCCGAGGCCCTGAATGGCACCACGGTGCTTAACACCATGGCCCTGCAGAAGGGCGCCAGCATTCTCCGCGTCCACGATGTCAGGGCAGCAGCAGAGTGCATCGCCCTCACGGAAAAAGTCTAACCGCCAAACTGTCAAAATAAGAATATGTTCCTCGAATTCGGACTGAAAGACATCATCGACATTCTGCTGGTGGCACTGATGCTCTACTACATCTACCGTCTGATGCGCGACTCACGCTCACTGAACGTGTTCATCGGCATCCTGGTGTTTGTGGTAGTATGGATTTTCGTCTCAGGAGTCCTGGAGATGCGCCTGCTGGGCACCATCCTCGACAAGCTGGTCAGCGTGGGCGTCATAGCCCTTATCGTGCTCTTTCAGGAGGACATCCGCAAGGTGCTCTACAATCTGGGCGCCCACCAGCGGGTACGCCGCCTGGCCGATTTCTTCACGTCGAAGAAGACGCGTGAGAAGAAGAAGGCTGACATCAAGCAGGATATCTTGCCCGTCGTCATGGCCTGCATGAACATGAGCCGCGCCAAGGTGGGCGCCCTCATCGTCTTTGAGCGCACCATGCCGTTAGACGATGTCGTCTCCACCGGCGACCGTATCGATGCCAACATCAACCAGCGGCTCATTGAAAATATCTTCTTCAAGAACTCGCCGCTGCACGACGGTGCCATGATCATCTCGCAGCACCGCATCAAGGCCGCCGGCTGCATCCTGCCCGTCAGTCACGACATGGACATCCCCAAGGAGCTGGGGCTGCGCCACCGCTCGGCCATGGGCATCTCGCAGGAGAGCGACGCCCTGGCTATCGTCGTCAGCGAGGAGACGGGTGGCATCTCTGTGGCCGTCCGCGGTGAGTTCCGCCTGCGCCTCTCGGCCGAGGAGCTGGAAAGCATCCTGACCCAGGATATGAACTAAACGTAAAGGTTTTCACTTAATTTTCTGAAAAATAATCTTAATACTGACGGCATTCGGATTATTTTTACTAACTTTGCAGTCAGCAAGTAATCTGAAACATTTTTTATTATAAAAACAAACTATGGATTTATTAAGTCAAATTGTAGCGCGCGCTAAGAGTAACAAGCAGCGCATCGTGCTCCCCGAAGCTGAGGAGGAGCGTACCCTCTGTGCAGCCGACAAGGCCCTGGCTGACGACATCGCCGACATCGTCCTGATTGGCAACCCCGCCAAGGTGGAAGCCCTGGCCAAGGAGAAAGGTCTGCAGAACATTGGCAAGGCCACACTCATCGACCCTGAGAACTACGAGAAGAGCGAGGAACTGGCCGAGAAGCTGGCCGAGATCCGCAAGTCGAAGGGCATGACCATCGAGCAGGCCCGCGAATTGGTGAAGAACCCCCTCTATCTGGGCTGTATGATTATCAAGACCGAAGGTGCCGACGGTCAGATCAGCGGTGCCCTGTCTACCACTGGCGACACTCTGCGCCCTGCCCTGCAGATTATCAAGTGCCAGCCCGGCATCACCTGCGTCAGCGGCGGTCTGCTGCTTATCTCCAAGGAGAAGCAGTATGGTGAGGACGGCGTCCTCGTCGTTGGCGACGTGGCCGTCACCCCGATGCCCGATGCTGCCCAGCTCTCACAGATTGCTGTCTGCACAGCCCAGACCGCTAAGTCGGTGGCCGGCTTTGCCGATCCCCGCGTGGCCATGCTGAGCTTCTCGACGAAGGGTTCTGCCAAGCACGAGGTCTGCGACAAGGTTATTGAGGCTACCCGTCTGGCCAAGGAGCTCGACCCCAGCCTGAAGATCGACGGCGAGCTGCAGGCCGATGCCGCCCTCGTTCCCAGCGTAGGTGCCAAGAAGGCTCCCGGCTCTGAGATTGCCGGCAAGGCCAACGTCCTGGTGTTCCCCAACCTCGAGGTGGGCAACATCGGCTATAAGATGGTGCAGCGCCTTGGCGACGCCATTGCCATCGGCCCCATCCTTCAGGGTATTGCCCGTCCGGTGAACGACCTCTCGCGTGGCTGCTCCGTTGATGACATCTACTACATGATTGCCATCACCGCCTGCCAGGCTATGGATGCCAAAAAGTGAAGAGTGAAACAGGAATTTAAATAAACTTAAGGACAGAAATTATTATAATTATTATAATTTTTCTTGAATGACAAGACAGGAGTATAAGGACATTTACGACATCGTCGGAGTTGCTCAGGAAGTACACAAGACACTCGGACGCGGGCTTTCAGAACTCATATACCAAGAAGCGATGGCCATTGAGATGCAAGAACGTGGACTGAAGTTTGAACGTGAAAAGCAGCTGAACCTTTACTACAAAGAGCACCTAATGGAGAAAACCTACTTTGCCGATTTCTACTACCAGGGAGTTCTTGTAGAATTGAAAGCCGTCGAGAAAATCCTGCCCGAACATCGTTCGCAATTATTCAATTATATGCGGATAACCAAGCAGGTCAGAGGAGTACTTATTAACTTTTGCGAAAAAAGTCTGCGTGCCGAACGATACCTTTACCAGCCAGAGGCAGACAAGTTTGTTCTGCTGACTCAAGCGAATTATAAAATTTATATCGGCGAATAAAATTATAATAATTATAATAATTTCTGTCCAAATCAAAGATAAAAACGAATGAAGATATTAGTATTAAACTGTGGTTCGTCCTCTATCAAGTACGCTCTGTACAACATGGACGACAAGAGTGTGATGACCAGTGGCGGTGCCGAGCGCGTGGGCCTAGATGGTGCCTTTGTAAAGGTGAAGCTCGCTAATGGCGAGAAGAAGCAGATTATGCACGACATCCCCGAGCATACCGAGGGCGTGAAGTTCATCTTCTCACTGTTGACCGACCCCGAGATTGGTGTCATCAAGAGCCTCGACGAGATTGACGCTGTCGGTCACCGCATGGTGCACGGCGGCGAGAAGTTCAACAAGAGCGTCATCCTGACCGACGAGGTGCTGAAGGAGTTTGAGAAGTGCTCTGACCTGGCTCCCCTGCACAACCCCGCCAACCTGAAGGGTGTGAACGCCGTGAAGGAGCTGATGCCGGGCCTGCCTCAGGTAGGCGTCTTCGACACCGCCTTCCACCAGACCATGCCCCCGAAGGCTTACATGTATGCCATCCCTTACGAGCTTTACGAGAAGTACGGCGTCCGCCGCTACGGCTTCCACGGCACCTCCCACCGCTATGTCAGCGCCCGTGCCTGCGAGTTCTTAGGCATCCCCGCTGAGGGCACGAAGATGGTGACCTGCCACGTGGGCAATGGCGGCTCTATCGCTGCTGTGGTCGACGGCAAGTGCGTCGACACGTCCATGGGTCTCACCCCGTTAGAGGGCCTTGTCATGGGTACCCGCTCGGGCGACATCGACGGCGGTGCCGTGACGTTCATTGAGAAGAAACTGGGCCTGGATGCCGACGGCATGTCGAACCTGCTGAACAAGAAGAGTGGCGTGGCCGGCATCACGGGTGGCTCCAGCGACATGCGCGACGTGGAGAACGCTGCCAAGGCTGGTGACCCCAAGGCCAAGCTGGCCCAGGACATGTATTTCTACCGCATCAAGAAGTACATTGGTGCCTACGCTGCCGCCATGGGTGGTGTCGACGTCATCGTCTTTACCGCCGGTGTCGGCGAGAACCAGCTCAGCATGCGTTCTGAGGTCTGCAAGGGCCTGGAATTCCTCGGCGTGAAGTTCGACGAACAGAAGAACAACGTCCGCGGCGAGGAGGCCATCATCTCGGCCGACGACTCTAAGGTAAAGGTTGTGGTTATCCCCACCGACGAGGAGCTGATGATTGCCACCGACACGATGAACCTGCTGTAAGCTATCTCCACATCTCCTGCAACACCCCGAGCGAACGGAGCTCGGGGAATGCAGGGAGGTGGATTCTGTAATAAGCCAGTGCTATCTCAAGCAGTCGTCCGCGGTCGTGGTGCGACAGCTGGAACAGGTGCATGTTCGCATAGTCCATGCGCATCATCAGCTGCACCTTCTCGGCCTCCTGCGGTTGCAGGAAGTCGCGGTGTACAGGCGCATTCACACAGAAGCTGCTGGCCCTTAGGTCGAAAAAGCACCCCGGTACGTAGTCTTCCAGATTAGGGTAAAAGCCTAAGAAGCGGGCCAGTCGCATGACGAACACCAGGTGGAAGTTAGCCACCCGTCCCTCGGCACCGTCTAACCACTGCAAGCCATTTACCACGTAGTCGAAGAGCGGCTCGTTCTGCTGCTCACCCTTCAGGGCATGGTACAGGAACTCTGACAGAAAAAGCGTGATGCTCAGCTTCGTAGGGTTGGTCTGCACCGACGGCAGCGGCGTCAGGATGGCCGCCCCGGCCAGCTTCTGCAGTTGCAGGCGCGGACGCACGTCGGTCTCAATGGCCAGCAGCGTCAGCGGCTGGAAGAACTGCTTCTTCATACGCCCCTTGGCCGACTTCGGCAGGGGCACTGCAAACGACTGCCGCCCGTGGCTGCGGGTGTACATATCTACAATCATCCTTGTCTCGCCATACTTGAATGAATGCAGCACAATAGCGTCCGTTTTTGTTATCACAGCGGCAAAATTACATAAAAAACTATAAACCAGCGCATTTTTCTTTAAGAAAATTTGGCATTTCCGTTTTTTTACCGTACCTTTGCACCCGCTTTTGGCGAAATCGTCAACCGAAAATCGTAAATCGAAGATCGAAAATCGTAAATAGCCAAATAGTAAATACAACTGGTCCCTTCGTCTATCGGTTAGGACGAGAGATTTTCATTCTCTAAAGAGGAGTTCGACTCTCCTAGGGACTACCAACATTAAATCCGTCATCTGCACAGCCAAGTGCTACCGCCGTCAGGTGGGAACGGTGCCGGAGGGCTCAGTAGAGTCAGCCCAGGGCAGTCATTACGGCGCAAGACCCATAGGCTTTAATTCAAACAACAAACATCAAAATTCAAAATTCAAAATGGCAAACCACAAATCATCCGTGAAGAGAATCCGCCAGGAGAAGACCAGGCAGCTTCACAACAAGTATTATGCAAAGACCATGCGCAACGCCGTCCGCAAGCTGCGTGCCATGACCAACAAGGACGAGG
>CAMYZO010000046.1 GCA_947303855.1 uncultured Prevotellaceae bacterium
CTGCGCCGATGGTACTGCAATGCAATGCGGGAGAGTAGGAGGCCGCCATCTTTAAGCAGAGCCCTGAGGAATGAATATCTTCAGGGCTTTTTTTTATATAAACTTAAAACTATGGCAGCACATAATGAGTTAGGAGTCTGGGGCGAGCGAATAGCCGAAGCGTATCTGCGACGCAAAGGTTATGTCATCGTCGAGCGCGATTGGCATTCTGGCCATCGCGATATTGATATTATTGCCATGGACGGCATGACGATGGTCTTTGTTGAGGTAAAGACACGCCGTAACCGTATGTTTACTGACCCCGAAATGGCTGTTGATTACAGGAAGATCCGAAATCTGCGGTTATCTGCTAATCATTATGTTAAGTTTAAAAGATTGGACTTCGACTTGCGCTTTGATGTCGTTACCGTTGTAGGAACACCCGATGGTCCTACACCTGAAATTGACCATATCGAAGATGCTTTTTGACGTTTTTTTCTTTGAACTTAACGTTTTTATTTGTACCTTTGCACAAAACTCAAACTAATATTACTAAACAATGAAAAGCAAACTGTTGTTAATGATGGCCTTACTGCCCACAATGGCATGGTCACAAACGTTCGACTTTGATATGACAAAGCCGCTGCCGGTCTATAATGCTGAAACAGGATACGGCTACGATGTACTTCCTGCTCCAACCAAAAAGACGCCTAACGACCCGTTTTATTTCTCTGTGAAAGTCGATGACGGAAACTATCGTGTGAAAGTGGTACTTGGCTCCAAGAAGAAAGCCGGTGAGACTACCGTTCGTGCTGAGGGTCGCCGGTTGATGGTTCACAATTTGACTACCAAGAAAGGAAAGTTTCAGACATTCGAGTTTGTTGTCAATAAGCGCTCACCCCGAATTGACGATAAGACACGTGTCAGAATCAAGGACCGTGAGAAGGACTATCTGGCCTGGGACGATAAACTGACACTTGAGTTCAACGGTGACGCTCCTGCCGTTCAGAGTATCCATATCGAGCGTGATAATGACTGTCCTACTATTTACCTTTGCGGTAATTCCACCGTCGTGGACCAGAACAATGAGCCATGGGCATCGTGGGGACAAATGATTACACGGTGGTTTGGCCCTGAGGTTGCTATCAGTAACCATGCTGAGAGCGGACTGACCGCCCGAACGTTTATCGGGGGCGGACGTTTGGACAAGATCCTGTCTACGTTGAAGCCGGGCGACTACGTGTTTGTGGAGTTCGGCCATAACGACGAGAAGGAAAAACGACCGGGCGACGGTGCCTGGTATCACTATACCTATCAGCTGAAGATATTTATCGACCAAGTGCGCTCTAAGGGGGCCGACATCGTGTTCTGTACGCCAACGCAGAGACGTCAGTTCGAGAAGGACAACAAGACCATCAGAAATACACATGGTGATTTCCCGGCTGCCATGAAGAGCGTTGCCGAACGTGAAAAGGTGCAGTTGATAGACCTGAACCAGATGACGAAAGTGCTGTTCGAGACATTAGGCTTCGAGAACTCCAAGCGTGCCTTGGTTCACTATCCCAAAGAACTCTATGGCCGTGAACTGGCCGATAATACCCACTTCAATCCCTATGGAGCTTACGAGGTGGCAAAGTGTGTGGTTATGGGCATGAAACAGTTGAATCTGCCCATCGTGAAATATCTGCGTCCGGAATGGGCCGACTTCAACCCTGCTCAGCCCGATGACTGGACGACCTTCAAGTGGGCCCCTGCCCGTAATGCTGAAATTACTAAGCCTGACGGAAACTAATGATGAAACGTAGCCTTCTGACAATAGCCATGACTGCCGCGGTGTCAGCAGTCATGGCTCAGTCGTGGCCGGCAGCCACGACAGAATCAAAGCCCGGTACCCGTTGGTGGTGGCTGGGTTCAGCCGTTGATAAGAGTAACCTGCAATGGAATTTGCAGCAGTATGGCGAACATGGTATCGGGGCGGTGGAGATAACACCGCTCTATGGTGTCCAAGGCAACCAGGCGAACAACATACCATACCTGTCAGACAAGTGGATGGAGATGTTGCGCTATACCCAGCAGCAATGCTGTCAGAACGGCATCGAACTCGATATGGCCACAGGCACGGGTTGGCCCTTCGGCGGTCCGTGGGTTCCGTTGGAGGAATCAGCCTGCAAGGTGTTGTTCGTAGATACGGCTTTTACGGGTAAGAAAGTTGAGGGGCTGACGCTCCAGGTGGGCGAGAAGGACCGTAAGAACTCACGTCTGCAGAAGGTGCTGGTGAGTGGTAACGGTGTTACGCTTGATGTGACCGATGCCGTGTCAGACGGTGCCCTGACATGGAAGGCTCCCAAGGGCACTAAGAAGCACGACCGCTGGGAGGTTACGGCCGTCTTCATCCGCTATGGCGTGATGAAGGTGAAGCGTGCCGCTCCCGGTGGCGAAGGGCTTGTCATCGACCACTTCGACCGTCGTGCTGTTGCCAACTACCTGCAGCATATAGAAGCCGCCTTCGAACGCACAAAGACCCCTTATCCTCACACCTTCTTCAACGACTCCTACGAGGTTTCTGAAGCCACCTGGACACCGACGCTCTTTGCTGAGTTTGAAAAAAGGCGCGGCTACAAACTGGAGGAGCACCTGAAGGAATTGCGTAGTGGCGATGTACAGGTGGTCAGCGACTACCGCGAGACCCTGGGCGACCTGCTCCTTGAGAACTTCACCGAGCAGTGGACGGCCTGGGCACACTCCCACGGTGCCATCACCCGCAACCAGGCCCACGGCTCGCCTGCCAATCTGATAGACTGCTATGCTGCTGTCGACATTCCTGAAATTGAAGGCTTTGGACTCAGCGACTTCGGCATCAAAGGGTTGCGGAAGGATCCTGGTAAGACCCGTAAGAACGACTCCGACTATTCGATGTTCAAGTATGCACCTTCAGCCGCCCATGTTTGCGGCAAGCCCTATACGTCGAGCGAGACCTTCACATGGCTGACAGAGCACTTCCGTACGTCGCTGTCGCAGTTGAAGCCCGACATCGACCTGATGTTCTGTGCCGGTGTCAACCACATGTTCTTCCATGGCACCTGCTATTCCCCGAAGGATGACGTGTGGCCGGGGTGGAAGTTCTATGCCTCTATTGACATGTCGCCCACCAACAGCATCTGGCGCGATGCACCTTACTTCATGAAGTACGTTGAGCGCTGCCAGAGTTTCCTGCAGTGGGGTGAGCCTGATAACGACTTTCTGGTGTTGTTGCCTGTTCGCGACATGTGGCAGAAGAACACCCAGAAGCTGCTGATGCAGTTCAGTATTCACGCTATGGGCAAGTTGGCACCAGAGTTCATCAAGACCATTCTCGATATTGACCGTGCCGGTTTCGACTGTGACTACATCTCCGAACGCCTGCTGATGGGCGTTTCCGTCAGGAATGGTAAGCTGGTAACCAAGGCCGGTACAACATACAAGGGCCTGATTATCCCCGGGAGCGGCTGCATGCCCGAAACCGTGAAGCAACATATTGCCCAGCTGAAGCAGCAGGGAGGCAAGATTTTCTATGATGTAGATGCCTCGGCGATGGTGGCAGCAGCCACCCCCGAGCCCATCAAGACTGACTGTGGCCTGAAGGCTATCCGTCGGAAGAATCCGACTGGTTATCATTATTTCATGGCCAATCTGACCCCGAACGACATTCAGACCGTAGAACCATTGGCAGTAGCATTCAAGGATGCGGTATGGTTCAATCCCTTGAACGGGGAGATAACACCCGCCCAGTTTGATGCTGACGGCATCGTCATCAGTCTGCGTAGTGGTGAGTCCATGATTCTGCAAACCTATAATCAGCCGATAGCAGACTGCAGCGTACAGCCGGCAGTCAGCACGGCCTCAAACAAGGAGATAATCCTGGAGGGCCCCTGGACCCTTTCTTTCGTAGAGGAAGCACCGAAGGTAGGAAAGACTTTTGTCCTGGACAAACTCCAGACCTGGGAGACCCTTGATGACGATAGCGCGAAGGTGACGATGGGTACAGGTGTGTACACCATGAATCTCAAGTTGTCGAAGAAGGATAATCCGAAGGACCGTTGGATGATTGACCTTGGCGACGTGCGCGAGTCGGCCCGTGTGTATATCAACGAGCAGTTCATAGGCTGCGCCTGGTCGGTTCCGTTTGTGCTCGACTGCAAGCAGGCCTTGAAGGTTGGCGACAACGAGATTCGTATAGAAGTGACCAACCTGCCGGCAAACCGCATCGCCGATCTTGACCGCCGTGGTGTGAAGTGGCGTAAGATGGAAGAGATCAATGTTGTAGACATCAACTACAAGAAAACCCTGTATGATGCATGGGAGCCTGTTCCAAGCGGACTGGGTTCAACCGTAAAACTGATAAAGTATTAAATAGTAGAAATGCCAGAGAACAATAATAGCCGCCGCCCGCGCCGTACGCCGCAGCCGGTAGACAACACCTACGGGCATCTTCAGCCACAGGCACTCGAAGTGGAGAAGATTGTGTTAGGTGCCTTGATGATAGACAAGGATGCCTATAGCGTGGTGTGCGAGATTCTGCATCCCGAGAGCTTCTATGAACCCCGCAACCAGAAGGTTTATGCCGCCATCCGCGATTTGGCGATGGCAGAGAAACCTGTGGACATAGTGACCGTTACCGACCAGCTGGCCAGGTCAGGCGACTTGGAAGATATCGGCGGTCCGGTGTATATTTCCGAGTTGTCGGGGCGTGTGGCTTCGTCGGCAAACATTGAGTACCATGCCAACATCATAGCCCAGAAATTCCTGGCCCGCCAGCTGATATCCTTTGCCAGCGATGTGGAGACCAAGGCTTTTGACGAGACCATTGACGTAGATGAGTTGATGCAGCATGCCGAGGGTGCTCTTTTTGAACTGTCGCAGAAGAACATGAAGAAAGACTACACCCAGATAGACCCTGTCATCAAGAACGCCCTGGAAGTCATCAACAAGGCGGCTCAGAACAAAGACGGCTTGACGGGTGTGCCTACGGGCTATACCGACTTGGACAACAAGACCTCTGGCTGGCAGGCCAGCGACCTGGTCATCATTGCCGGACGCCCTGCAATGGGTAAGACCTCTTTCGCGCTGAGTATGGCTAAGAATATTGCTGCCGACTACAAGGTGCCTCTGGCTTTCTTCTCCCTGGAAATGTCAAATGTGCAGTTGGTGAACCGCCTGATATCCAATGCCTGCGAGATAGAAGGAAAGAAAATCCTCAACGGTCAGTTGCATCCCGATGAGTGGGAACGCCTTGACAAGCGTGTGAACGCCCTGCTGGGAGCACCGCTCTATGTTGACGACACACCAGGCCTCTCGGTCTTCGAACTGCGTACCAAAGCGCGTCGTCTGGTGCGTGAGCATGGCGTCAAGATTATCATGATTGACTACTTGCAGCTGATGAATGCCAATGGCATGCGCTTCTCCAGCCGTCAGGAAGAGGTGTCGACCATCTCACGTTCGCTGAAGGGCCTGGCCAAGGAACTGGATATTCCCATCCTGGCATTGTCGCAGTTGAACCGTGGCGTGGAGAGTCGTGAGGGTTTGGAAGGCAAGCGCCCGCAACTCTCAGACCTGCGTGAGTCGGGTGCTATTGAGCAGGATGCCGATATGGTGCTCTTCGTTCACCGTCCTGAGTACTACCATATCTATCAGGATGACAATGGGCGCGACCTTCATGGCATGGCTCAGATTATCATTGCCAAGCACCGTAAGGGGGCTACCGGCGATGTCCTGCTGACATTCCGTGGTGAGTACACCCGTTTTGAGAATCCTGAAGACGGACGCTTGTCCGCCCGTAAGCACAATGATTCGTCGGGTGAGATTATTGGTTCGAAGATTAACGGCGAAGACGGTGCCTCGTCATTCATTCCCGGACAGAGCGATGCTTTCGGCGGTGTCCCCCTGCCTCCTCCTGATGGTGGAGGACTGCCGTTCTAAGCCGTGTTTACTTGGAATATTTCTCTATCAAGTCATCAACCTGCGGGTCGCCGAGTTCCTTGGCCTTCCGCAGGTTTTTGATACCTTCCTCTTTCTGGCCTTTCAGACATTGTGCAATGCCGAGGAACAGGTAGCCGTCGCTGTGGTCGGGAGCAACCTTGATACATTCGTTAGCTGTGGCAATGGCTTCGTCGTACAGCCCGACCCGCACCTGAAGCGATGCTTTCTCTGCGTAGTAAAGGTCGTATTCCGGTGCCATCTGTATAGCATGGTCAATATCGTTAAGAGCCTGTTGGAACAAGCGCCCTCCTGTCTCGGCCTGGAATCGCAGGTAGTAGAAGTTTGCGTTGACGGTTGCCTGCATCAGTTTCTCATATTCGTTCAGGTCGTTGACGGCCTTGCGGTATTGCCGGCTGTCAAGCAGAACCTGAGCCCGGACCATCAGATAGGGGGCGGCCTCCTTCAGATAGGGCTGGCTGAACATCGCCATGCAACTGTCGAGCAAAGCCATCTGGGCTGTGGTGTCCTTTAAGGCAGCCTTACAGCGCGATGCCTCGTAGAACAGTTCCGCTGAGCGCAGTTCGCTGGAAGTGATGGAGGCATAGATGTCGGACGCCTCTTGATACTTCTTCTGTGCATAGAGGATAACCGCCTGCTGGTGACGATAGACAGCCAGCGGGTTGATCTGCTCAGCCTGTCGCGCCTCGTCCAGAGCCTTGTCGAGCGACCATTCGCTGAAGGCGTCCTGCGGCATGATTATTTCTTTCTGATAGATGAGTTTTGAGTAGTTGAAGTGAGCCTCATCCTTTTTGTCGGCTACTCTGATGGCCTGTTCCATATCGCGGGCAGCGGCGGCAAAGTTCTTGTTGCTGGCAGCGTTCTGGGCGCGGTAGATGTAGCCGTCGGAAGCCGATGGGAATTTGGCGATGAAGTCATCTATGAGCTGTACATAGGCAGCAGAGTCGAGCGATGCCTGTGCCATATAGAGCGTCAGCGTAGCCTGGCTCAGTTCGTTGGGTAAGTCTTTCTTGATGTTGATGCTGCGCAGGGTACGGTCGTTGATACTCAGTCCGTTGATGGACAGAGAGTCGGCAAATACTGCGCTGACGGCATAGCTTAGCGAGTCGTTCCGGTTGAAAGGCTGCTGCATGAGCCCTATCACTTCGCCGGCCTCGTTCATCAGCGGACAGCTGGCCGTTCCTTCGGGCATATTCAGCGCCAGGGTGTAATAGGCATAGCTGTCGCGGAAGATTTCGGCTTTGCGGACGTATCCTTGTGGCACATTCTTCAGTTCACGGTAGGGTAGTAACCATACCGTGGCATTGGGTGCTGCGTTCGTCTGGGCTATCGCCAGGGGGCTTGTCTTCTTGGTGTCAACCCTGAAGCGGGCCACGTCATAGGTGTCGTTGGCACCCAGCATGCACTTGACGGGCCATTCTTTTCCTTGGGCGTCGATGACAACGGCCGAGTAAGCGCCTTTGAACGGCGTGAGACTGCTGACAGCCTCGCCTTGTTCGCCGGTGAAGAATCCGCAGGTGCTGCCTATGAGCGAACCGCCGGCATCGAATGTCTTAAGCGTAAAAACAGCCTTTGTGGCCTTTTTCACCCACGAAGGCTGGGCATAGAGCGTTGTTGCCGCTATGAGCAGCATGGTGGCTATGTAGAATCTTCTCATACCTTTAAAAGTTGTTTTGCATTTTCTATGGCAGCGGCTGTGACATCGCTTCCGCTCAGCATCTGTGCTATCTCGCTGACGCGTTCTTCTGTTGTCAGTTGTGTCATGCTGCTGATGGTGCCGTTCGGCGTCTCTGTCTTGGCTACCTTATAGTGCGTAGTGCCGAGGGCTGCTATCTGCGGCAGGTGCGTGATGCTCAGCACCTGGCGTCCGCCCTGTCCCATCTCCCGCATCATGTTTGCCATCTGTTCGGCAACACGCCCGCTGACGCCTGTGTCTATCTCGTCGAAGATGATGGTGGGCAGCTTGACGGTACCGCTGACCATAGCCTTCAGCGACAGCATGACGCGTGCTATCTCTCCGCCAGAGGCTACCTGTGCCACGGGCTGGAGTGGGGTAGAACTGTTGGCAGAGAAGAGGAATGACACTTTGTCATGACCGTTACGTGTCAGTTCGGTTTCTTCGATGCTGACAGCGAATCTGACGTTGGGCATGCCGAGCGGAACGAGTCGGCTGAGCATGTCTTTTTCTACGCTGCGTGCTGCCTTTGTGCGTGCTGCCGTCAGCATGTCGGCATGTTTCTGGCAGTCGGCTTTCAGCTGTTTGCATTTGTCCTCCAGTTCCTGCAGGGCTTCGTCGCTATTGTCGATATTATTCAGTTTCAGGGCCAGTTCGTCGCGCAGGGCAATCAGTTCGCCGATGCTGTCGGTGTGGTATTTCTTTTGTAACGTGTAGAGACTGTCCAAGCGCGTGTTGATATGGTCCAGTTCTGCAGGGTCGAAGTCGATGTCTTCCATGCTGCTGTTTACCTCTTGAGCCACATCCTTCAGTTCAATGTAAGCAGCGTCAATGCGCTCGGCCAGTTCTGTGGCAGACGGGAACACGCGTGCAATGTTTTTCAGCGCATAGCCGGCCGTTCGGAGCATGGCTGTCACACCCGTCCCTTCGCCAGACAGGGCATTGTCGGCCTCATAGAGGGCACTTTTGATGTCCTCGGCATGCGTCATGGTTTCACTTCGCTGTTCCAACTCTTCCAGTTCACCTTCAGCAAGGCGTGCCTCGTTGAGCTCGTTGTGCTGGAAGCGCAGGAAGTCGGCATTCTGCTGGTTACGCTCTATCTCCTCCTTGAGGGCTGTCAACTGCTGTTCAGCCTCGTGGAAAGCGGCAAAAGTCTGTCTGTAGACATCCTGTTCCCTGGCATTGCCGGCAATGATGTCGAGCACGGATAGCTGGAAGTCTTGTTTCTGCAGCAGCAGGTTCTTGTGCTGCGAGTGTACGTCTATGAGCTGGTCGCCCAGTTCCTTGAGCGTTGTCAGCGCTACGGGCATATCGTTAACGAAGGCCCGGCTCTTGCCTGCGGCAGTCAGTTCCCGGCGTATGATGGTGTCGTCGGCGTCGTACTCTATGTCGTTGTCGTCAAAGAAGCCCTTCATGTCGTAGTGTGACAGGTCGAAGTGGGCTTCAATAACGCACTTGTCGGCTCCGGCCTTGATGGTCTTGGAGTCGGCGCGCTGACCTAACAGCAGCGCGATGGCTCCCAGGATGATGCTCTTGCCGGCTCCCGTTTCACCTGTAATGACGGAGAAACCCGGATAGAGTTCTATGTCAAGCTTGTCAATGAGTGTGAAGTTGCGTATGTGTAAGTGCCTAAGCATGATGTTTTACTGCTTGATTTTTTCCCATGAGTTGTTCTGCGAGGCATTGATACCGAAGAGGATGTCGTAGACCGTCTCTTTCTCCTTTTGCGTGCCTTTGCCTTTATAGATGTTGGCCAGTTCGTCTTTCTTGTAGTCTGTCCATATCTGTGGCAGCAGCGACAGCGGTTTCTCCTCATGAGCCTTTTTCAGTCCGTTCTCCAGGGCGGTGGTTACCTCGGTGCGCCCTCTTTCCACGTTGTTGGCCATCTCGTCCAGCCCCTTGCGGTAGTAGTCGTACTGTAGTTGCCGGAACGGTTTCATGGCCTCGTCCAGATAGTCGTTGATGATGGCAAAGCGGTTGCGCGAGTCCTCAAACGACTTCCAGCCGGGGAATCCCAGGTCTTGTGCATTGTTCACCAGGTACATGCAGCGCTGCAGCACTTCGGTACCGCCCAGTGGGGCAAAGGTGTCCATGTCGAGTCCTATGATGAGGTAGGCATAGTAGGCAAAGAGTGCCGTCAGTTGGTTGTCTATCGTCTCGTCGTTGAAGTTCAGCTGGTCGAACTGCGCAAAGGTGAACTGGAACTGCTTGTCGGTGTTGTTATAGATGGTGGAGGTGTAGGCCGAGTTATAGACAGGACGGTTGGCCTGTATGATGGCCGTACATTCAAAGCGGTTCTCGGCCTGTACGTACTTGTCGACGGTGATGCTGAACGTGCATTGTATGCGCTCGTTCTGCTGGAACTGCATGTCCGTCCATTGCCGTTCGTTGACAAACTGCTCCAGCGTCTGCTTCAAGTTCTCAAACACGGAGGCGTCTGTACCCTGCACTTTCGAGTGGTTGACGTTTATCTTTGCCTCCAGTTCCTGTGCGCAGACCGAACTTGCACAGAAGAACAGGGTGCAGAGAATCAGGCACGGTGCTATGAGCAGTTGCAGTTTGTCTTTCATCGCCAGTCTTATGAGTACAACACCTCTCACTACCTGTGTGCCTGGGCTTCGCGCAGGCGGATACGTGTCAGCACCTGCTTGGTGTTATACGTGAAGTCGCCGTTCAGTATCCAGCCGTAGTAGCCGGGGTCGAGACGCAGCACGTCGCTGACGGGCTTGCCCTTGTGCTTGCCGAAGTTGAACACCTCGGTCCTTGCACCGTTGACCTCAGCCCAGACGATGCGTCCGGCAAAGTCGACGTTGTCGTTCTGCTTGGAAAACTCCGCCAGCTTTTCGATGTCGTTCTCCAGCACCTTCTCGGGGTCTTCATTGGCGCCGGGGGCATACTTGTCCAGCTCGCCCATCAGCACCCGGTAAGTAGCTTCCGTGTCCTGGTCGGCACGATGAGCCTCGAAGTCATCCTCCATCTTGCGTCCGCAGTAGAACTTGTAGGCGGCGGCCAGATTGCGGCGCTCCATCTTCTTGAAGATGGTGCAGGCGTCAATGAGCTTGCACTTCGAGAAGTCGAAGTCGATGCCTGCGCGTAGAAACTCCTCTGCCAGCAGGGGCACGTCGAAGTAGTTGGAGTTGAAGCCGGCAATGTCGCTGCCCGTGAAGACAGCGTTCAGCTTGCTGCTCAGCTGCTTGAAGGTTGGCTTGTCCTTGACATCTTTGTCAGAGATGCCTGTGAGCTGGGTGACAAACGGGTCGATGGGCTTCTCAGGGTTAATCATCTCGTTGCCGCGCTCCTCGCGGCCGTCGGGATACACCTTAATATATGACAGCTGTATGACACGGTCTCTCACCAGGTCAAGTCCTGTGGTTTCCAGGTCGAAGATGACCAGCGGCTTTTTCAGATTCAGTTTCATGGCCGTTCTTAGTCGTTAAGCAACATGGGCATCATGAGCATCAGTACGTCCTCGCCTTCGGGCTGTTCCGATGGCAGCACCAGTCCGGCACGGCTGGGGTCGGCCAGCTGTATGACAACCTCCGGGCAGTCGAAGTTGCTCAACACCTCAATGAATGACGAGCCTTTGAAGCCGATGCTCATCGGCTGACCGTTATAGTCGCAGGTCATGCGCTCAGTAGCCGTCTTGGAGAAGTCGTAGTCTTCGGCATCCAACTGTAGTACGGAACCCTCCACCTTGAAGCGGATAAGATTGCTGGAGTCGTTGGCAAAGGGCTGGACGCGACGCAGGGCTGCCAGCAGACTGTTCCTGTCAACACGCAGCTCGTTGGGGTTGTTCTGCGGAATCACCGAGTTGTAGTTGGGATAGCGACCCTCTATGAGGCGGCAGATGATGATGCCGTCGCCGTAGTTGATTTCTGCGTTGCGCTCGTCAAAGCGGATGGTGACGTCGCCGCCGTCTTTTCCCAGCAGGTTCTTCAACAGGCCTGCGGGCTTCTTCGGCAGTATGAAGGAAGCAGGCTGCTCGCTTCTGACGCTGTAGATGCGGTTGCGCACCAGCTTGTGTCCGTCGGATGCCACCACTCCCAGCCATTCTGTTGTCAGGTCGAAGTAGATGCCGTTCATCACCGGCCTCAGTTCGTCCTGGGCCGTAGCAAAGATGCTGCGGTTGATGTTTTCGCTCAGCAGACCATTGCTGATGACGATGGTCGATGCCTGCTCGCCTACAGACTGCGGTACGGGAAACTCATCGGCATTCTCAATGGGGAGCGAGAACAGACCGTTCTGGTAACTGATCTTGGCAATGTTGGTCTGCTGGTCAACGTCGAAGATGATGGGCTGCTCAGAAAAGCCCTTCACAGCCTCTAATAAATCATGGTTGCCAATGGCAAAGCGTCCTTCGCCGTCGCTCTCGTTCAGTTCGACGGCAGTCTGCATCGTGTTCTCGCTGTCCGATGCTGTCAGCCGTAGTGTCTGTCCTGAAACATCGAAGACGAAGTCGCCCAGGATAGGCAGCGCATTCTTGCTGTTAATAACTTTGGAGAGTGCAACGAGCTTTGAGCTCAATGCGGTGCTTGATACTGTAAATCTCATATTGTCTTTTTGTTTTTTAGTTCCTTAATCTGAGCACAAAATTACAAAAAAATGCGTGATTAGAAAAATTTATGCCCAAAAATTCTGCTTTTCAAACTATTTTTAGTACTTTCGCGGTCGCAAAACGCTTAAATCAACATTTAAAACAAAACAATAACATGGAATTAACAGGAAGAATTATTGCAGTAATGCCTGCCCAAAGTGGTGTCTCAGCTCGTACAGGAAACTCATGGATGTCTCAGGATTATGTTATTGAGGTGCCTGGACAATATCCTCGCAAGTGTCTGTTTCGGATATTCGGCGAGGATAGAATCAAGCAGTTTAATATCCAGATGAACGAGGATGTTACCGTCCAGTTCGATATTGACGCCCATGAGTATCAGGGCCGTTGGTTCAACGATATCCGTGCCTATAACGTCATCCGCGGTCAGGTAGCCCCTGCTGCCGCTCCCGCCATGCCTGGTGCCGCACCCTTCCCGCCGGCCCAGACCGCTGCTCCTGCCGCTGCTCCGTTCCCGCCGGCACAGGAGGCTCCGGCAGAAGGTTCGACCGACGACCTGCCCTTCTAAGGCTTGTCGAAATAGTATTGTCCGCGCTTGCGTGTGATGCGCCCGTAGTTGATGGCGTGGACCGGACAATGATGATAGCAGCTGAGACAACATGTGCAGCTGCTATCATTTTTCCATTGCGGCATTTTGTCGAACACGATGTCGCCCACCGGACATTCCCTGGCGCAGCGGCCGCAATGGGTACACAGGTCGGTGTCCACGGTGAACTTCTTGTCGGTAATCATAAATCGGTTAAAGTAGGCGCCTATCACGTGGCTCAACGTCCAGGGCATCATCCCTAACGTCAACTGGCTGTAGCCCGTGCGCCGTTCGTTCACCACCTTAATATATTCTTCCAGGTCGTGGCGTGCCGTCTCTTTCTTTTCCGCTTCCCGTTCCGGCGTGTCGGTGTACATGAAGGGCAGGCAGACGTAGCTTTCAGGCATGATGAGCGACTGGCAGCTGCCAAGCGCTATGCCCCTGGCTGCCAGCTCGTCTCTGAACATGGTCATGGCCAGTCCCGTGCTGTCGCCACAGCTGCAGATGGCATAGGCATAGTGTCCTGCGGCGTTGGTGATGAGCAGTCTGCTGATGAATGTTCTCACGATATGCGGAGGCTGCCATCCGTGTACTGGAAAACAAAAACCTATGCGCTCGTCATCTTGCAGCGTATATTCGCATGATGTCTGAAGCTCCTCGGGTATGAAGAGCAGTTTCTCTTGTGTTGCGGCAGCCACCTGCTGGGCTGCCCACCGCGTGTTGCCTGTTCCGGAAAAATAGAAAATCATGTTGCAAAGATATGAAATAATGCTGACATACGGAAGCATTTTGGAAGAATTTTTGCAATTTGCCCCTTCGCTATATATAGGTAAAAGGAAAAATAGCCCTCACCTCTGACACCCAGCCTGAGTGTCAGCAACTTACAAGCGTTTTTGCTAACACCCGAGGTGACACCCAGGTAACACCCAAACAGCGCCCCAAAGTCGACTCGCCAGAAAATCCCGGCCTCTCATGAACGCGAGAGGCTTGGATTTTTTTGCGAGAGGCTTGGATTTTCTGGTGAGAAGCCTGGATTCTTTTTGCAGGAAACTGGCATGTGGGTGCTACATCGGGTGCCACCCAAAGCCCCTAACCCTCACCCAAAATGTGTGCTGATTACCAGTAAGTTATGTCCTTGGGTGTCAGAGGTGAGGGTTCTTTTACCCTTGTCTATATAGTGCTTGCCACATTAGGTACCCTCGCATTCCCCAGGGTTCCGCATCTCGGCCCAGCAAGACCGGCGTTCCGGTTTGAACGATACGTATTTTATACTAAAACCTGCCGATATTAGTTAAAAAGCTTTGTATTCGGCAAAATTTAGCATATTATATTTCGCCGAATGTATTGTTTTTTGTATCTTTGCGGCAAAATATAGCGAATTATGAGTAACATCATTGGTAGAAAACTGGAAATTGAGGAACTGGAGAGGCACTATCAGAGTGACCGTTCGGAGTTTATAGCCGTGTATGGACGTCGTCGTGTAGGCAAGACGTTCTTGGTTAAGCAGACGTTTAAAGAACGGTTAGCTTTCCAGCATACCGGTGTCTCTCCCGTAGATCAGGAGGACGAGAAGAACCGTATGAAGACTCAGTTGGAGAGTTTCTATTATTCACTTTTGAATCATGGCTTGGAGGGCTATAAAAAGCCCAAGACATGGATGGAAGCTTTCTTCCAACTGGAGCAACTGCTCACGGCACTTGATGATGGCAGCCGCCAGGTGGTGTTCATCGACGAACTGCCGTGGATGGACACACCAAAATCTGGTTTCCTGTCTGCCTTCGAGAATTTTGCCAACGGATGGTGCAGTGGTCGCGACAACATGATGCTCATTGTTTGTGGCAGCGCTACGTCGTGGATACTGAAGAACCTCTCCTATAATCATGGTGGACTCTATGGTCGCTTGACCTGTGAGATGAAACTGTCGCCCTTCACCCTGAAGGAGTGTGAAGAATACTTCGCCGCAGAGCAGATAGCCCTGTCGCGTTACGACATCGTACAATCTTACATGGTGTTTGGCGGCATACCCTATTATCTCAGTTATTTCCGTAAGGGTCTGAGCTTCGAAGGGAATACCGACAGTTTGTTTTTCGGACGTAATCCGAAACTAAAGGACGAGTTCAACCGACTGTTCCGTGCCGTGTTCGACAATGCAGAAAGTTGCAAGAAGATTGTGCGTTTCCTGGCTACACGTCACGGCGGCTACACTCGTGAGGAGATTGCTGCCAAGACAGGCCTGCCGCTGGGGGGAGGTCTCTCTGATACGCTCAAAGCTTTGGCGGAAAGCGATTTCATCTTGCGCTATGTCCCATACGGACAGCCTGGCAATGTGGAACACTACAAACTGATGGACAATTTCTGTCTATTTTGGCTGAAATACGTGGAACAAAATCTGTTAGATTCGACCTTTATGGCTGACCATATCACCTCCGATATCATGAAGTCGTGGCGAGGGGTGGCTTTCGAGGAGGTCTGTTGGCAGCATATCCCCCAGATGCTGAAGGCATTGGAGATTGGAGGTGTGAAATCCACTGTTTCAGCTTGGGCTATAAAGGGTAATGACGGACACACAGGGGCACAAATCGACCTGCTGATCATGAGGGCCGACAATGTGGTGAACCTTTGCGAAATGAAATTTGCCAGTACGCCATACACGATTGATAAAGAAGAATCGGAAAAATTGCAGGTTCGTATTGAGTCTCTAAAAGAAACGCTCAGTGCCAAGCAGACCATTCATCTGACTATGGTGACAACATTCGGCATCGACTACGGCAAACATAGCGGCATGGTTCAGCGACAAATACTGATGGACGACTTGTTCGCCTAAAAAATACGTAATCTTGTCATCAGATACGGAAGCCATGCGCACACCGTGCCACTTTTGCTCCAGTTCCTTATCTACAAGCACCATCGTGCCATCCTTTCCCTTCTACGATTTTTATTTCTTCGCTCATATCCTTCTTCTCATAGGTGCTCAGGCGAGCCTTTTATGTCTTTTAGGTAATAACGGGTGATTAGAGCTTATTTGACAAAGAGCGGGAAGCTGCGCCGACATCCTCGGCCACGGCTTCCCGCCCTTTGTCTTTCCACCTTTATTCTTATTACACCGTTACACCTGTCCGCATCACGTCGTCGTAGAGCGGCGACCAGCGGTCTTCAGCCATGAGGACTGGCTCAATGAGGAAACTGACGCTGCGAACATCGCGCCATAGACCCATTGAGATTTCATGTTTGCGGTCGCCATAGGTGGGCACGATAACGGCCACGTCGATGTCGCTGTCGGGGTTGGCGTAGCCCTTACTGTAGGAACCGTACATCATAACCTTCGGCTCGACGGCAAAACGGGGACTGATGATCTCCTTGTATCGGCGGACGAAAGAGAGAGCCTCTTCACGGGTCAAAGTTTGTCTTTTATCCATTGTTGCAGTTGTTTGGTTTCGTCAATCATCTGTCGGCAAAATTCGTCGGTGAGCGTGCGGGAGAGTTCCTCCTTGTCCTCGGGGTAGCGGGCCTCGATATTATAATTGGTAATGAGGTCGAGGAAGTCGCGCTGGTCGTCATCCATCTGCTCGTAGAGTCCGCTTCCGTTGGCCAACCGTGTGTGGCTGTGAGTGTATGGAGGGTCTTGAGACTGTGTGGCGCACCAGTAGGCTTTCAATGACTTTTGCCATATTCAATGCTTCATAATTAGAATTTCCGGTGCAAAGATACGAAAAAGTTTCCAAAGATATTCTCTTTCGCCCACCTTTTATTATATATTAAGGACGCGAGGCAAAAAAAGGCTTGAGTGTGCACAAGAACCGCTCCTGCTGCGCATGCTTTTATTATGCTAACGGCGTAAATCTTCCAAATCCGTTGCTCTATACAAGTTTTTTTTCGTAACTTTGCACCCGCAATGAGATATTTTGTGACATTCAGCTACAATGGGAGCCGTTACCACGGATGGCAGATTCAGCCCAATGGCGACTCCGTGCAGGCACAGCTACAACGAGCCTTGTCGTTGCTGCTACGTAGTGAAATAATCGTGACTGGCGCAGGGCGTACCGATGCTGGCGTACATGCGCGGATGATGGTGGCCCATTTCGACTATGCTGCTGAGATCGACGGCAGGCAGCTGGCTTACAAACTCAATAAACTCTTACCCCGCGACATTGCCGTGAGCCGTGTAGAGCGTGTGGACGATGACCTGCATGCGCGTTTTTCGGCTACCAGCCGTATGTACAGATACTATCTGCATACCGCCAAAGACCCGTTTCTGAGTTTTACTTCATACGAAACACATTACCCGCTGGATTTCAACAAGATGAACGAGGCGGCAAGGGTGTTGATGGAGTATAGCGATTTCGGCGCATTCTGCAAGTCACATGCCGACGTGAAGACCACGATATGTCATGTGACCGTAGCCGAATGGCATCAGACGTCGCCCACGACCTGGTATTTTGAGATACGCGCCAACCGGTTCCTCCGTAACATGGTGCGTGCTGTTGTCGGTACCCTTGTCGACGTGGGACGTGGCCGGGTAACATTAGATGATTTCCGAAAAATAGTTGAAGGAAAAAAGCGGACAGAAGCAGGCGAGTCGATGCCTGCCCATGCCCTTTTCTTGGAAGATATAACATATTAAGACCATGTGGTTAATACTTGCTTTTCTGTCGGCAGCCCTTTTAGGCTGTTATGACTCATTTAAAAAAGAGGCTTTGAAGGATAATGCGGTACTGCCCGTACTGTTTCTCAACACCTTGTTTTCTTCGCTGATCTTTTTGCCGTTCATTATCCTCAGTCATACCGGGACTCTGCCTGACAGTTCCGTTTTTCATGTCGGCTCCGGCGGTTGGGAGGTCCACAAGTATGTAGTCCTGAAGGCGCTGATCGTGCTTACGTCATGGGTCCTGGGCTATTTCGGCATGAAGCATCTGCCACTTACCATTGTCGGTCCTATTAATGCCACACGTCCTGTGATGGTGTTGATTGGTGCCATGGTCATCTTCGGAGAGCGTCTTAATCTCTGGCAGTGGATAGGTGTGCTGTTGGCCGTTGCGTCTTTCTTCATGCTGAGCCGTTCTGGTAAGAAAGAAGGCATCGACTTCAAGCACGATGTCTGGATCTATATGGTTGTAGGTTCTGCTGCCGTCGGTGCCCTTAGCGGCCTGTACGACAAGTATCTGATGGCGCCGGTCAGCGATGGCGGCGTAGGGCTTGACCGTATGCTTGTACAGTCATGGTATAACATCTACCAGTGTCTGATGATGCTCGTCATGCTTCTGCTGCTATGGTGGCCCAAGCATAAGTCTACCACGCCCTTTCATTGGGCCTGGTCGATACTGGGTGTCAGCATTTTCCTGTCCACGGCCGACTTCCTCTATTTCTATTCCCTGTCGCTTCCCTCAGCCATGATCAGCATCGTGTCGATGGTGCGTCGCGGCTCGGTGGTTGTCAGTTTCCTGTTTGGTGCCCTCATCTTCCGTGAGAAGAATCTTCGTGCCAAAGCCCTCGACCTGGCATTGGTGCTTCTCGGAATGCTTTTCCTGTATATCGGTTCGCAGGGTTGAATCAAATAATTTGCTCTGACTTTGTTGGAGATTACAGAAATATTGCTTAAATTTGCAACCGAACTATTAAAAGAATAAGTTATGTTAGAGTATTTATCGGCAAATATGTGGCAGGCGTGGACGGCTGCGGCCGTCGTCTGCCTGATATTGGAGCTGACAGCCGGTGATTTCTTCATCATCTGTTTCTCCATTGGTGCAGTCTTTGCAGCCCTTACTGCTGCCTTAGGACTGGGTATCTATGTTCAGTTGGCCGTTTTTGCGGTCTTCACTTTGGCTTGCCTGTTTTGGGTGCGCCCCTTTGCCAAGCGATACCTGCATAAGGGTGAAGACCGCAGGGTGAGTAATGCCGAAGCCCTCATGGGCCGGCAGGGCAGGGTAGTAGAGACGGTGAAGGCCGGTGGCTATGGCCGCGTACAGATTGACGGCGACGTCTGGAAGGCTGTGACCCGTGAGGCTGCCGACCTTACAGAGGGCACAGCTGTGAGGGTTGTCGGCCGCGAGAGTACCATCATAACGGTTGAAAGCATATAATAACTTCTTTTTTACACATATTATGATTATGAGTTACATTTTGATTGCCATTGTTGTGTGCGTGATTATCTTTGCCAAGATGGCCTTAGTGATTATCCCGCAGTCGGAAACCAAGATTGTAGAGCGTCTGGGCCGTTATTATGCTACGCTCCAGCCGGGTATCAACGTCATTATCCCCTTTATCGACCGTGCCAAGTCGATAGTGGTGCTTAATCACGGACGCTACCAGTATTCAACAACCATCGACCTGCGTGAACAGGTCTATGACTTCCCCAAGCAGAACGTTATCACGAAGGATAATGTGCAGACAGAGATTAATGCCTTGTTGTACTTCCAGATTGTAGACCCGTTCAAGGCTACCTACGAGATTAACAATCTTCCGAATGCCATCGAGAAGCTGACGCAGACCACCCTCCGTAACATCATCGGCGAACTGGAACTTGATGAGACCCTGACTTCGCGCGATACCATTAACAAGAAACTGTCGGCTGTGCTCGACGATGCTACCGATAAGTGGGGCGTCAAGGTCAACCGCGTTGAACTGCAGGATATTACGCCTCCCGACTCTGTGCTGACAGCCATGGAGAAGCAGATGCAGGCCGAGCGTAACAAGCGTGCACAGATTCTTACCTCAGAAGGACAAAAGGCTGCCGAGATTCTGGCTTCGGAAGGTGAGAAGACTGCCATCGTCAACAAGGCTGAGGCCGCCAAGCAAGAGGCCATTCTCCAGGCTGAGGGTGAGGCTCAGGCCCGTATCCGGGTGGCTGAGGCTGAGGCCAAGGCCATTGAACTTATCACCGAGGCTGTTGGCAAGTCGACCAATCCTGCCAACTACCTGCTGGCCCAGAAGTATATCCAGATGATGCAGGAACTGGCTGAGGGCGACAAGACCAAGACCGTTTACCTGCCATACGAGGCCACCAATTTGCTGGGCAGCATCGGCGGTATCAAAGATTTGTTTAAGGCAGAATGATGTTTTTTTGGCTGATTTGTTGCAGAATCGAATCTTTTTGTGTAATTTTGCAGCGAATTTGACGAATAAGGTAACATCATGGTACAAAACATATTCAAGGGGCTGGGCATTGCCCTCATTACCCCGTTCAAGGAAGACGGCTCTGTTGACTACGACTCGCTGAAGCGTTTGGTTCAGTATCAGTTGGACAACGGTGCCGACTTCTTTTGTATTCTCGCCACAACTGGTGAAACGCCCACGCTGACGGCTGAAGAGAAACAGCGCATCAAGGACTTGGTGGTGGAGATTGTGCATGGGCGCGTTCCCATTGCCATCGGTTGTGGAGGATTTAACACGGCTGCCATTGTTGAGGAGTTGAAGACCGGCGACTTTAAGGGTATCGACGGTATTCTCAGCGTTTGTCCCTACTACAACAAGCCGTCGCAGGAAGGTCTCTACCAGCATTTCAAGGCCATTGCCGGAGCCACCTCGCTGCCCGTGATACTCTATAACGTTCCAGGACGTACGGGTGTGAACATGACCGCCGAGACCACCGTTCGCCTGGCCCGCGACTGCAAGAATATCGTGGCTATCAAGGAGGCCAGCGGCAAACTGGAGCAGGTGGACGAGATTATCAAGAACAAGCCCAAGGATTTTGACGTCATCTCAGGCGACGACGCCCTCACCTTCCCGATGGTGTCCTGTGGTGCCGTTGGCGTCATCTCGGTCATTGGCAATGCCTTGCCTAAGGAGTTCTCCAAGATGATACGCCTGCAGATGCGTGGCGAGTATGATGCCGCCCGCAAGATTCATCATCGTTTCATCGACCTCTTCTCGCTGCTTTTTGTCGACGGCAACCCTGCCGGTGTTAAGGCCATGCTGAGCGAGATGGGCTTTATCAACAACGTGCTGCGCCTGCCGCTGGTGCCCATGCGCATTAAGAACATGCAGCGCATGGCCGAGATTTTGAAAGAACTGAAGATTTAGCAATTATCATAAAAAAAGAAAGGCGTTGAAAATCATCAACGCCTTTCTTTTTGCCGCTTAGCAGAGCTTGCGTGAACCGTCGTCGATGACGACGTCGTAAACCTTCGGCTCATGGCCGTATTTCTCGTTGAAGCGCTTCTTGGCATCCTCAACAAACTTCTTGTAAAGGTCGTTGCGTACCAGGTTGATGGTGCAGCCTCCGAAGCCGCCGCCCATGATGCGCGAACCGGTAACACCGTTTTCCTTGGCAATGTCGTTCAGGAAGTCAAGTTCCTCGCAAGACACCTCATAGTCCTTTGACAGGCCTTCGTGAGTCTTGTACATCATCTCGCCCACCTTCTCGTAGTCGCCTTCGCTAAGAGCGTCGCAGACAGCCAGCACACGGTCTTTCTCGCCCAGGACGAACTTGGCGCGCTTGTAGTCCTCTTCGCCCACTTCGGCCTTCACCTCCTCAAGCTGCTCCCATGTGCAGTCGCGCAGGGTCTCGAACTTACCCTCAGGATGCTTCTCCTGGATGTGCTTGACCACGTTCTCGCATGAGTTGCGACGGTCGTTATAGGGCGAGCCAGCCAGCTGATGCTTCACCACAGAGTCGAGCAGCACCAGACGATAGCCATCGGGCTTGAAGGGGAAGTACTCAAACTCACGGCTGCGGCAGTCGAGACGCATCAGGCAGCCGGCCTTTCCGAAGACGGAGGCAAACTGGTCCATGATGCCACAGTTCACACCGCAGTAGTTGTGCTCGGTAGCCTGTCCGGCCAGCACCATATCCCACTGCGACACCTTGTTCTCGCCGAAGATGTCGTTCAAGCCGCAAGCAAAGCAGCTTTCCATAGCGGCACTCGACGACATGCCGGCACCCAGGGGCACATCACCGGCAAAGGCAATGTTGAAGCCTTTGACGGGTACGCCCAGTTTCTTCATCTCCAGGGCGATGCCGTAGATATAGCGTGCCCAGCTGGCCTTAGGTCCGGCGGGGTCGCTCAGCTTGAAGTCCACACGGTCTTTCAGGTCAATGGCGTAGGCCATGACGGTGTCCTCGGTACCGTTGGCGCGCATTTCTGCTGTCACGCCCTTGTCAACTGCTCCGGGGAATACGAATCCGCCGTTATAGTCGGTGTGCTCGCCAATGAGGTTAATACGCCCAGGCGATGTGTACACATTTCCTGTCTTTCCGTCAAAGTGCTTGATGAAGCGACTTCTTACAAATTCAATGTCAATCATGATTGATACTGTTTACAGATTTTTAAAATTATTGTTTTAAAGATTAGTCTACGGGGATTTCCGGGTTGACGTTCTTGCAGCCGAGCAGCGCATAGTAGAACATATAGGCCATAGCCAGCAGGTAGATGAAGTAGCTTGGCATGTAGCCCATGATGTCGGCGAAGAAGTTCTGCACAACAGGCAGCACACCGCCGCCAACCACCATCATCATGAAGATACCGCTGGCCTGGGCTGTATATTTGCCCAGTCCCTCTGTTGCGAGGTTGAAGATAGAGGCCCACATGATTGACGTACACAGACCGCAGAGCACCAGCAGCATGGCACTCATAGGTACCACGGCTGTTGTCACCGTGCCTTCCAGGATAGAGAAGAGCGGCATGGAGACGGTCGTGGTCTTGGGAGTCATCATGGCAGCCACAATCAGCAGCATGCCAACACTGGTCGTAGCGAGCATGAGCTGGCGTGACGACACCTTGCCGGCAATGAAGCCTGCCACAAAGCGGCCGATAAGCATCAGCAGCCAGTACATGGCAGCCACGGCACCGCCGATGGTGGCGGCATTCTCCATCAGACCGGCACCCTTGTCGCTGGTGTCAGACAGATAGAAGTTCAGACCGCCGGGGATACCCACCTCAACGCCCACATAGACGAAGATGGCAATAACGCCGAGCAGACAATGGCGGAACGACCAGGGAGAGTGCTCGAACTTCGTCTCAGCCGTGACCTTACCCATCTCAGGATCCTGGATGGGGATGAAGAGCAGGGCAAAGAAGGCGCAGGCAAAGACGGTCATGGCGATGTACATCACCAGGTTGACGTCGGCCATCTGCGTCGAGGCTGTCACCGTGCCAATCAGCGCACCCACCAGCATCGGGGTCATGGTGCCTGAGAGCGAGTTCAGCGTACCGCCGATGAGGTTCAGCTGGTTACCACGGTTGCCACCGCCGCCCAGCAGGTTGAGCATCGGGTTAACAACGGTGTTGAGGATGCAGACTGAGAAGCCGGAGATGAATGCACCAAACAGATAGATGCAGAATCCGGGAATACCGCCTGAGAAGCTTGAGAGGAACTGTATCAGCACTCCCACGAAACCTACGGCGATACCTATCAGAGCCGTCTTCTTATAGCCCACCTTGGTCAGCATCTTGCCGGCAGGAATACCCATGAAGAGGTAGGCAAAGAAATTCATGAAGTTACCCATGATACCGAGCACGTTCGAGCCGCCAATCTCAGGCTGGTTCTTCCAGATGACACCGATAGGTGCACCCAGGTTCGTGACAAACGAAATCATGGCATAGAGGAAGAACATTGTTATGATGGCAATGATGCTTCCGTTTTTCTGTTGCTGTGACATTATCGTTTAGAACTTAAATGTTGTCGTGTAACTGTTTGAACATCTTCTCTTTATTCTACAACGCCAAAGCGGTATACGGTCTTTTGCTTATAGCGCTGTCCGGGGTTCAGCACAACGCTGGGGAAGTACGGACGGTTAGGCGTGTCGGGGAAGTGCTGGGCCTCGAAGCAGACAGCAGAACGGCGGGGGAAGGTGGCTCCGTTGGCACCCTTGTAGCCATTCAGATAGTTGCCTGAATAGAGCTGCATGCCTGGTTCGGTGGTATATACCTCAAGTGTGCGGCCGCTCTTCGGCTCTGTCACGCGGGCAGCAAACGAGAGCTCGCCCTCTTCCTTCTTGTTCAGCACGTAGTTATGGTCGTAGCCGTTGCCGAACTTGATCTGCTCGTTGTCGGCGTCAATCTCCTGACCGAAAGTCTTCGGTGTGCGGAAGTCGAACGGCGTTCCGTCAACCTTCAGGATTTCACCGGTAGGTATGGCTGTGTCGTCGGTGGGCAGATAGAAGTCGGCGTTGATTTCGCAAATCTGGTCATCAATCGTGGGCGTGGGGTCGGCGGTTCCTGCCAGCGAGAAGAAGGCGTGGTGGGTCAGGTTGACAATGGTCTTCTTGTTGGTCGTGGCCAGATACTCTATCACCAGTTCGTTCTGGTCGGTGAACGTAAACTCTACGGTGACATCCAGTTCGCCGGTGAAACCCTCCTCGCCGTACGACGAGATGCGGTGCAGGGCCAGAGAGCGCGGACCCATCTGACGGGCGTCCCAGACTTTAGCATTGAAACCCACGGCTCCGCCATGCAGGTGGTTGGGTCCGTTGTTGATAAACAACTGGTAATCCTTGCCGTTCAGCGTGAACTGTCCCTTGCAGATACGGTTGCCCCAGCGGCCGATGAGGGTAGAGAGATACGGTTCGTTACCGCTGGTGAGCTGCTCAATGTTGGCATGCCCCTGGATTACGTTTGCAACTTTGCCATCCTTGTCAGGAACCATGATAGCACAGATAGCACCACCGTAGTTTGAGATAGCTACTTCATAACCTTTGCGGTTCTTCAGAATGTAAAGGTCGGTTTTCTTACCATTAATCGTGGTCTGGAAGTCTTCGCGCTTCAGACCACACAAATTCGCATTTTCTAATGTGTTTGCCATATTGCTTTTGTTAAGTTATAGGTTATTTGCCTACAAAGTAACAAAAAAATAACCAAACAAACGAACGAAACGACGAAAAAAACGTTTAGGGAGTGTTAAAAACACCTAATCTCTTGTTTTCAGGAAGTCTGCGACCACATAGTTGCTGCCTCCAACAAAGATGCAGTCGCTTTTTTCGGCTGCTTTCATGGCTGCCGAAAAGGCCTCTGCCACAGTGGGATAGCACTCGCCCGTCAGTTCAAACTGCTGCCCGAATACCTGTACCGACTGTTCTGGCAGCGCCCGTTTGGTGCTGGCCTTGGTAAAATAATAAGTGGCGTCTTTCGGCATCAGCGACATGACGCCGTAGATGTCTTTATCGTCTACCATGCCGAAGACGATGTGCAGCTGGCGGCAGTCGAGGGCTGCCAGCTGGCGGCTGATGTGTGTCCATGCTGCCACGTTGTGTCCGATGTCGCAGATGACGGTGGGGTTGATGCGTACCGTCTGCCACCGTCCTTTCAGTCCTGTGATGGCCGTGACGTGCAGGAAGGCTTCGCTTAGTTCTTTTTGCACCACAATCTTTGTGGCCTGGTCTGTAACCTGGCAGAGGTAGCCCAGCTTGACAAGTTCGTAAAGGACTGTCAGTATGGTTCGTGTGTTCTTTACCTGATATATTCCGCAAAGCTCACCTTTGAAGTCTCCCAGGTGTCTGGTGGTGTAGTAGATGCTGCTGTCGCCGGGCAGGAATTCGTCCGTGACGACTTCGTCATCGTCTTCAGCAAAGACGAGCGGCGCATCACATTGCAGTGCCAGTGCTTCAAAGATGGGCCTTATCTCAGGGGCGGCTTCGCCAACCACTACGGGCACGGCATCCTTGATGATGCCGCCTTTCTCCATGGCTATCTGTTCTACCGAGCTGCCCAATATCTGCGTGTGATCCAGGCTGACATTGGTGATGACCGACACCAGTGGCGTAATGATGTTGGTGCTGTCGAGGCGTCCGCCCAGTCCCACCTCAACGATGGCAATGTCTACTTCGTTGTCGCTGAAGTACTTGAAAGCCATGGCCGTGGTAATCTCAAAGAAGGTGGCTCCTACCGACTCAAAGAGTTCTCGTCCTTCTTCCACGAAGTCGATAACATATTCCTGTGGTATGGGCTGGCCGTTGAGGCGGATGCGCTCGCTGAAGTCCACCAGATGGGGCGAAGTGTAGAGCCCCACTTTGTAGCCGCAAACCTGCAGTATGGCTGCCAGCGTGTGCGACACCGAACCCTTTCCGTTGGTGCCTGCCACGTGTATCGACTTGAAGTTCTGATGCGGATGTTCATAGTGTTCATCCAGTTTCAGCATGTTGTCAAGTCCCGTCTTGTAGCCTCCCTGTCCCTGACTCTCGTAGTTGGCCGTCTGGTTGAACAGGTACTCGCAGGTTTCTTCGTAGTTCATCCCTTACCTTATTATTAATTAAAGTAGTTCTTGAAGCGCTGGAAGATGGTGTCCTTCGTGTGCTTGTCGCCCTTGAAGTTGTCGCTCTCCCTGAAGCGCATCATGGCTTCCTTCTCGTCGCGGCTCAAGGTCTTCGGCACGTACACGCTGATGTTCACCACCAGGTCGCCCCGGCCATTTCCATATCCCTGTACTGCGGGCAAACCCTTGCCTCTCAGCCGCAGGGTCTTGCCGGGCTGTGTGCCGTTCTCAATCTTTACGCGCAGTTTATTGCCCTCAATGGTCGGAATTTCAATCTCGCCACCAAGTGCTGCTGTAGGAAAGTCGAGCAGTAGGTTGTATATCAGGTCGTTACCGTCTCTTATAAAGGTTTCGTTCGGCTCTTCCTCTATAAACACCTGAATGTCGCCATTGATGCCGTTGCGGCGTCCGGCGTTGCCCTTGCCGGGCACGTTCACAACCATTCCCTCTGCCACGCCGGCGGGAATCTTGATTTCTACCACCTCATCGCCCTTGACAACACCTTCGCCCTGGCAGTCATGACACTTGTTCTTGATGATAGTGCCTTCGCCGCCACAGGTGGGGCAGACGCCCTGTGTCTGCATCATGCCGAAGATGCTCTGTGTGGTATGGGTGATGACGCCCGAGCCGTGACAGGTGGGGCACTGCTCACGTCCGGAGCCGTCTTCGGCACCCGTGCCATGGCAATGCTGGCAGACCACGTCCTTGCGTACCTTGAACTTCTTGGTCACGCCCTGGTTGATTTCCTCCAGCGTCAGACGCACCTTCAGGCGCAGGTCAGAACCCCGGTGCTGCTGTGTACGGCGAGCACCGCCTCCAAACCCACCGAATCCGTGTCCGCCGAAGATGTCGCCGAACATCGAGAAGATGTCGTCCATGTTCATCGATGCACCGCCAAATCCTCCGAAGCCGCCGCCCATGGGACCGTCGAATCCGAATTGGTCATACTGTTGTCTCTTCTGCGGATCGTGCAGCACGTCGTAGGCTTCGGCAGCCTCTTTAAACTTCTCCTCGGCCTCTTTATCGCCGGGGTTACGGTCGGGGTGATATTTGATGGCTATCTTGCGGTAAGCCTTCTTGATTTCGTCTTCAGATGCGCCCTTGCTGACGCCCAGCACCTCGTAGTAGTCTCTTTTTTGTGCCATCAATTATTTATTTTCGATTTTCGATTTGCGATTTTCGATTTTCGATTTTCGATTTACGATTGCCAATTCATTACTGTCCAACAGCTACTTTTGCGTGGCGTATCACCTTGTCGTTCAGCTTATAGCCCTTCTGTAGGCAGTCAATCACCTTGCCCTTCTTGTCGTCGCCCATGCCCGGCACCATGGCCACGGCTTCATGCACGTCGGTGTCAAAGTCGGCGTTGTCGGTCTCAATGGTACTCACCCCCTGGGCCTCCATCACCTTCAGCAACTTGTGGTAAATCAGTTCCATACCCTCGCGCAGCACCTGCGGATCATCTGTCTTGGAACCGTTCTCAATGGCACGCTCCATGTCGTCTACCACTGGCAGAATGGCGGTCAGCACCTTCTCACCGCCGTTCAGTATCAGTTCGGCACGCTCTTTCAGCGTGCGCTTGCGGTAGTTGTCAAACTCTGCCACCGAGCGCAGGTATTTGTCCTTCAACTCTGCTATCTCCTCCTGGGCCTTGGTCAGTGGGTCGGTGGCCTCTGTGTCTTCTGTGTCTTCTGGGGCCTCTGAGACTTCTGGGGTTTCATTAACAGGATTCTCTACCGGCTGCTCCTCGTTGGGGGTCTGCTCTTCTGTGATGTTGATATCTTTTTCTGTCATAATCCGTTGTTTTTAAATGTTGTTTTCCATCGTTGCAGCAAAAACCGTGCCAAACAGCGGCTCAGGCATACAGTTCAGCCTTCTTTTCCTTGATGGCCTCGTCGTAGATGTAGTCATCGTAGGTGGTCAGCTTGTCGATGGTGCCGCGTGGTGTCAGTTCTATGATGCGGTCGGCCACGGTGTTGATAAACTCATGGTCGTGCGATGCAAACAGGATGTTGCCCTTAAACTGTATCAGGTTGTTGTTGAAAGCCTGGATAGACTCCAGGTCCAGGTGGTTCGTCGGCGTGTCCAGAATCAGGCAGTTGGCATTCTTCAGCTGCATACGGGCAATCATGCAGCGCATCTTCTCGCCGCCCGAGAGCACGTTCACATGCTTCAGCACGTCCTCCTCCTTGAACAGCATACGGCCCAGGAACGACTTCATGGTCACCTCGTTGCCCGGTCCCCATTGCGACAGCCAGTCCACCAGGTTCATTTCCGACTGGAAGAATTCCGTGTTGTCCAGGGGCAGATAGGCCGTGGTGATGGTCACCCCCCACTTGTAGGTGCCTGCCTGTGCCTCGCGGTTGCCGTTGATAATCTCAAAGAGGGCTGTCATGGCTTTGGGGTTGTGGCTCAGGAACACCGTCTTCTGTCCCTTCTCTATGGTGAACGATACGTTGTCGAACAATACCGTGCCGTCGGCATCGGTGGCTTTCAGGCCTTCCACTTCCAGAATCTGTGTTCCCGGCTCCCGTTCCATCTGGAAGATGATGCCCGGATACTTACGCGTTGACGGTGTAATCTCCTCCACGTTCAGTTTCTCCAGCATCTTCTTGCGCGACGTGGTCTGCTTCGACTTGGCCACGTTGGCAGAGAAGCGGCGTATGAACTCTTCCAGCTGTTTGCGCTTCTCTTCGGCTTTCATCTTCTGGTTTTGGGCCTGACGCAGGGCCAGCTGACTCGACTCGTACCAGAACGAGTAGTTGCCTGAGAACAGCGTTACCTTGCCGAAGTCAATGTCTACGGTCTGTGTCGATACGGCGTCGAGGAAGTGACGGTCGTGCGATACCACGAGCACACATTGCTCCAGGTTCGACAGATATTCCTCTAACCATTGCACGGTGTCCAGGTCCAGGTCGTTGGTAGGCTCGTCCAGCAGCAGGTTGTCAGGATGTCCGAACAGCGCCTTGGCCAGCATCACGCGTACCTTTTCATTATTCGAAATGTCACTCATCTGCTTATAGTGCTGACCTTCGCCTACACCCAGGTTCTGCAGCAGCTGGGCAGCCTCGCTCTCAGCCTCGTAGCCGTTCATCTCGGCAAAGGCCATC
>CAMYZO010000047.1 GCA_947303855.1 uncultured Prevotellaceae bacterium
ACGTTGTTCTTCAGGTTGAAGTAGTCGTAGACGGCGCCGAACGGCATCGACTTGGCCTCTTCCATCAGGGCGAGGCGCTCGAAGTACTGGCCGTTGTCCTCATACTCGCGCAGCTTCTGCTTCGGCTCGAGCATGGCCTGCAGGATGCACTTCTGCGTGGCGCGGCTGCCGATGATGTAGGCACCGATGCGGTTGATGCTGGCGTCGAAGTAGTCGAGACCAACGTGAGCGCGGTCGAGGGCGTCGCTGCGTACGAGCTCCTTGAAGAGGTCCAGCGTCTGGTCGTTCATGATGGTGACGTGGTCGGAGTCCCAGCGTACGGGGCGGCTGACGTGGAGCATCAGCTCAGGCACGTACATCAGCAGGGTCGATACGAAGTCGCTGACGTTCTCGGTGGGCTCGTAGTGGCCGGTGTCGAGGGTGTACATCTGCTTGCGGGTGGCGCAGTAGGCGGTGTAGAAGTCGTGCGAGCCTACGGTGTAGCTCTCCAGTCCGATGCCGAAGAGTTTGGCCTCGAAGCAGTTCTTCACGCCGTCGAGCTTCTCCTCCATGATTTCGTCGAGCGAGGCGGCCAGAATCTCACGGTACTTCTTGCGCTGTACGGGCACATCCTTCGAACCATCGTGTACCCAGATGTTCATGATACAGGGGTCGTTCTGAGCCTTACCCATGGCGTCGGCGATGCGGCGGCAACGCTTGGTGTGCTCAATCCAGAAGTCGCGGATGGCCTTGTCGGGGTTCGACAGTGTGAGGTCGCCGCTCTTCGGGTGCGAGAACGACGTTGAGTTGAAGTCAAGCTTCATGTTGTTCTCCTTGGCCCAGTCAATCCAACTTTGGAAGTGCTTTACTTCTACCTGGTCGCGGTCTACGAACTGTCCGCCGAAGTCGCCGTAAATCTCGTGGAGGTTCAGGCGATGGTTACCTCCGAGCAGCGTCTTCACGAACTCGATGTCCTGGCGCACCTCGTCGATGGTGCGTGCACGTCCGGGATAGTTGCCCGTGGTCTGGATACCGCCGCTCAGGGCCTCGTTGCGCTCGAAACCTACCACGTCGTCGGTCTGCCAGCAGTGCAGCGAAATCTGCTGCTTCTGGAGAAGGTCAAGTACTGCGTCGGTGTCGACGCCAATGGCTGCATAGCGCTCTTTGGCTACGGCGTAAGCTTTTTCAATCAGTTCTGCTTTCATTTGTTTTAGTTGTTTTTAGAAAAGTTGTCATAGTTCGCAGCAAAGTTACGAATTAAATATGAGAAAGCAGGAAACCCCTTCGCCTTTTTATCACTTTTTAGCACTTCACCGCAGCGACTCTCAAGACTCTCGTTGTTTTTTTTGGGCTCATTGACTCTCTTTTCAAAAATAATTGCTACCTTTGCACCCGCTTCGCCCACGCCCAGCCGTCCTCAGCTGAGGAACGGAGTGGTGGAGAAGGGGAGGAGCACTACATATTGGAAAGTGTTTGCTAACGCTTGTTTTTGGCCGTTGGAACCTAGGAAATTCGAACGTGCAAGCCAAAAAACAGCAGAGGTGGATGCTGCGGGTAGGTATTATGTGCTGTCCCGTCGGCGTGCAGAGGGCTAACCATGTCCTTATGCACGCTTTAGGGGCGTATCGTATATACCAACGGCGTGGGTGTCAAGTTCTGTTCTGTCCATTTGCACAGGTTTTCCTAGGACCTCAACGGCGGACAGGCAGAAGCCAGATGCCCCGCTTTTCTTTATGTAGTATTGACAGAAAGCAAACTTCGTCCGTCCTGGGTGTTCTGCGGACAACAAATGGTTGACGGAAGAAGCGCACTATGCTTTTTAATTCTTTCGAGTTTATTGTCTTTCTGCCAATAGTGTTCCTGCTCTATTGGTTTGTGTTTCGCGAGCGTCGATGGCAGAATCTGCTCGTTGTCATCGCCAGTTATGTGTTCTATGGTTGGTGGGATTGGCGTTTTCTGTTTCTGATTGCTTTTACCTCTCTCTGTAGTTTTGCAAGCGGACTGTTGATAGAACGTTTCAACGGACAGCGGCGGCGCCAGCAAATTGTCAGTGCTGCAAACATAGTGCTGAATCTCAGTATCCTTGGCGTATTCAAATACTACAACTTCTTTACTGAAAACCTCAGTATGTTGTTCGGTAGCATGGGCTGGCAACTCGACTGGGTGACTATTGACATCATCCTACCCGTTGGCATTAGTTTCTATACCTTTCAGGCACTTAGTTACTCCATTGATGTCTACCAACGTAAACTGCCTGCCACTCACGACCCCATCGAGTTCTTCGCCTACATCAGTTTCTTTCCCCAGTTGGTGGCAGGCCCCATTGAGCGGGCCACAAACCTGCTGCCTCAGTTCCAGTGTAATAGACAGTTTGACTATGCCAAGGCCGTTGATGGCTGTCGGCAGATGCTTTGGGGATTCCTGAAGAAGCTGGTCATTGCCGACAACTGCGCGGCGGTTGTCAATGAATACTGGAACCAGTATGCTGCACTTCCGGGGTTGTCACTATTTTTGTTGGGCGTACTTTTCACATTCCAGATTTATTGCGACTTCTCTGGCTATTCAGATATTGCCATTGGCTGCGCCCGTCTGTTTGGCTTCAACCTGATGCGTAACTTCAACTATCCTTACTTCTCGCGGAGCATCCCTGAGTTCTGGCGTCGTTGGCATATCTCGCTGACCACATGGTTCCGCGACTACATCTACTTCCCCTTAGGTGGCAGCCGTTGTGAAAAGTGGAAGATTATCCGTAACGTCTACATCGTCTGGGGCATTAGCGGCTTATGGCATGGTGCCAATTGGACCTTTGTTTGTTGGGGCCTTTTCCATGCTACGCTCCTTGCTATCTACAATCTTTTCGGCATCAACACCAAATACCAGCATGTCGTAGCCTACGGTCGCTATCTGCCCAACATCAAGGAGGCTTTCCAAATGGCTTTCACTTTCTTTCTCGCAGTCATCGGCTGGATCATTTTCCGGGCTGAGACGATGACGCAGGCGATAGAATACTTAGGCAGAATGTTTGCAACGATGATTTCTGATGGAGTGCCCTCTATTGGAAGTAATAGCGGTGTTGGAGTTATGGGACTCCAACTGCTTCCTGGGATAGCCATGCTTATTGTCGAATGGTTGCAGCGAGACAAACAACACGCTTTGCACTTTCCAATAACACTCCCTTTTGACTATCGTTTTGTACGTTGGGCTATTTATTACCTTATCATCATTATCATAGCTCGATATGCAGGCGAGTCTCAGACGTTTATTTATTTTCAATTTTAGGTGGATATGAAAAAGTTCTTGAAAAACTGCACGTTGTTCTTGATTCCTTTTGTTGTTGCTGCAATCCTAGCCGAAATAGCACTTCGTAGCACCCCCAACTCATATAGATATAAATACCAGTGGATGCAGGAGAATGCAGATAATGTGGAGACGCTTGTTTTTGGTAGCAGTCACGCTATTTATGGAATACGCCCGGAGTTTTTTGAGGGTAAAACCTTTAATTTGGCAAACGTGAGTCAGGGGACAAAAGAGGATTTGTGGTTGTTGAAACATTGGAGTGCGAGATACCATCGTTTAAGGACGATAATAGTTCCCATCTCATTTTTTTCGCTTTTCAGTCGTGGCCTGGAGTATGGCGCAGAGTCTTACCGATGTCGATATTATAGCATATACATGAATTGTGATTTATATCCTATTTGGCCTCAGTATCATTTGGAATTGAGCGATTATAGAACTGCTAAGGGTAAACTGGGTACCTTCTTCTATAATATGCTTGTGAAGCCTGTTGGTAATGGTTGTGATGTATACGGATGGAGTGATGGTAATAAACTCGAAGGCAAAGATATGAAACGATGGAATGATGGGTCAGAAGCTAAAGCTGCCATCCAACGTCATACGGCAAAGAACTGGAATTACGTGGAAAAAAACAGCCAGAAGTTGAAGGAGATGGCAGAATACTGCAAGAAACGGAATATTCGAATGGTTTTGATAACCACCCCCTGTTGGCATACTTATTATGATAACCTAGACAAACGACAATTGTCAAAGATGTATGAGATTATTCGCCAATTTCAAGAGGATTATAATATTCCCTATTTCGATTATCTAAAGGATTCACGCTTCGTTGCCGATGATTTCTATGATAGCAATCATTTGTCGGAATTCGGTGCTGCCAAGTTTAGCAAAATATTGAATGACGATATTAATAAATAGTTCTTTTGATTAGAGAAAAGGCTCTTGGCAGCTGTTCGTCCTTAGTGGAATGTGTCGTACCAATAACCCGCATAATGTCCTTCAAACGCTTGGGATCGTTACGCTGCTTTCTCATAAATCAGGATTTTATCGCGGTTGGCACTCTCGCTGGCAAGAGCATCTGACCACCTATTGTGACAGGACAGCCCCATGGCTGTTAAGGCAATTGCATATCTCTTCAGCCATGTTGTTCAGAGCCACACAGTCGGCACGGCTGATGTGCCGTTTTCCGCCCTCGTAAGGCCAAGGGCTCAGGATGAGCAGACGCCCCTCGGCGCATGCATCGAAAAGAGCATCGGCAGGCTTGTAGTAGTCGCGGAAGCCGTTGGCAGTCAGGAGAATGAAGTGGTGCAGTTCCTTCAGTAGTACCTGCATCACCTGTTTTTCGTCAGGAGAGATGAACGGCGACACCATGACCACCGCCTTGCGTGCTTGCAGTACGCAGGCGTTCTTGTAGTCGCGCAGTTCCTGGTCATCGCCGTGCTGGGCTTTCACCACCAATGTGTGGCTGACATGCACCACGGCGTAAGCATCCTCCATCAGCAATGCCATATTCCCCACGCCGTCGTAGCACCGGCCACCAATCTCAATGTTCTTCTGCACACGGAAGAAGCCGGGCTTCAGACGCTTGGTGGCCAGCCGTTGCGGGTTCATCTGGATATAGTGGATCATGGTTTGCAATTGTCCGCGACGGGACAAGGGGCGGATGAAGGGGCGCTCTGTGAAGAAAGGGAAAGGGTAGCCTCCTTCGTTCGCTGTCTCCGTATTTAATTCGGAGGCAACAGACAAAGTATGAGCCCTGCCCAGTTTCTTCACCCCCTGCCAATAGCCGCGAATAACGCTGCGGATGCTCGTCTCCATCCGCTGGGTCACATGGATAACGGCGTGGAGGTGGTCGGGCATCAGGCAGAATTGTAAGATGCGGATTTCAGGGTAGTGCCTGCACATCACATACAGTTCATCAACAACGGCATTGCCCAGTTCCGTTCGTTTTATCTGTGCCTTTGAGGGGGCACCCTCAGGAATGAGCAATGTTCCGAGTAGCGGCTCACGCGACGGTACCGTCAGCGTGACGTGATACACGCAGACACCCCTCCAGGCTGTTCCTGCCTCCTGCCATTGCCAATGCTCCTGCTCTGCCATATTTCATTTCCTGACTATTGGCGCAATCACGGCGCTAATATACGAAATGTTTTCGAATGTTGGGTAAAAAAACGAAACAATGTTTTTTTGAACTTTTTTGCCACCATGTCACCCTTGCTGTTTCGCACTGATGTACAGAATGTTGTGCGGTTGCGGCAAAGGTAACATGGTTGCAAGAAAAAGCTTATGATAAAAGGTTGATCCTGCTTGGCGTTTAGCGGCAAACCACGTCGCACTCGATGTTCAGAATCTTTGCCACCTTCAGGATGGTGTCGATATGATGGCCAACGGCAGCAGCCATGTGGTGGGTAGGACCGGCCTCGCTCCACTTGTTGACGAACTCACGGCAGGAGAGTGAGAACTTGGTGCGCATGTTGGTATCGCCGAACATGAAGATGGGACCTTCCTCGTTGACACCTTCGGCAGCCACGAACTTGAACACGCCGTTGGCGTCCTGCGTGATGGCCAGATAGGTGACGGGGCCCGTGGGAGGATAGAACTGTGTGAGGTAGCCGCCGCCGGTCTTGCCGTGGAACACGGGCACGATCTTCATGGTGGGCTTGTGAGCCTGCGAGATGTCGAAGTCGCCGGAGCCAGAGTGGCCGATGATGCAGATGTCTTTCGGGAAGTCGATAGAGTACATCTCGGCCAGGGTGCCTGTGCCGCTGATGGTCTTCAGGATTGACATGGCCATGGCCACCTTCATGTCGCCCTCTACGGCGCAGGCCGTGTGCTGCTTGATGAGCATGGAGAAGGCAGGTATGAGCATGGAGTCGAGCTTGCCGGCCACGCCTTGTGCGAAGCCTGCATAGTGTGAGGCTATCATGCCGAGCTTCTCGTCCTTGACCCACTGTTCGAAGGCGACGACGTACTTAGCCATGTCCCACACCTTCTCGATGGTGCCGCCACCCTCAATCTCGAAGGTGTCGAGGATGTCCTGAGCCTTGGCGCGGATGGCGTCCTCGTCGGTGATGTTGTCGGCGATGGCCCACATCTGCTCCCAGTCGAACTGCTTGGTGTAGACGAACATGCGGTGGTAGAGGTTGGTCTCGTCGATGTAGAGGTCCATCATGCCGGGGTAGGGGCGGCCAATCTGTGCGATGTTGGTGTCGCGGAAGCGGCGGCGCACCTGTGCGGCACGGCACCAGTCCTCAATCTCTGCCTGTACGCCGGGGTCGCCACCCTCGACGACGCCAGTGATGACGGCCGAGCGCTTGCCGGCACGGTTCAGGTCGGCCACCATCTCGCCGATGGCACCGCAGGCATAGAGGTCGCCGAGCCAGATGGGTATGTCGGTGTTGGCATAGTCGGGGGCCAGCTTCTTCTGCAGGTTCACGATGACCACGGGCACGTCGAGGTCGCGCACGGCGGGCAGCATGTTATAAGAGGTGCAGTACGTAAGCATCTGGAGGATGACCAGGTCGACGTCGGCAGCGCGGAACTTGTCGCCGGCAGCCATCGACTGCTCCTTGGTGGTGACCATGCCGCCGTCGATAATCTCGATGCTGTCGGGCAGGGTCTTCTTGAAAGCCTCGTACTGGGCTTCGAAGTTGGGGACGAGCTGTGGGAACTGCGGCAGATAGGCCTGGAGGGCGATAGAGAATACGCCCACCCTTGCTTTGGTTTCAACTAATGGTTTTGCCATAAATAGTTTTTTTGAGGTGAGAGGTGAGAGGTAAGAGGTAAGAGAATAGTTCTGCAGTGCCTCTGCCACTGACCGTTAACACCGTGGTTAATAATTATTGTTTTTCTTCAAAATGTTTTCTTAGGGATACAAGCATTCTTGTTATTTCTGAGATGAATTGTTCTTGCTTACAGAACTCCTCTTGTGAGATGTAGTTTAACAGTTGAGCGGCTTCAAGTTGGCACATCACTTCCATTAACGAACCATTTGCAATACTTAGGAAATGGATGCGTTCTTTGTTAGAGAAACGTCCCATTCCTTCTGCAATATTCGATGGTACGGAAATCACAGCACGCTGAATCTGATCACTAAGTGCGTACCGTTCCGATTGAGGGAAGGCAGAAGAAAGTTTGTAGACCGTTGTTACCAAGGTCATAGCTTTATGATAAACCTGTAGTTTGCGATAATAGAAATCATTCATATCTCTCACCTCTCACCTCTCACCTCTCACCTCTCACCTCTTCGAAACGATGCTCAGGTACTTGTCGAAGGCGGCGTCCCATGCCTCCTTGTCGGCAGGCTCATATTTGACCAGCTCCAGCGAGTTGGCAATAATCTGGCGCATCTCCCAGATGTCCTTCACCATGCCGGCAGCCTTGGCCTGCAGCATGATGTTGCCGATGGCAGTACCCTCCTGCGGGCCGGCCAGGACGGTGGCACCTGTGGAGTTGGCCGTGAACTGGTTGAGGTACTTGTTGAGCGAGCCGCCGCCGATGATGTGGAGCACCTCGAGCTTGAAGGGTGCAAACTCCTGCATCCACTGGAAGACCTGGCGGTAGCGCAGTGCCAGTGAGTCGAAGATACAGCGGCATATCTCTGCCGGTGTCTCAGGCACGGGCTGGTTGGTTTCGCGGCAGTACTTCTGGATGGCCTGAATCATCGACGACGGGGCAGCAAAGGCCTGATCGTCGGGGTTGATGATGGAGCGGAAGGGCTCAACGCCCATGGCCTGTCCCTGTAGCTCGGGGTGAGAGAGCTGACGCACCTCTTCGGGCCATTCCAGGCGGCAGCGCTCATAGAGCCACATGCCGCAGATGTTCTTCAGGAAGCGAGTGGTGCCCTCAATGCCACCCTCATTGGTGAAGTTACGCTCGTAGCTGAGGTCGCTGATAATGGCGTCCTTGGTCTCGATACCCATGAGGCTCCACGTGCCGCTCGACAGGTAGGCGAACTTCTCGTCCTTGGCAGGAACGGCAGCCACGGCCGAGCCGGTGTCATGGCCGGCGACGGCGATGACGGGCACCTGGCCCAGGCCGGTGAGTCGCTGCACCTCGTCGGTGAGCACGCCGATGACGGTGCCGGGGTTCACCATCTTGCCAAACTTTGAGCGCGTCAGTCCCAGCGACTGCAGCAGGCGCTCGTCGAGCTGCTTGGTGCGGGGGTCTAACAGCTGTGAGGTAGAGGCGATGGTGTATTCGCACACCTCGTTGCCAGTGAGCATCCAGCTCAGGGCGTCGGGTACGAACAGAATCTTGCTGGCATTCTTTAGGGCCGAGTTCCCCTCGCGCTTCATGGCGTAGAGCTGGAAGATGCTGTTGAAGTTCATAAACTGTATGCCGGTGACGTCGTACACCTCTTTCTTCGAGATGACGTGCTTCAGGTAGTCGTCCATGGCATCAAAGGTAATAGGATCGCGATAGGCGCGCGGGTTCCTTAATATAGCACCGTCGTCGCCTATGAACACGAAGTCGACGCCCCAGGTGTCGATGCCGATAGAGGTAATCTCCAGGCCGCGCTTGGCCACCTCCTTCAGTCCGCGAATGATTTCAAAATACAGGGCATAGATATCCCAGTAGTAGTGCCCGCCCTGCTCAATGAGGTTGTTGGGGAAGCGGGTGACCTCCTCCAGGTCGAACTTACCGTCGGTGATGTTGCCAATAATGGTGCGTCCGCTGGTGGCACCCAGGTCTACAGCAAAGAAATACTTTTTGTTTTCCATATTGTTTTAGTTTTTGATTAGCTGTTTTAAGTTTACGTTTGCAAAGGTACGAATTAATTTCAGAACGTTGACATCATATTTTGATAATCTCACTTTTTTTTTTGATTTAATGCGGAATTTATGGTTGCTGTTTGAAAAGAAAGTATTACCTTTGCGGCAGAAAAACTCAAACAACAAACTTAAAACCTAATTTATGTCTACATTATCATTAATGATTGTCATCGTTTTCTGTATCGGCTATTTCTGTATAGCCATTGAGAGCGTGACAAAAGTGAACAAGGCAGCCGTGGCGCTGCTGATGTTCGTGGCCACGTGGACGCTGTTCATGATTGCGCCCGAGTTGTATCTGCCTGATGCCATCGGCGAGCTGAAGGCTGCCGTGGTGAGCACCGCCATTGAGCACCACCTGGGTTCGACGGCTACGACGCTGTTCTTCCTGATGGGTGCCATGACCATTGTCGAGCTGGTAGACCAGAACGGCGGCTTCAACTTCGTGCGCGACACGCTGAAGACCAAGTCAAAACGGGCACTGCTGTGGCGCATCGCCTTCATGACATTCATCCTGTCGGCCATTCTCGACAACCTCACCACGTCCATCGTGATGATTATGATTCTGCGCAAGCTGGTGGCCGACAAGCAGGACCGCATTATCTATGCCGCCCTGGTGGTTATCGCTGCCAACTCCGGCGGTGCCTTCTCGCCCATTGGCGACGTCACCACCATCATGCTGTGGAACAAGGGTGTCATCACGGCTGCCGGCGTCATCATGGAGATCTTCATTCCCTCGCTGGTGTCGATGGTTATTCCCGCCTATATCCTGTCGCTGTCGCTGAAGGGCGACCTTGCACCTGTTGAGGAGACGGTGGTGCTGGAGGAGTCTGACGGCCTGTCGGCAGCTCAGCGCAAGGCCATCTTCTTCCTCGGCGTGGGCGGTCTGATCTTCGTTCCCATCTTCAAGACCATCACCCATCTGCCGCCGTTTGTGGGCATCCTGCTGGTGCTCGGCGTGCTATGGACGGTGACGGAGATATTCTACACCCGCATCCATCAGGAGCATGAGGACACCGCCGACAACCGCGGCACCCAGAAGCGCGTGTCGAAGATGCTGTCGCGCATTGACATGGACACCATCCTCTTCTTCCTGGGTATTCTCATGGCCGTGGGCTGCTTGGAGACCATCGGCGTGCTGGAGATGCTGGGCAAGGGCCTGGACGTTGTCTTCGAGGGTAATCACTACCTGGTGACGGGCATCATCGGTGTGCTCTCGTCGATTGTCGACAATGTGCCCCTTGTGGCCGGTTGCATGGGTATGTATCCCGTTCAGGCTGCCGGCGACATGGCCGTTGACGGCATCTTCTGGCAGTTGCTGGCCTACTGTGCCGGTGTGGGTGGCTCGATGCTGATTATCGGCTCGGCTGCCGGCGTCGTCGTCATGGGTCTTGAGAAGATTACCTTCGGCTGGTATATGAAGAAGATTACATGGATTGCCTTCGTGGGCTATCTGGCCGGCATCGTCTGCTACTGGCTCGAAAAGACGTTCCTGTTCTAAGCACATAGCTTACCCAACCTCAGCGGCCCCACCCCCTAACCCTCCTATGAGAGGGAGGCGGGTGGGGCCGCTATTTTATGTTAAATAGTGTTTATTGCAAAAAATGTTCCCCAAAATAATTGTAGGGTTTACAATTAATGCGTAATTTTGCAGCCGACTAATAACAGCTACAAGAATTAACAACCAAAAAACCATTTTTACTTTTTAACCAACCTAACCATTATTAAACTATGGGTATTTTTTGTGAAAGCCTAAAGAAGTGTGGACGCGTAGTTGCGATGACTATGCTTTCACTGGTGTTTGTGAGCACTGCCAGTGCTCAGCGTAAGACCGACCAGCTGGACCGTGGCCTGGTAGCCGTGAAGGTGACATCGGGCGTGTATGTCAGCTGGCGAGTACAGGCCGACGAGTATTATGACGTGACCTACAAGCTGTATCGCGACGGCACGCTTGTGGCCAAGGACCTGTATGCCTCTAACTATGTGGATGCCGGCGGCAGCACGTCGAGCACCTATACCGTGGCCGCTGTCAGGAACGGCGTGGAAGCCGCTCAGTGCTCTGCCGTGGAGACCTGGGCCACGCAGTACTTCGAGTTCCCCGTGTCTAACATCCAGGCACGCAGCGGCGTCACCGTGTGGAAGCAGAACAACCCGTCGGCCGCCATGGCCAACTATACCATCAACGACATCGCCCTGGGCGACGTTGACGGCGACGGCAAGATAGACTTCATCGTGAAGCGCAAGAACCAGACCGACCAGGACAACCTCTTCCCCGTGAACAACTACCAGATGTTCTGCCAGATAGAGGTCTATGCCTCGAGCATCAACTACGGCCGCCTGTGGTGGATTGACTGCGGCCCCAACATCTGCTACGGCAGCGACGAGCAGTGGGATGCCGTGGCCTTCGACTGGAACGAGGACGGGGCCTGCGAGGTGCTCTACCGTGGCGGTGCCAACACCGTCATACACCATGCCGACGGCACCACGGAGACCATCGGCAACGTCAACGAGAACATCCGCAGCGGCATCTCACATACGGCCAACCTGACGTTTACCAACGCCGGCGAGGAGTGGCTGATGTATATCAACGGCTCCACCGGCTACACATACGACGTGATAGAGTACCCCTTGCCCCGTGGCAACGCCTCTGATTGGGGCGACTCCTACGGCCACCGCTCCAGCAAGTACTTCATGGGCGCTCCCTACCTGGACGGCGTCAACCCCTACATCTTCCTGGGACGCGGCATCTACACCAAGACCGACGCCTGCACCTACCGGGTGAACAAGAGCACCAACAAACTGTATAAGGTGGGCAACACCTGGCACAGCTACACCAACGCCGGCTGGTATGGCCAGGGCAACCACAACTTCAGCATTGCCGACGTCGACGAGGACGGCAGCGACGAGATTATCTACGGCTCCATGGTGCTCGACTTCCACACCGCCGACACCTCCATCCACGGATGCTCCTCAACGGGACTGGGACACGGCGACGCTTCGCACACTGGCGACCTGGACCCCTTCCGCCCCGGACTGGAGACCTTTGCCTGCAACGAGGACGAACCCAGCAACAACTACCGTAACGCACTGACCTGCGAAATCTATGCACGCACCATAGGCACGGCTGACGACGGACGCGCCATGGCCGGCAACTTCACCAACGAATACCCTGGTGGCATTGGTGCCTCGTCCAGCTCGGGCATCTTCCCCCTGAGCTATGTGCAGCCCAACCCCACCTCGCCGGTGTACATTGATGCCATGGCCAACAACTGGAACGCCCAGACACCTTACCCCATGGCCCTCAACTTCCGCATCTACTGGGACGGCGACCTGCTGTCGGAAACACTTAACGGCCCCGGCTCCAGCGAGGGCTACCTCTACGTGGACAAGCTGGGCAAGCGCATCTACGACACGGGCCACGGCACCTATGCCACGGCCTGCATCAACAGCACCAAGAAGAACCCCTGCGCCATGGGCGACATCCTAGGCGACTGGCGCGAGGAGATTGTGATGCGCACTACCGACAACTGCTACATTAGGGTCTACACCACCGTCACGCCCACCGACTACCGCATGCAGTCGCTGTGGTACGACCATGAGTACCGCCAGGCCATGGTGTGGCAGACCGAGGGCTACAACCAGCCCCCTCACCCCAGCTTCTTCGTGGGCGAGCTGGAGGGACTCACACAGGCTCCGCCGGCACTCACCCTGACCGGACGCACGAGCATAGCCAACGGCGGCTCCATCAGCACCTCGTACAACGGTAGCGACGTCATGGTGTGGCCCGCCGGCAACGGCTCGGAATATACCGTGAACATCAACGCCAACGCCCGCCCTGCCACGCTGTGGCTCAACTCACGCACCACCGTCGAGGGCGGCGACACACCCAGCTATACTGAGACCAAGCACACCTGGGACCGCATCCGCCTGACGGGCAATGCCCTGAGCGGCACCACCAATGTGTGCAAGCAGGGCTCGTCGGCAGCCCATCTGCCCAACCGCACCCACACCCACACCGGCAAGACCGACGTGTGGCAGGGCGCACTCATCTGCAACGGCAGCATCACCGGCAGCGACCTGTGGGCCAACCGTTTCACCGAGCTGTTCCTCGGCAGCGCCCTCACCTCTTCGGAGAGTACCTATAAGAGCATCGCCATGGAGTACGGCTCGGCCCTCTACATCACCAGCGAGAGCTATACCACCCCGCTGACCACCAGCAACGGCTATGCCCACATGACGGCTGAGAGCCTGACCATCAAGGAGGGCTCGCGACTGGTGTTCGACATCAACGGCACTGCCAATGCCAAGGGCGACCGCCTCAACATCGGCACACTCTTCGTCCGCACACAGGACTGGCAGTACGGCCCGCAGTATCTGGCTCCCGTCATCGACATACGCTCTGCCAGCGCACTGCCCGACGGCGACTACCTGCTCGGCTCTCTGCAGCAGATGGCCAACGGCTCAGCCAGCCTGCTCGACGTCAACGTGGTGTGCAACGCCAAGGTTTCCGGACACTTCGGAACCGTCTTCTTCAACCAGGCCAACAAGCGCTACTATCTGCACGTGGGCACCGCCATTGACGACACCTACCAGATAGAAGAGAGCGTCTGGCTCGACGTGCTCACACAGAACTTCGAGGACACCGACTGGCTCGACAACTGGACCATAGCCATGAGCAGCCGTCTTACTGCCGTGCAGCAGGCCAACGGTGCCAGCGGCTCGAAGTGCATCTGGCTGAAGAGCGTGCTCGACGGCAACAACGGCACGTCGGCCACCTACACACTGCCCGCCAGCACGGAGTATGCCGGCACTACCGACTACACCTTTGAGTTCGACTTTGCACAGACCTCTATCATAGGCAGCAACGCCACACGCGCCGGTGAGTTCGTCGTCCGCGACGAGAGCGGCAATGCCATCGTCACCTTCCGCGCCTACACCGGAGCCACGACAGGCGAGGTGGTGGCCAGCGGCAGCGTGATAGGCACCTACTCAGTGACCAAGGGAACCTATTTCAAGACCGAGACGGCTCCCACCATCAGCCACCATGTGACACTGAGCTCGTCGGCAGCAGGAACCACGCTGACCCTTGACGGTACCCAGATGAGCGTGTCCTCGTCGTTTGTCAAGGTGGGCAGCATCATCTACAACACCAACCGCTATGCCGGTCAGCTGCAGATGGACAACATCAGGCTGAACTGCAAGGTGACGGGAGCCTACGAGGTGGAGATAGCCAACGGCGGCTTCGACGCCAACAGCAGCACCGGCTGGAGCGGAACGGCCTTCGCCTTCCAGTCGTACACCGATGCCGAGCACTACAACAAGACGTTCGACACCTACCAGACGGTGACCGGGCTGGCCACGGGATGGTATGTGCTGACTGTCAACGGATTCTACCGCAATGGGTCGAACGATGACGGCACCAACAAGCTGGCCACCCTCTATGCCAACGATGCCACCCAGGCTCTGCGCCTGCGCAGCAGCGAGGCCCTGAGCGATGTGCAGGAGGCCACCGGCCTGACCGCCTATCCCAACAACATGCGCGATGCTGAGACGGCCTTCGAGGCAGGACTCTATGGGAACCTGCTCCGCGTCTATGTCAGCAGCGGTAGCCTGACCTTCGGCGTGCGCAAGAGCACGGCCAAGACCTCCGACTGGGCTATCTTCGACAACTTCCGCCTCTACTATGTAGGCAACGGCAGCAGTGTCGCCCGCACCCTGTCGGACAACACCGTCACGGGCGTGGAAGAGGTCCAGGCGCAGGCCCAGCCCGCAGAATACTACACGCTTGACGGCCATCGTGTGGCCACGCCTGAGGCTGGCCGCGTCTACGTCGTCAGGATGAGCGACGGCACCACCCGCAAGGTGAAGTTCTGACGGACCGTCCTTAGGTCTGAGAGAGATCACTCTCCAAAAAGCATTCCGGCACAACGCTTGCAGAAAGAGCGTTGTGCCGGATTTTCTTGGTTCTCTCTATGTGTTATCTAAGCCCGTAGTTCACTGGGGCGCCGCCCCGTCTTTGCCTTGAACTTAGCCGAAAAATAGTCGGGCGACTCGAAGTTCAGGCGGTAGGCAATCTCCTTGACGCTCATGGCCGTGGTCGACAGCAGCTCCTTGGCCCGCTGCAGGCGCAGGTCCTGCTGGTAGATGGCCGGCGAGATGCCGGTGTGCTCCTTGAACAGCTTGCGGAAGTTGCTATAGCTGATGCCCATCTCCTCGGCTATCTGCTGGATGGTGAGGTCGCTCTCCAGCGCCTCGCGGATGCGCAGACGGGCGCGGCTTATCAGGTCGACGTGTGCCTGGTTCTTGCTCAGTTGTATGTTACGCTCCTTGGAGTACATCATGCCGATGAGGTGGTTGACAATGCCTGCCATGAGCTGCTGGGCGTAGGCCGCCTCCTCGACGGCGGCATCGTAGGCATTCTTGTAGAGCTGTACGATGCTGTCGCTGAAGCCTACGTGGTAGATGGGCTTCTGCGGTGACAGGAATCCTGCACGCACGCGGTCGTCCATGTTGCGTCCCTTGAACCCTATCCAGTAGCTCTTCCAGCCCGTCTTGGGGTTGGGGTGGTAGGAGTGCCACTCGCCGGGGAAGAGCAGGAAGAGGTCGCCCTCGTGCAGGCTGGCTTCGCGCACGGTGGTACTGTGGAACGTGCCTTCGCCCTCGGTGATGTACAGCATCTGGTACTCGTTGAGTTCGCGCCCGCGTTCCATTTCAAAATAATAGCCGTCGGCATGTCCCCGGGTGGGGTAGGCATCGCCGGGGTTTATCTCTTCGTAACCTACGGTACTTACCGTCAGTCCCCAGAGCGCATCGCGCTCGCTGGCGAGCATGTATTTGCTGATTTGTGTGCTCATAGTAATATTGCGTATTATGGTTTCTTAATGCATGGTATGCGTATCCAGAAGGTTGAGCCGTGGCCCTTGCCCTCGCTGCTGACGCCTATGGTGCCGCCGCTGCGTTCGGCGATAGACTTGCAGATGGCGAGTCCGAGACCGGTGCCCTGTACAAACTCGTTGAGTTTGACAAAGCGCTCGAAAACCGAGGCCTGCTTGTCCTTGGGTATGCCTGCACCCGTGTCTTCGCAGTAGATGTAGAGCATGTCGGTCCCGCCGCTGTGCTCTTCTCTGTAGCCAATCTTGACATGTCCCTCCTTGGTGTACTTCACGGCGTTGATGACGAAGTTGGTGATGACCTGCTGTATGCGGCCTATGTCTAAGCGGGTGGGGTAGGAGGTGTAGGGGTTGTCCTTGATGAAGCTGACGCCAGGCGTCTGCACCCGCTGCCCCAGCGTCTGGAAGATGTCGTCGAATGCTTGGGCAAAGTCAACGTCGGTAGGCTCTATGGATTGCGGTCCGTCGTTGATGCTGGAAGCCTCCAGGATGTCGTTGATGAGGCGCAGCAGCATGTCGCAGTTGGTGCGTATGATGCGTATGAACTCATGGCGTTCCTCTGGCGTGTCGACAGTGCCGAGCAGGTCGCTGAAGCCTACGATAGAGTTCAGCGGCGTGCGTATCTCGTGTGTCATGGAGGCCAGGAACATGCTCTTCTGCCGGCCGCTGTCCTCAGCGCGTGCCGTCTCCTGGCGCAGCTGCTGCTGGGCTTTCATCAGGTCGGTAATGTCGCGCAGCAGTCCGAAGTGCTCTGTCACCTTGCCGTTGCTGTCGGTAATGGGGAAGCCCACGCTGAGGCACCACTGCTCGCCGTCGCCGTTGCGGCGGCGGGTGAAGTGCTGCGTCATCCGCTGCATCTGGTTGCTGGCAGTGGTAGCGTTCCAGTATTCCACCGTCTTGCGGCGCTCCTCGTCGCTCATGCGTGCCAGGTACTCGTCGTAGGTCTCCGAAAACTCTGTATGGCGCAGTGACCGTGTGAAGTGCAGCATGCGGGTGGTCTCGTCGGAGCGCCATACGTACATGTTGCCGCGTTCCAGCAGGTATTGCAGTTGGCGCTCGTACTTGTTTATCTGCTCGTTGGCACGGCGTATGCGGTGTTCCTGTTCGTAAATCTGGTGTACGCGCTCATGCTCGTCGGTGATGTCTATGGCAGAGCAGATGTAGTTGGTCACCTCGTCCCTGCTGTTGGTGACGGGATGGACGTGGAATTCCAGGTAGCGGTCGATGCCCATCTCGGGGTACTCCATGTGCTGGCAGACGATGAGGTCGTCGCGGTCGTCTTTGGTGTAGGCGGTGCGAAACAGCGGTATGTCAAACATACAGAGCGAGTTCCAGTAGCGTTCGTTGTCGCTGTTGTCGTAGCCGCAGAGATGTTTCATAGGCTCGTTGATGGCCAGTGGCCAGCCGTCTTTGTCGTAGATGGCCATGGCCATCATGGGTGTGTTGAACAGGCTGTCGTACTTGTGCTTCAGGTCGTGGTAGCCGCTGCGTTTGTTGTCCTCTGTGGCTGCGTCGCTGCCCATGTGCAGCGCCTTGGTCATTATGCTGTTCAGGTCGGCGGCGTCGGCAGTGTCCTTGCGGACACGCTCCTTGGCCAGGTGGTAGAGCAGGTAGAAGAGCATCACCGTCAGCAGGCCGGCTATGGTGGCGTAGATGGTATAGGGGGGTGTGGTGTCCTCCATGCGTTCGGGGTGGAACCACCTGTTGTGTATGCGCTCCACCTCGCCGCTCTGCTTCAGTCGTGAGTAGTGGTCGTCAATCTGGTCGATGAGCTCGCGGTCGCGGCCTATGACGTGAATCTCGCTGATGGGTATGCTGACGCTGCACAGTACGATGTCGTCAAGGTTCAGCTCCTTGATTTTCCACTTCAGTGCCGCCTCGCCCCAGACGAAGTATTTGTTGTCGCCGGCCACGAGGCCCGTGAGTGCCGCCTTCGGCGATTGGAACTCAATGCGGCTGGCGCGCATGGAGTCTTCCTCGATGAAGAACTTGGCGGCATAGTCGCTGGGCTTGAAGACAGCGTGCCCCTCCTCGAGCATGCGTTGCGTGACGTTGGCAATGGAGTCGCTGCGGCGCACGGCCACCTTGATGCGGTTATAGTTGATGATGTTATGGCTGGTGATATAGGGCGGCATCCGGTAGCGCTGCACATTGGCCAGTATGAGGTCGGCCTCGCCGCGCTCGAAGGTCTTGATGGCATTGCCCCATTCCTTCATGATAAAGCGGCAGGGCAGCTTCAGCTCGCGCATGATGGTGCGCATGATGTCGATATTGGAGCCGGCCGGCTGGCCGTTGTTGTTGAGGAACTCGTAGGGCGGTTTGTCCCAGTCGCAGGCTATGGTGACGGGGCGCTTGCTGTTGTAGCGTTCCGTCAGTGCCGTGTCCTGTGCTGTTGCCGCGTCAACGGCCAGCAGACAGAGCATCGTGGTGAGATAGAGATAGCGTTTCAGGTGTCTCATTGTTGTCTGTGCCGTTTTATTCGTTCTTTTTACGCTTGATGACCGTTGCCTGGCAGGGCAGCATCAGCCAGACGGTGGTGCCCAGCCCCACTTCCGAGCTTATCTCGATAGTGCCGCCCATCTGGGTTATCAGCTCCTTGCAGATGGGCAGTCCCAGCCCACTGCCGTGTTGCGTGGCGCTGACGAACCGCTCGAAGATGTGGTTCAGCACGTTCTGCGCTATGCCCACGCCCGTGTCCTCAATGGTTATCATCAGGCGGCGGCCCACGTAGTCGTAGCGGCAGCGTATGGTGCCGTTAGTGGTATGCAGGGCAGCGTTCTCCACCAGTCTCTGTATGACGTGCCTCAGGTTGGTGGTGTCGATGTCGGCTATGAGTTGGCGGTAGGGGTTCTCTACCACATAGTTGACGCCGGGCTGGCGGTAACGTTCCCACCCTTCGCGGCAGCAGCCGTCGAAGAGCAGTGCAAAGTCGGTGGTCTGCTTGTTGAACTCAATCATGTGGGCATCCAGTCGCGACAGGAACAGGATGTTGTTGATGAGATGCAGCAGCTGGTCTGAGTTGTCCAGTATCTCGCGTACGAAGATAGCTTCATCCTCGGGAGAGTGGTCTTTCTCAAACATCTCGGCAAAGCCCACGACGGCATTCAGCGGCGTGCGTATCTCGTAGCTCATGTTCTTCAGGAACGAGTTCTTGGCGTTCTCCACCTCCTGCGCCTTGGCGGTCTCCAAGGCCAGCTGCTGCTCGGTAGCCTTCAGCTCGGTGATGTTGCGGCACAGTCCGAAATAGACCACTACCGTGCCCGTGGCATCCTGAATGGGGATGAAGTGGAACTCCAGATGGATGATATGCCCGCCTCTGGCCCTGATGGCTAAACGTATGTCGGTATCGATGGGGTTGGTAGAGCGGTTGTCCATGTTCGTCAGCAGTCGCATGGCCTTTCTCTTGTAGCGGTCGTCCACCAGCGTCATGCAGCGTGTCTGTGTCATGGCATACTGCATCTCGTCGATGCCGCTGAAGATGCTGAGGGTGTGAGAGACCGGTGAATATTCCACCATGCGTGCGCCGCTTTCGTGGAGGATGTGGTTGATGTTCCTCACATAGTCGGTCAGTTCCTTGTTGATTTCCGACAGGCGGCTGATGCTCTGCCGCACCTGCTGCATGGAGTTGATGGCCGCCGTGCGGTCGCGTCCCAATGCAAAGACCCCCATGAACTGCTGCTCATCGTCAAAGACGGGCTTCAGCAACAGCTCGTAGTACATGCACCCCTGGCGGTGGCTGGCCGAGGCAACGTGTCCCTCGCTGCGGCTCTTGTCGAGGTCCATGAGCAGGGTGGTGTGGTAGGTTTCTGTCTCGGTGAAGTCAAAGTCATCCAGTTTGTAGGCCAGGACGTCCTGGAAGGTGACGTGCTCAGCCACGATGGTGTCGTGATCGCACTGGAAGGTCATACAGGCCCGCTGGTTGAGGTCGGTCAGATAACCGTCCTTGTCGTAGTACACGACGTCTGCCATTGGCGTTTCAAAGATGGCCTTGTAGCGCAGCAGCAGGGCCTGTTCCTCGCGCTGCTTCCTGCGCTCTTCCGTGATGTCGCGCTTCGTGCCCAGGATGACGGTGGGGCGGCCGGCCTTGTCGTGTCTCAGCACCGACAGCGTGATGGCAAAGTCGTGCTCCTGGGCATCGCCGTCCTCCGTGTCGCGGGCCTTGACGTCCAGCGTCACGTCCTGCCGTTCCTGGGCGGCCACCTGCCTGAGTGCCTCCGTCAGCCGTGCGAAGTCGCCCTCGTGGTAGCGGTGTGCAAACTCGCTGGCGGTGTAGTTGAAGACTGACTGTCCGTTCTCGTTGTGCCAGGTGAACAGCTTGGTCTGCACGTCGTAGGTCCACAGGCGTATGCTGCTGGTCTCCAGAATCAGCGACAGCCGTTTGTTGCGGCGGGCAATCTCCGCCTTGACGTGGCGTTCCTGTATGCGGTAGTTGATATAGTAGAACAGCAGCAGGGCGGCCACCAGTGACAGACCGCCGATGAGCCACCAGAACCATTCGGGCACCTGCTTCTGCTGCCGCTCAGGATAGAACCACTTGTTCTGGATGGCTGTCAGCCGGTCGGCAGAGTAGAGCACGGTGTAGATACTGTCTAACTGCTGCAGCAGATGCTGGTCGTTCGACATGAACTTGTATTCGCCGTGAGGCATGTCCACCGGCGACAGCTGCAGGTTGTCCAACTGGTATTTGTTGATGAGCCATTTCAGCGACAGCGTGTTCCACACTATCTGTCCTTCCTCCTCGTCGTTCACCTTGTGGATGATGTCGCTGATGTCAGCATAGGGTATGGCATTGTCGCCCCATCCGTAGTCCTCCATCAGGTGCTGGCACAGGCTGTTCTTGTAGACAATGACCTTGTGCTCTGACAGGTCGTGCAGCGTATGGATGGTGATGGGCTTGCTCTTGGGCGAGGCCACGCTCTGGGTGAACAGCGTTACGGCGTTCTGGCTGTAGCGTCCGTACTCGTCGTGCAGACCTGAGGCCAGGCCCATGCGCAGGTCCGACTTGCCGTCGCGCAGGTCGTTGAAGGCTTCCTCGTTGGATTTCAGTCTGATGATATAGGGAATGTGCAGCTCGTCGAGCAGCATCCTGATAAGTTCAATGCTGTAGCCGTCGGCTTCGCCCTGTTCGTTCAGGAATGAGTAGGGCCACAAGTCCCACGAGTCTTCGTATATCAGTGGATGCTCTGTAGTATAGGCTCGGCTTCTGGCTTCGGGCACTGCCTGACAGGCGGGTCCAAGGGTACAGAGAGCAATCAGAATAACGAACTTATAATAAAAGGTATTCATCATGTTACAAGCTTCAACTGCGCACAAAAGTAGTGAAAAACATTGGAATAGCAAAATAAAGTAGCAAAAAAATTGAAAAACGCTTGGCGGTTTCAGGGAAAAGCGTTACTTTTGTGGGGCAGAAATTCTAAAAACCAAAAATATGATTGACGTAAAAGAAACTTTAGGAAAAGCCGAGGAGCGCATGGAGATGGCAGCCATGTTCCTGGAAGAAGAGCTGAACCGCGTCCGTGCCGGCCGTGCCAACGTAGCCATCCTCGACGGTGTCAGGGTGGAGTCCTACGGCTCAAGAGTACCCCTGAACCAGGTAGCCACCGTGACAACTCCCGATGCCCGTACCATCGCTATCAAGCCTTGGGACCGCAAGCAGATTCGTGACATTGAGAAGGCTATCATGGACAGCGACGTGGGTATCACGCCCGAGAACAACGGTGAGGTCATCCGCCTGGGCATTCCCCAGCCCACCGAGGAGCGCCGCCGCGACCTGGTGAAGCAGTGCAACAAAATCTGCGAGAAGGCCAAGGTGGAGGTGCGTAATGTGCGTGGCGATATCAAGGACAAGCTGAAGAAGGCCATCAAGGACGGTCTCTCTGAGGACAACGAGAAGGACGCCGAGCTGGAGCTTCAGAAACTGCACGACAAGTATATCAAGAAGCTTGACGAGCTGATGGAGGCTAAGAACAAGGAAATCATGACAGTGTAGGCGCGGCGCTTCGCTAATGAATAATGAACAATGAATAATGGACAGTAAAGCGTGAAGGGACTGGTCATTAAGAATACCGGCAGCTGGTACACCGTCAGCATGGACGATGGCCAGCTGCTTAACTGTAAGGTGAAAGGCAACTTCCGCCTGAAAGGCATACGCAGTACGAATCCGGTGGCCGTGGGCGACAGGGTGACGGTTGATGGCGACGGCTGGATTACCGATATCAGCGACCGCCGGAACTACATCATCCGCAAGAGTATCAATCTGTCGAAACAGAGTCATATCCTGGCTGCCAATGTAGACCAGGCCTTGCTCGTGGTGACCGTCAGCTGTCCGCAGACCTCAACGACGTTCATCGACCGCTTCCTGGCTTCGGCAGAGGCCTACCGCGTGCCGGTGGTGCTGGTCTTCAACAAGACCGACCTGCTTGACGACGATGAGCGGCGTTACCAGCAGATGATGGTGACGCTCTATCAGACCATCGGCTACGAGTGCCGCCAGATAAGTGCCGAGCGTGGCGATGGTGTGGATGAGCTGCGGCCGCTGTTAGAGAACAAGATTACGCTGCTCAGCGGCAACAGCGGGGTGGGGAAGTCTACCCTCATCAACCGTCTGGTGCCCGGTGCCAACCTGCGCACGGCCGAGATCAGCGAGGCCCATCAGGCAGGGCAGCATACCACCACCTTCTCAGAGATGATCAGCCTGGGGGATGGTTATCTCATCGATACCCCCGGCATCAAGGGCTTTGGCACCTTCGACATGGAGCGGGAGGAGCTGACCAGTTACTTCAAGGAAATCTTTGAGTTCAGCAAGCAGTGCCGCTTCAGCGACTGTACCCATACCCATGAGCCTGGCTGTGCCGTGCTGAAGGCTGTCGAAGACCACTACATTGCCCAGAGCCGCTATCAGTCCTATCTGTCGATGCTCGACGATAAAGACGAAAACAAATACCGTGAGGCTTACTGATGTTGTAATAAGAAAGATGATGAAAAGATTTGCTTTATTAGCCTTGCTGGCCACGCCCGTTGTTGCGGTGGCCCAGCAGCAGACGGCGGTGACGGCCTTTAACCTTGCCGGCCCCTACGCCGTGACCACGCCCTGGGCTGCCGATAGCGTCGACGTGCAGGGTAAGAAGTTTGATACTGCGTCGCTGCTGACGGCCCTGCCGCTACAGACTGAGGCGCAGACGGTTTTCAGCGGCGGTCTGCTGCCGTCGCTCGCCGACACCAAGTCGGTGGGCGTGCTCACCTTCTACGTCAACAACAGCAGCTACGTGAAAGGCAAGATCAACGTCAAAGGTCCTAAGAACTATAAACTCTATGTCGACGGCACGGAGGCTGGCGGCGAGCTGAAGCTGGCACCCGAGCACCACACCTTCGCCATCAGATACCTGGCCGAGCCAAAGGATACCGACAGCATCAGCGTGACCTTTGATACGCAACTGCCTGTGGTGACAACCGTCAGCAGGCGTCATCCCTATATGGTTCATGACCTGACGGACGGTCGGCGCGTCAGGGGTGTGGCACTGTCGGCCGACGGACGCTATGCCGTGGTGAGCTGCCAGACGACGGAGCGGGGCGGCAACAGCCGCTGGGACTATGAGCTGCGCGACGTGAAGACGGGGCGGCTCCTGGGACGGCCGTCGCACAGCGTGCGGTGGATGCCTGCCACCACAGCCTGGCTGGAAGAGGAGCAGGAACAGGGCATACGCATATTATATAAGGTAGATCCGCTGACGGGCGAGCGCTCCCGCTGGGCTGCCGGACTGCCTGAGGGCAGCTACGTCGTCAGTCCCACGGAGGACTATCTCATCGTCAGCGTCGAAGAGGAAGGCCCGAAAGAGGATGCCGACGTGTTCGAGGTGCTGGAGATGGATGACCGCCAGCCCGGCTGGCGCAAGCGTAGCAGTCTGGTGTACTTCGATGTCAGGACGGGCATCAGTCAGCGCATCACCTTCGGCCCCAAGGGACAGTATCTGGCCGATATCAGTGCCGACGGCCGCAAACTGCTCATCGGCTCGTCGTACTCCCGGCTGTCTCGCCGTCCCACGGAGGTGGCCGACTTCTATGTGATGGACGTGCAGACCATGAAGGTCGACACGCTGCTGCGCGGTGAGGGCTTCCTGGGACAGGCCCTGTTCTCGCCCGACGCCACCAAGATTCTCTTTACCGGCACACCCGAGGCTTTCGGACGTATCGGCTGTCAGCTGTCTGCCGACCGTACGCCCAGCATGACTGAGAACGAGCTCTTCCTCTATGACATGGCCACGCGCAAGGTGACGCCTCTCACCAAGGACTTCGACCCCAGCATACAGCGGGCGGAATGGTCGCACGCCGACGGCATGGTCTACTTCAATGCCGAAGACCGCGACTATGTGCGTCTCTATCAGCTCAATCCTGCCGACGGGAAGACGGTGCGGTTAGATGTTGTCGGCGACAATGTCTATCGGTTCGGTATGGCTGCCTGTGCTAACGTCATGGGCTATCTCAGCGACAAGACGATGGAGCCTGCCTCGGCCTTCATAGCCTTTACGGCCAAGGGGAAGAGCGCCGTCAAGCAGTATCCGCTCTTCGACGGCAAGACCGTCCTTGGCGATGCGGAGCTGGGCACCTGCCGCGATTGGAACTTCATCAACAGCAACGGCGACACCGTCTATGGCCGCCTCTATCTGCCCAAAGACTTCGATGCCACGAAGAAGTACCCGATGATTGTCTATTACTACGGCGGCTGCTCGCCCGTCACGCGCTACTTCGAGTCGCGCTATCCCGCCCAGTACTATGCCTCGTTAGGCTATATCGTCTATATCCTGCAGCCCAGCGGCGCCACGGGCTTCGGCCAGGAGTGGGCCTCACGTCATGTCAACACCGCCGGCGGCACTCCCCGTGCTGACGGCACCGTGCCAGCCGGAACCCCCGCCGGCGACATCATCGAGGGCACGCGCCGTATCTGTGCCGACCACCCCTTCATCGATGCCACGAAGATTGGCTGTATGGGTGCCTCGTATGGCGGTTTCATGACCATGTACCTGCAGACCGTCACCGACATCTTTGCCGCTGCCGTCTCGCATGCCGGCATCGCCAACCACACCAGCTACTGGGGCGAGGGCTATTGGGGCTACAACTACAGCGAGGTGTCGATGGCTGGCAGCTATCCCTGGAGCCACCGCCAGCTCTATGTCGACCAGTCGCCGCTATTCCGTGCCGACAAGATCCACACGCCGCTGCTGCTCCTCCATGGCACGGACGACACGAACGTGCCGCTGATCGAGAGTCTGCAGATGTTTACCGCCCTGAAACTCTTAGGCCGTGACGTGGCTCTGGTAGAGGTGAAGGGCGAGAACCACCATGTCCTCGACTATGGCAAACGTATCAAATGGATGGCCACCCAGATGGCCTGGTTCCAGAAATGGTTAAAGGGCGACCCCACATGGTGGGATGCCCTCTATCCGAAGAAGCAGCTGTAGCCCCCTCCTAACCTCCCCCGAAAGGGAAGGCTTTCTGGTCAGTTGGCAGATTGTGGTGTACGCAAAGACGCAAAGTCGCAAAGTTTTTCTTAGTGTCTTTGCGTCTTTGCGTACACATTTATCTCGCCTTTTTTATGAGCACGCAGTACACGATGATGTCTGCCAATAACAGTCCTACGGTGCCGAGGACGGGCCACGGCGACGGATTAGCGAAAAACAGTATTGTGGCGGGGATGACCAGTGTCATCAGCAGCATGATGATGGCCGCAATGCGTGTCATGCGTATCACCAGTTCATACTGCCGGGGCGTGCTGACTTTCACCGGCATGTTAAGCTTGTCGGGGAAATAGGCCCCCGCCAGCAGACCGGCACCCGTCACCGTGGTGATGATGCAGGGGAACAGCAGTCCCCACGGCGAGCCGTAGCCGTTGGGACGCCCGCTGGCATCGAAATGCGTGGCAACAACATCGGGCGCATTCTTCATCATCATGATAACGAGCACCCACACTACGACGGCCAGCACCAGGAAAGCTACCTCGAAGATGGTGCCCTCGGTGGTGCGATGTACTTTAATCTTCTCTTTCTTCATTTCTCGTTCCTCATTCCTCATTCCTCGTTCCTCGTTTCTTAGGCAGACGCTTCGCCTTCCGCAGTGCCTCGGTGATGATCCACTGCAGCTGGCCGTTGGTGCTGCGGAACTCGTCCGCAGCCCAAGCCTCTATCGCGTCCATCGTCTCAGCATCGACACGCAGAATGAAATTCTTCGTCTCCTTCTTCGCCATCATTCTTCTTTTTTTATTAACGACAACTAAGACAACTATAACAACTTTTTCTTTTTTTTATTAACGTCAACTGAGACAACAAGGACAACAATCTGTTCTCCGAGGATATAAATAAGTTGTCATAGTTGTCTAAGTTGTCGTCAATCTTACACCATAGTTGTCGTCAATCTCGCATATATTTAGTGGTTCAGCGTTCCTGTGTTTACCACCGGTTGTGCCGAGTCGTCGCCGCAGAGCACCACGAGCAGGTTCGACACCATGGCAGCCTTCTTGTCGTCGTCCAGTTCCACGATGTCCTCGTCCGACAGTTTGTCTAACGCCATCTTCACCATGCTGACGGCACCCTCCACAATCTTCTCGCGGGCCGTGATGATGGCTGAGGCCTGCTGGCGGCGCAGCATGACGGCGGCAATCTCAGGGGCGTAGGCCAGGTAGTTGATGCGGGCTTCCACCACCTCGATGCCGGCCAGTGCCAGGCGCTCGTTCAGTTTCTCTTCCAGCTGCTGGTTTATCTCTTCACCGCCGTCGCGTAGCGTCATCTCGTCGGTCTTGTCATCCACGTCGTCGTAGGCATACTGTCCGGCCACCTGACGAAGGGCAGCGTCGCTCTGCACCTTGACGAAGTTCTCCAGCGCCATCATGATACCCTTCATGCTGGCACCGCCAATCTCCGTCTGGTTTACGGGAGCCATCGTCTGCGAGTCAATCTCGAACAGGGCCTTGTAGGTGTCCTTCAGCTTCCATACCAGCACCAGACCAATCATCACCGGGTTGCCCGTCTTGTCGTTCACCTTGATAGGCTCGGCATCGAGGTTGCGGGCGCGCAGGCTCACTTTCTTGGAGGTGAAGAAGGGGTTGATCCAATAGTAGCCCGTCTTCGTAAAGGTGCCGCTATACTTACCAAACCATGTCAGCACGCGGGCCTCGTTGGGCTCCAGCATCAGGAATCCGCACCACATAATGATGTTCAGCAATAACACCAGGAGGCTGCCGCCCAGCAGCCAGCCGCCGTCATTACCGTTGGTCTCGTCGAGCACGATGATGCTCAGCACGATGAAGTAGATGGCCGCAACCAGCACGGCGAGGTTCACGAACAGCATCAGGAATCCGTTCAGGACTGTTCCTTTGAATTCAAACTCTTTGTTCTCCATACTCTTTGTTTTAAAATGGTTGATATTCGTTCTTTATTCATTATTCATTATTCATTAGCGAAGCGCAAATTGATATCATTTTGATAGCGCAAAGATATATACTTATCACGAAATAACAATGGGAAATCATTGTTATTTAACTACATTTAACTGTTTTGCGCGTCTTTCACCACTTAGAACTTTTATCGGAATCCGCTTATCCTACACCTGCCACTGATTATCAGGCGGTTACAGCGCATTTATCCGCTTATTATCCGCTTGTTATCCTACACCTAAATGAGAGGATAAAAAAGTCTTGAAGTCCTGTTGTCCGCTGCAAAATTGAAATGAGTGAACCACCGTCCCCAAGGTTGGGAAATAAATCCGTATGGCTCGGACAATTGTCCGGCAGCCTCGGACAACTCCGGGGGGTAGGACATAATCTTGGTGTTTGGTGTAGGATAAACAGCGGATAGCAAGCGGATAATAACTTGCTAACTCACTGATAATCAGTATTAGGTGTAGGATGAGCGGATAACCTGACCATCAAGCAGGTTGATGATGCGCTGGGCGTAACCGGCATCTCGCTCAGAGTGGGTGACCATCACGACGGTAGTGCCCTCTTGGTTCAGCTGTGTCAGGAGTTGCATCACTTCGAGACCATTCTTGGAGTCGAGGTTACCTGTAGGCTCGTCAGCAAGAATCAGTTTGGGATTCATCACTACGGCACGGGCAATGGCAACACGCTGCTGCTGACCACCTGAGAGCTGCTGGGGGAAGTGGTGAGCGCGATGCGAGATGGCCATACGGCGCAGCACCTCTTCTACACGCTGCTTACGCTCCTTCTTGGGTACGCCAAGGTAGGTTAGCGGCAGCTCCACGTTCTCCTCCACGTTCAGTTCGTCGATCAGGTTAAAGCTTTGGAATACAAAACCTA
>CAMYZO010000048.1 GCA_947303855.1 uncultured Prevotellaceae bacterium
TAGGAGTTAGGAGTTAGGAGTTAGGAGTTAGGAGTTAGGAGTTAGGAGTTGGGAGAACAGTCTTCTAACTCCTTATTATTAGTACATTCTGAATCCTTTCTTTACGTCGTAGTCGCTTTGCTCTTCCTCATCTTCTGGGGGAGTACTGCTCTGTGTACCCTTTGACGGGGCTGCAGACGGCGATGCTGACGGCTGTGGCTTCGGCGACGACTTACGAGGGGCTGGTTCCCACTGCTCCTCAGGATGGTTCTCCAGATAGCGCTCGTAGCCCTCTTCAATCTCTTTTACCTTCTCCTCGTGAATTTTCTCGGCCATATCCTTATACTGGTTGTAAGCCTCGTCCATGGCCTCCTCCACCTCCTTGATTTCCTCGGCAGGCAGACCCCGCAGGTCATTAATCAGGTTGATGCGGTCTTTGTTGGCCGTCAGTTCCAGCTGCACCTTGGTCTCGTCGTAGAGCGAGTCGACGGCCTGCACCAGCAGGTCGCGGCGGTCTTTGTTCACCTCGGGCATGGTGTAGAGCATGTGGCGCGTGCTGGGATCCTTGATGTCCTCGTCGAGGAACTTCATCTCCATCTTAAACTCAGGGTGCATCTCAAAGATGCCTTTGATGATGGGCTCTACCAGATAGGGGTCGTTGGGAATGACCAGGAACTGGTCGTCGCGGGGCTGCATGACGGTGGCGGTCTTCTCCAGGTCCATGACGGTGCCGTCGACGCGGACGTCGACACCCAGCAGGGCGGCACCCTCAGCCTTGACACAGAGGTTGTTGTACTTAAAGTTAAGGAGCATGACATAGCCGTTGAGTCTGCTCTTGGAATCTTCTATGACGGTATTGATAATGGGTCTCATTTTTTTAGGAGTTTGGAGTTTGGAGTTAGGAGTTAGGAGTTAGGAGTTAGGAGTTAGGAGTTAGGACGTTTGGTCTTCGGCTTTCATCTTGGTGCTTAGACTGCTACCGGCGGCGGCAGCGGGCACGGCGATGCCGTCGCTGATGTTGGGCGACTTAAACGAGCTCTTGGCCTCCACATTGTCGATGGTGGCCTTGGGAGCCTTCAGCTCAGCCTTCACCTCGGTGGCAGCATTGATGGTGGTCTTGCCATACACCTGCGTCTCGCTGCCTGAGAGGGCTGCCTTGCCGTCGGCCAGCTGCATGACGGCCTTACCTTCGCCCTGCTGCAGTTCCAGCGTCTTGTCGGCGAATGCACCGAGCTGCTCGGTGACGGTCTGCACCAGCTTCGACTTCACGTCCTTGCTCTTGGCGCCCACGAACATCTTCTCGGCCACAAGCAGCATGGTGGAACCGGCGGCGAGCTTGTCGTCAGTACGCTTCTCTTTCTCCACGTCCATGGAGCGAAGGCTGACGGCCTTGGCATTCATAGCCAGGCTACCGGTAGCCTTTCCCTCGGTGTCGGTAGCTGAGAGGTCCATTTTCTCGGCGCGTATTTTGACGCTGCCCTCCTTGGTGAGCGCTTTCTCCTGCATCTTGTCGTCCTTCAGTTCATAGTCAACAGACTCCATGGTGATGTTCTTCGACTTGATGACCACGTCGCCCTCAGCAGCGTAGGTGCCCTGTTTGAGCTCGCCTTTCTCATATTTCTCGTCGGCATTGTTGGCCGTGCTGATTTCCACGTTCATGGCGTTGATGCTCACGCGTCCCTTCTCCTTCAGCTTGCGGTCGTCCTCGATGGCGGCCACACTGACGTCGTTGGCCGTCACCGTCAGCCCGGCCCCTTCATTGTCGCGCAGGTTGCCGTCGCCGTCGGCAGAGACCATCTTGATGCGCTCGCCCCTGATGTCGATGGCGGCACCCGTAGACTTTTTCTTGTAGTCGTCGCCTTTCTTCACCGCCTCCTTCTCTTTCTTGACGCAGGCTATCTGGCGGTTTGTCTCGGCCAGTTGCGACAGCACGCTGGAATAAGATGTCACTGCCTGTGCCAGTCCCGGCACCAGCGACAGGAACTCCTGGTTATACTCTTCCAACTGCTCATACGACGTGCGCAGCACCTTCTCGTCGACCGTCAGCAGGCTGCTCTTCGTCATGAGCATCTTCAGACTGCTGATAAGGCTGTCTACCGATGCCTTGTCGTCGGCAGCGGCCTCCGTCAGCGACTTCTTCCTGGCCTCGAGCTCCTTGGTGACACTCTCGAGCTGCTTGGTCTTCGTCTCACTGCCCACGGCGGCCTCCACCGTGAACTGTTCGTCGGCGTGTAGGCGGATGCCGCTGGCCCCTGCGCTGGCAACAGGTTCGGAGAAGTAGCCCTCGGCCTTGTTGCTCTGCAGGACGATGTGACGCGCCTGGCTCACCACCTGGGACACCGGCGCCACGACGCTCTCCAGGCCATCGGGTCCTGGGTCGACGCCCAGCTGGCTAATGCTGGGGGCCCGCATCTCGACGGCACCACTCTCGCCGCACCCTTCGACCGCCACGCGCTGGCCGCGGACGATGACCGTTGAGCCGCCCGGATAGAGTGCTCCCGAGGGGTCGACGTTGCCAATGACTATCTCGGGTGCCGAGAGGATGATGCGCTCATTGTCACGCAAGTATTTGCCCTTACGCATTTCGTTGAGGAGCTCCGTCTTGATCTGCTGCATCTCGGCCTTGTGCTGCCGTATCTCCTTGAGTTCCTTCTCAACATCCTTCTGGAAGCTGGAAAGGGCCTCCTGCCATGAATCAAATTTGTAATCCATATCTTGTGTCGTTGTATGCTTTACTTCAAGTTAATCAATGCTTTCTTCAGTTCAAACCACATATCCTTACGGTACATGGGTGCCGTGCGCGACTGTATTGACGGTGCATGGTTCTCCTGGTTGCCCTCCTGCATGTGGTAGGTGTACTGGCTGTTGTCAGACATCAGAATCTGTCCGCCGGCATTCTGGTTCCACATATCCTCCTCCTTACGGTAGTAGAGAATACGCTGCCAATCCTTCACGCCGATAACATCCTTCAGCTTGTCGAGGGCTACCGCATCGGCCAGCCACTGGGCAATGGAGCCAAGGCCTCTGACGGGAGCATGCCATGAGGTGTCGAGTTGCTTGACCATGTCTATCCAGTCGTAGTTCTTCCTCAGGGCTGTCTTGTAGTTGGTGCTGATATTGATCTTGAACACGGTACTGATATCGTCCTTGTTGTCCATGAGATAGCCCATGGCAAAGCGCCTCTTCATACGCACCTTGATTTTTTCTTCAAACTGGCGTTTCAGAACAAGCTTGGCAGGGTCGGTGACAGTGTCCTTCCACTTGTTGTAGTCAAAATACTCGTCTATGGTTGCCTTGAAGGCGCTGCGAATCTTGCTATGCAGCCGATCAGGAACATTGATGGTCTGGATGATCGGCTCGGCAATCTCGGCCACGGGGTCGGCCATCATCGTCTTGAACGGATAGAAGCGGTCGCAATAGTGGTTCAGTATATTAAGCACAAGGGTGCGGTCCTGTTGGGAGGTGTCGTCCTTGAAGGCCGATGCCAGGTCGCCCTCCGCATACTGCTTCTTGTCGTTAGAATTAAGGACATCGTTCACGAAGTCGGGCTTCTGGTTGTCTTTGAAATCGGTACAGAGGTTGAAGGCTTTCACATCGCTGACAAGGTTGTTCCAGCGCTCAAGGTAGGTGTCGCAGAAACTGTCGACGATAGGACTGACACAGCCGATGACTTTCATCACCTCATCGTACTTATTGTGGATTTCATCGCCCGGTTCCACCTTCGTCTGCTTGACCAAGGCCTTCTGCTTGTCGCCGAAGCGCCCGGGGTCAATCTGCGCATCGCCGCTGCCGGCTTCGAGCAGCATGTAGCGCTTCGACTTGATGGTCATGGTGCCATCGACGGGACGGAGGAACACCTCAAGGACGGTACGGAGGAAGTCGAGGTTGAGCGACGGATAGACCACGTTGGCTATGATTTGACTGGCTATGTGCTTGACGCCGCCAGGGACGACGTGTTTCATAACGGTGCCGCCGTAACTGAGGGTACGCTCAAAGCCACTGCGGTCATCGTCGAGCGTGGGCAGCTTCTTCTCGGGCGTCTTGATGTTCTGTCCCGACACGATGTTCACCTTGTTGCCAGCAACGATGTCAATATTCTTTCCCTCAATCCTGACATTGCCATTGGGAGCTGTGATGGTGATGCCAGTGAAGGCATCGATGGTGACATTGCCCAGGGCCGACTTGAGTGTGATATTACGCAAGCTGGAGCTCATGTCGAGCGAATAGAAGCCGTAGCGGTCGCCAATATGGAAGGAGCCTGCCATCTCCTTACCGAAGGTAAAACCCGGAGCAATCATGGGTGCGATGGAAGCACCGTAGATGCTGGTGCCCGGCGTGGTTCCGGCCAGGAAGTCAAACATGCTGGTACCATCCTTGATTGTGATATTGTGGCCGTTGCGGGTCTGCATGACAAAGGCAGCGTCGCGAACGAGAGCAGGCTGGCTGGAACGGTTGTTATAGTAGCCGGGAGCAGGCTTATCCTTAGAGTAGAGCATACCGATGATGAAGGGGCGCTCGACATTGCCCTGTTCGAAGTCGACCATCACCTCGTCGCCGGGGTTCATGCGACACTGCATGCCACCGCCGTCGCCGGCAAAGGGGGTTGTCACACGAATCCAGGGCGTAGCCATCGTCTTGCGGTCCTCTATCAAGAGTTTCTGGGCCTCTTCCTCTTTCTTCTCAGCATCCTTACCCTTTTTCTTTTGATCGCTAATAGAGGATTTCAGGTCCTTGATCTTGCTTTCGATGGTTTCTTTCTCCTCCTTTTTCTTTTTCGTGTAAGCCTTCCAGTCAGAAACACCATCCACCTCTTTTTTCAAGGCCTGGAATTTTGCCTTCTCAGCCTCCAGTTTCTTGATATCAGCAGAGAGGGATGCCTTCTTCGCCTCCAGCATCTGTATTTCGGTTTGCTTTTCAACAATGCTTACCGGGGGAGTATTCGGATTTTTTTCGACAATAGACAAGGCTGTCTTCTGCTTCTCCAGACTGGCTATCGTGGCTTTGAGCTCTTTTTGCGGCTGCTTCAGTTTCTCGGTAATGCCGTTAATCTCGTTCTGGATAACACTAAGCGTATCTAACTTTGACGATCCTATTAAGCCGTTCACACGGAGATTCTCCTGCTCTGTCTCGAGTTGCTGTTCCAGCTTCTTCAAGGCTTTAGTCTCTGCCTTCAGGTTTTCCTTGGCCTCCTCGCAGAGCTTGCAAATCTTGGGGTCGCCAACTTGCCAGGGGAAGATAACCCTGACACGGCCCTGAACCTTCGGGTCGTTGGCTGCGACGACAAAGGCATTCTGGGCACCGGACTTGCGGATGGCATCACCCCCGTAGACCGGCGGGAACACGTTGCGACCCTCCTTGTCGACGGTGGGAATGGCATAGAACACCTGCGACTGCTGAGTCCTGGAATCGAGCTTCACCTCAACCACCACATAGACCTGACCACCCTCGCTGAAGCAGATACGGTCGCCAAGATGGATGTCGGCATAGCTCGTACCCATATCCACGCAAACCATTTTCTTCTGCTGGGCCTGCTCATGTTTTTTCACCTGAGAATGATACTCCATGGTGGCCCATGCCTTGGGGTTCAGCGGTCCGAATTGCAGGGCCTTTTCATCGTCGCTCTTCTCTGAGCCATAGAGCGTGTCCTTGACGTCAGAAACAAACTCCTTGTCGAAATCCTTACGGCCCACGACTGCCAACCCTCCTAATATATTGGTAGCTAACTCGTAGACAACAAGTCCTTTGATGATGGCGTCAGCCGTCTGGTTAAAACGCACTAACGACGAGGCCGCCATACCCAGGTGCATGCCAAAATCCTCGAAAGTCTCATGCACGAGGTTAGTAGAGCAGCCCTTGTAGAGGGGCATGAAGAACTCGTCGGGGTTGATCTCAGAGTTGTATGACAACTCGGTGGGGAAGATATCCTTGGGGAAGGAGTCAGATTTGCCGGGAACACCTGTACGCTCCACGGGGTCGGAGTTCAGGGCCAGTGTACCTTCCACCTTGCCCTCGCCGCTCTTCACGCTGTCCCATCCGAAGTCGGAGACGGCAAAGGGCGCGTCGCTGGCCTGCTGGAACGTGATGTTCTGGTAGTTCGTAATGGTCTTCACCTTCTTGTAGGGAAGTCCCAACGTCACCTGACCGTCCTCAAAGAAGAAAAACTCGCCACAGCGGTTGGCCGTGCGGGCCATGAAGTCATAGAACGACTCATTATACTGCACCAGATAGGGCTGTATGAACTCCGTCTCCTTATCATTGTTCATATAGACGAGTTTCTGCAGACTGCCAATATTGACCTTGACTGGCGATGCATCGTTAATCTTGAACAAGGTGGCATTGGAGGCCAGGAGAGTTCCCAGCTTCTGGGCAACATACGCCTTGCTGTATTTGTTGATGGTCATCAGCTTGTCGATGCTGCAGATACCAAGCTTGACTAACAGGTTGGGGGTGCCGTTGGCCTGCATGACAAGCTGAGGATTCACCTTGTATACGAAATAGTTCTGTGCAATAGTATTGTCTTCGCCCACGTTAACCTTTCCGTTCTGTGAGATTACCTCAGCAATACTAAGACTTGCCAGGCGATACATCAGGGCGCCGATAATCTTCTCCGGAGTCGTTGCTACGTCGACGCCACTGCCATCAAACTGCAGTTCAACCTCTAATGTACTCGGCTGATAGACCTTCCGGTGGAATTGCAGGGTGGTCAAGGTGACATCGTAGCTGAAGTCGCCCAGTTTGACCTTCTCTTTTTGATTCTGCGACAATTCCAGTATATCTTGTGTTGTCTTGTCGTTGAGTTTCTGCAAGAGCTGCAGGGTATATTTATAGGTACGGGAGTTTTTCTGTTCCATTTCGTTTGGATTTTAATCATGAGTAATATAGAGGTTGCGGGGGGTGTCGTGCCCGACATAGACGATGTTGCTCAACAACACCTTGATGCGCAACAGCATCTGACTGGTCAGGCCCTCGCCAACATCGCTGCAAAACTCCTCGATGTCGACAATGTAGCCATAGGTCACCATGCCGTCGTCGTAGCCCTTCAATCGGCCGTTCGGCAAGAATGATGCATTGAAGATGAACGAGAAGGGGGCATTGTCTTGCTCAGCCATACGCTGGTAAAAGCGTTTGCAGCCGCGTTCGACATCGACACGTATTGTAAACTCCAGGTATCCGGAGCGGATAGGGCCATAGCTATTGCCCAGCTCGTCGCGATTGCGCTTGCAGCAGTAACTATAATCCTGAACAGTATAGCAACCTGACTGCAGCACGCTGCCGCCGACCTCACAGAGATCCTCAGTGAAGAGGATGGCTTTCAGAAAATTCGGATGTTTCATGGTGCTCACCGTTTTATTTAATGTCTGTGATATTCTATACCGTCGATGACAACCGTACTGGCAATCATGCCGATGTGGAGCACTCGCCGCTGGTTTTTGTCAATCTCATAGCGTTCTTCCAACGAGAAGCAGGTAGCGCCCTCAAACAGTATCTCCTTGTACTCAGTATTTCCCTGATACAAGACGGATGGCAGTTCTATCAGTATCCTGCCGTCAACACTCGTCTGGTCAATAAACCAGTCGTAAATAGACATATCGTCGACGCCGGGGGCAATGATAGTCAGCTCGATGCGCTCGCAGCTCATGTCGGCATTAGGCCGCAACTCGTTGTGGCTGCGACAGGTGTGACACTTGTAGTCTACCAGCAGGTACTCCTTTGTGTAGCGTCCTGCGGCATTGTCGCCTATCTGCAGTTTCTTCAGCAATGACATATTAGATTCACCTTTTATAATTTAGCGGCAAAGATACAAAGAAATCCGCAATAAAGGCTGACAGCTATGATGTTTTTTCAAAAAAAAAACATACGACACTCCCGACATTTTGCGACAAACACGACAAAAGTGGCTTCCCGTTGTCGCAAGAACGAAACAAATAGCACCTCTGAGATCAGAGGTGCTACTTCATTTTCCCTATATGATTAGAAGCAACAATGTGATTTTCGCTGCTACTTGCTCTTGTTCATTGAGAACTGAATATACATGCCAGTCATGGTAGCTACAGGCTTCTGAGGTTCGTACATATAGTCAGGCATCTCTGTAGCAAAGGAGGTGGGAACGAAATCAATCAGGAATACTTCCAAGAAGTAAACTCCTGGCTCGTCGGCATCCTCGTCCTCCGTCAGGCACACACCAATGTAAGCCTCGTCATCCGCACTCTTGTTGTTGGCATCGAAATAGCGGTTTACGCCCTTCACCTTCAGCAGTGCCATCGTTGTAGTCTGGCCAAACATGCCGGTACGCAACTCATAAGCAGGATCGGCAATCTCGTAAGTAGCCTCACCAATAAAGAAATTCTTGAGGTTCGACTTCAGGTCGGGTATGATTTTCCCGTCTTTGAAGGTCAGCACGTCCTCTGCATTGAACTCTGGGTAGGCATCGCCGTATGTTATGCCCATTGCACCCCACATTTCAACCATGCTGGCACGGTCGGTAATGAGCTGCTTCATCTTCCACGTGCCCTCAAAGGCGGGAGCCGCAGCAGCAGCGTCGTAAGCCTCAATATAGTCGAGGTCGGCAGCGGCGATGTCGATGACCTCACCACCGGCCTTGTGAATCTTGATACCCTGTGCCGAAACGGTAGCGGCGCAGAAAAGGGCAGCCACGAGGGCTACGGTATTGCGTACAATTGTTTTCATTTCTTGACGATTTTAAATGTTGACTTGTTGGTTTTAACGATGTAGATGCCGGCAGACAGGCCTGTGGTAGACAGCGAGACGGAGCCGTCGGCACCGGCACGTGCTGTGAGCACCTGCTGACCATTTGCAGAGAAGACCTGGGCCACTGAGCCAGGCTCAGCACCCTGAACAGCGATTTCACCGGGGGCAAGGCGGAAGGAAGGAGCTACGGGCACGGCCTCGATGGCAGTAGGCTCGGTTTTCTGAACCGTCACCTTCTTCAGCTGACTCCAAGTGAAAGCAGTGACCTGCTCGCCGTAGCGCAGTTCGTAGCCGTCGGCCGTAGTCTTGATGACGGGCTTCAGGTCGGCACCGATGGCGATGGTCTCGCCTCCGGCGCTCTCTACGACGAGACACCATTGTGCGTCTGCAGCCTTGGCGGTGAACACCGTGGCCAGCAGAAGCAGCACGAAGTAAAGTTTTTGCTTCATAGAGATTTTTGTTTTTAAAGGGTTAATACTATTTAATTCATAATTCACAATTAATAATTCACAATTAATAATTCATAATTCACAATTAATAATTCACAATTAATAATTCACAATTAATAATTCACAATTCTTAGTTCTAAGTTCTTACTTCATTTCGCATTCGTATCGTACTCCAGCTGCTGGGCGGCCACGATGGCACTGTCCTCGGCAGTCATCGGCTCGGCGTCGGGAACACGATAGCTGGTGGCGTAACCCTGGTTGATGTGAGGTTCCTCATCAACGTTCTTGCAGGCAGTAGTCACTGCCACAGCCATTGCTGTCATGGCTATATATAGGAGTCTCTTCATGATTCTTCGTTCATTCTTCATTATTCATTCTTCATTATTCATTCTTCATTATTCATTTTACATTAGCGCAGCGCTAAAACGTTTCCTCGTAGCCTGGGTTCTGGATGAGATTGGGCTGCACCTGCGTGTCTTTCAAGAAAATGGGCCAAGTGTACATATACTGTCGAGTCCAGAACTTCTGACCATTGACGGCTACCCAGAATTCTGGGCGTCCATGGCGTTTCAGTTCAAACCAGCGGTCGCCGTTCTCTAAGTAGAGCTCCTTGCGGCGCTCATTGAGGATGGCCTGGATGAGCGGCGTCAGAGGCTTACCTGTAGCATCCTGCTTGATGAGCGTCTGCGTATTGACCGATGGCAGCGTCTGCATGGTATAGGCATAGTCATCGGTCAAGATGCGGTGACGGCGGAAATCGTTTAGCTCGGCAAGCGCCGAGTCAGCCATATTCAGGTGGTAGGCACATTCCATGGCTATGAGCGCCATTTCTGCCGAGCGCATACCTGAGAACATCAGTTTACGGTTTTTGCGCTTGCGGTTGAAGAACAGATTACCCTTACGGCGGATGTCGTTGGTTCCCTCACTAAAGAGCATAGCATAGTCTGCACTCAGCGGTCTCCCTTCCAGGAATTTCATACTGGCCGAAATATCCATTTGGCTACTGGACAACCGGTCAGCCATGAAAAGCTTGTTTCCCGTCAACCCGAATTGGGTACTCATCATCTTAGTATATTCATCGCCGGAGAGCAAAGGATGGTTTCTCACGACAAGCCGAGCTTCACGACGAGCCTCCTGCCAACGGCCACACCAGTGATAGAGACGAGCCAGATAACCATGAATAACATCATTATTAAAGCGGTACATCTCTTCCTGTATATCGCAGTCAAGGGCGGCTTTCAGGTCGCGCTCAGCCTGGTCGATGGTTTCCTGAAGTGTGGAACGTATGGGCTTGGCCTCCATGTCAAACTCTGTGACGATGGGCACACCTAACTGTGCATCGTCGGCCAGTGGTGGTGCGCAGAACATGCGTAGCAGCTGATAGTAACTGACACCGCGCAGGGCGTAAGCGGTACCAACGATGTCCTGTCTTTCGCGGGTGTCGCGGCCGTCCTCGAAATCGCCAAGAACGATGTTGCAGTTACGAATTTCTTGGTAAAGATCTTGATAGAGTGACTGTCGCGCTGACAGGATGGTTCCAATGTAGGTGCGCAAGTTGTCGCTGCTTCCAGTCAAATTGGTGGCCATGTTGTCGCAGACAGCCTCCAGGTCTTCCGTTTCTTTATAGCTGCCCACAACGGCAGCCCCCACAACGCCGCCTTTGTCGATGTCGTCGCACATATTGTGAACCAATGCCGAAAAATCTTCAGCCGATTCGGGTATGGTACGGTCGTAGGGCTTGATATCCAAGAAATCATTGCAAGCCGTCAACATCCATGCAGTCATTAGGAGTACTATATACTTTTTCATATCAAAAACCGATGTTAAGTCCAAAACTAAAACTGCGGCTCATGGGGTAGACGGCACCCGGCGTCTCAGGGTTCAGTCCGCTGTAGGCCGTGATGATCCACAGGTTGTTGGCAGTGAAACTCAGGCCAAGGCTCGTGGCGCCGAAACGGCGGATAAGGTTGTCGGGCAAGCTATACATCAGCGTCATCGATGCTATCTTCCAATAAGAGCCTTTTTCATAGAACACACCATTCTGTACTGATGAGAAAATCATCTGCTGACTGTCTAAATTCAAGGCTGTGCCGTACGCATCTATCAGTCGCGGATAACCATCGGTAACAGGATTGTCCGGTGTCCAGCGGTAGGCGGCATCCTTGACTACATTGTTGTGGGCCGTATAGACGTCGTAACGCGGGTTGTAAATATGGTTGTAAGTACTTTTTTCTATCGAGGAATAGGTGCTCACTGGTGACACGAAATTAGAAATCTTCGCTCCTAATGAGAACGACGTGTTGACACTAAACGACAGGTTGCGCCACGAGACGTTGGTAGAGATGCCTCCCGTCCAAGGATAACTGCTTGTACCTATAAAAAACAAATAATTGGCATAGGACTGCGATGCTGAGAGACTCTCGTCGTAGTCGCTGCGCTGCTGAAAAGTAAAGAGTCCCGTTTCTGCATCAATACCTGCCGGCTTACCTGTAAAGATTTTGCCAAGCGGGTAGTCTACGTAAATATCGCCCAGAGCCGACCCTGTCGGGGATTCATACTTGGTAAGCACGTTCTGGTTGTAGGCAATATTGCCATTGAGGCTCCAGCGCCAGTCCTTGGTCTTCACGGGCGTACCGCCAAGCATCAGTTCTACGCCCTGGTTCACCTGCTCTGAGGTGTTATAGCTCTGGCTAAGATAGCCTGTAGTTGATACCACCTGAACGCTGGTGACGAGGTCGGTGCCCTTGCGGTGGTAGAACGACAGATTCATGTTCAAGCGGTTCTTCAGGAAGCCCACGTCGATGCTGCCGTTATAGTCGCGGGTGCGCTCCCAGCGCAGGTGCGGGTTTGGCGGCGTGTTGATATAGCCCATGCGGTAGGCCTGCGTGTCGCTGTTGCGGAAATCTGACGAATAGCTCATAATCAGCACTGGGTAGACGCTTTTGTTGATACCGCCGGTGACACCCGTCGACAGGCGGATGGTGGCATGGCTGACGATGTGCCTGATGCGCTCCATCCACGCCTCTTCGTCCATGTTCCAGGCCAGGCCAGCGCTCCATGTCATGTTGAACTGCTCCTTGGCGCCGAAGTTGTTAGAGCCGTCAGAGCGGGCGGTGAAGTTGGCCACGTAGCGGTTCATCAGCACATAGTCTATGGCGCCATAGAACGAGGCCATGGCGTTCTCGATGCGACTCTGCCCCGACAGGCCGTTGGCTATTCTTTGGTAATCTTGCATATCAGCATCAGTGAAAGAGCCATCGGCAGCACTCGACACCAGGAGCGGCAGCGAGAAGTTGCCCGTCACGGGGTCGTAGCCATAGACTTTGCGGAAGATGCTCTTGGCGTAGTTGTTGCTGACCTCGGCACCCACGAGGGCACTGACGCGGTGGATGTCGCCAAAGGTCTGACCGTAGTTCAGTTGACCGCGCATCTGCCAGTTGCGGTTGTAGCTGCTGCTCTGCGTCATACTGCCATAAATACGCCTTGACTGTAGATTTTTACCTTCAAACGGACGGTCAGTCCAGGCGTTGTAAGTGTCCTGTCCTATCTCGCTGTCAGAATTGTCGGCACTATAACTGTAGGATGCCAAGCCATAAAGGCGGAAATGCTCGCCCAGATGCCAGGTGATGTCGCCGCGCAGCGTCAGTGCCGAGCTGGTGGCTTGCTGCTCGGTATTGTCAATCTCGCGCATAACGTTGACACCGTTGTCAGGCATACGTGATGCTGAACTGCCGTTCACATACGACATTGAGAAGTAAGTCTCGTCAGCCGCGTAAGAGCCATCTTCATTATAAGGTTTCTCGTATGGGTTGGCGTAATAAGCGTATTTGAAGGAGTTGAACAGAGACGACTCAGCATACGACAGGCTCTTCAGATAGCTGTAAGAGACGTCGAAGTTCACGGAGACGGCCTTCGACGGGTTGGCAGAGATTTTCGACATGAAGTTAGCGCCGTCAGACGAGGTTTTCTTGACGATACCCTTATTGGTCGACATGCCGCCGCTGACGTAGTAGGTCAGCTTGTCGGTACCGCCGGAGAGGCTGACGCTGTGGCTGGTGCTGACGGTGTTGCGGAACAGTTCCTGGAACCAGTCGGTGTTGGTCTGCTTCAGCTCGTCGATGTAAGCATCCTGCTCCTGGGCGGTCATGCCCTTGAACTTGCCATATCCCGAGCGTATCTGGCCTATGATGCCTATGCGGGGATACCATGTGCCGTTCTTGAAGCCCTCGGCCGAGAACTCGTCCCAGATGCTCTGCTCGTAGGCCAGCTTCTCGTCGGTGTTCATGAGGTTGTGGTCGCGCTGCGGGGCGGTCTGCACGGTGACGTTGCCGCTGTAGCTCACGTGGATGTTGCCGGCCTGACCTTTCTTCGTGGTGATGACGATGACACCAGCCTGAGCCTGCGAGCCATAGATGGCGGCAGCGGCGGCGTCCTTCAGCACGGTGATGCTCTCAATGTTCTGCGGCGCTATGCCGGCAACGCCGTTGGCATAGAGGGTAGAGAAGTCGCCGGAGCGGATATACGAGTTGCCCATGGTGGGGATGTTCTTCTGCAGGGGCACACCGTCGACCACCCACAGCGGCTCGTTGTTGCCGGTGATGCTGGCCGTACCGCGGATACGTATCTTGGCCGACTCGCCGGGACGTCCGCTGACGGCCTGCACGTTGACGCCGGCCAGCTTGCCCTGCATGAGCATGTCGACATTGGCCAGCGGCTGGTCCTTCAGCTCCTTGTCGGTGAGGATGCCCACGGAGCCGGTAGACTTGCGGATGTCGGTCTGCGAGTAGCCCGTCACTACCACCTGGTCGATGGTGGTGCTCTCGCTCTCTAAGGCGATGTCGCCCTTCAAGGGCCTGCTCACGCGCAGCGTCCTCGTCTTCATGCCCACATAGCTGATGGTCAGCGTCGAGCCTTTTGCCGCCCAGAGGCTCACCTTGCCGTTGACGTCGCTGACGACGCCCATCTGCTTGTCCGACGCCTTTACCGTGGCACCGGGCAGCGACTCGCCGTTCTCGTCGACGACGGTGATGTCAACCTGTACCTGCGCAGCATTCTGCTGGGCCTGTAAGGTGAGCGTAAGCGTCATGAAGAGCAGTAGTAATAGTTTCTTCATATTATTAGGGTTATTGGTGTTTCACCATGTTGATATCCACTTTCTCCGGCTTCATCAGGTGCTCCAGGAAGTAGTAGCGTATCTGGTTCTGGTAGTAGTCGCCGTAGAGGCCATGGCCCTGCTCGGGGAAGATCATCATGTCGAACCGCTTGCCGGCCTTCTGCAGGGCATCGGCCATGCGGTAGGTAGAGGCCACCGGCACGTTCTCGTCTACCTCGCCGGTCATCAGCAGCAGGCGTCCTTGCAGCCGGTCGGCCAGTTCCATGTTGGTGGGAATGGGTTTTCCGTAGCCATGATAGGTCTCTGCCCACCACTGTATATACTGGCTGTTGTCATGATTGCCCGAGGCTGAGACGCCCACCTTATAGAAATCAGGATAGGTAAGCATGGCCGTGACGGTCTGGAAGCCGCCGCCGGAGTGCCCGTAGATGCCTACACGGTCGAGGTCGATGAAAGGATACTGCCGGGCCAGCGTCTCGATGGTATGCTTATCGTCGGCCACAGGGTAATCGCGCAGGTTGCCATAGCCATAGCAGTAGAAGTTGCGGTCGCGCAGTGGCGACGAGCCCCGGGGCTGTACGTTGATGACCACGAAGCCCAACTCGGCCAGCGACTGGTTGCCATTGTCGTCGATGGTGAACGAACGGGGAATCTGGTCGTCCTGCGGACCGGGATAGACGTTGGTGATGATGGGGAGTTTTTTCGAGGTGCGAGGTACGAGCTGCGAGGTGAGAGAATAGTTTGAGGGAACGTACATGACACCGTAGAGGTCGGTCTGCTCGTCGGCAGCCTTCACATGGATCAGCGTGGGCTTTACCCAGCCGGCCTTCAGGCAGTCGGCTTCCGATGTACGGAAGAACTCATGGTGGTTCTTCTTGGGACTGTCTATGCTGACGATGTTGAAGACTGGCGGCAGGTCCATACGACTGTAGCGGTCGATACCCCAGCGACCGTCATGCGACAGCTGCAGCTGGTGCTCGCCCTCGCCATAGGTCAGCAGCTGCTGTCCGCGGCCGTTGAGGCCCACCTTATAATAATAGGTGTAGTTGGGGTCGCCCTGCTCCTGACCGTAGCCCAGGAAGATGATGCTACGGCTGGCGGTGTCGATCTTCTCAATACGTCCGGCCACCAGCCGGTCGCCCTGGGTGACACGGTTCAGCAGCCTACCTGTACGGCCGTCGTAGAGATAGTAGTTGCCGCGACCCGTCCGGTCGCTCCACCACAGCACCTGACGGCCGTGGTCCAGCAAGTGGTACTTGAACATATTGACGTTGACATGAGGCTTGCAGACCTCGCTGATGACCACGCTGACGGCGCCTGTGGCCACATCGATGCGGCACAGCTCCAGCGTATCGACAGAGCGGCTGCGACGCAAGAAGTACTGGCTGTCACCCGTCTTGTCGAAGTCCAGTTGTATGTGGTAGTCGCGGTTGGGGGCGATAGGCAGCAGCCGGCCCTCTCCGGTATCGGCATTATACCAGTAGAGCCGGTAGCGACGGATGGCGTCACCGCCGGGCAACGGCATCTTCTTCTGTTCCAGCTTCTGTGGCGTACCCAGCGTGTGCAGCAGGTTCAGGAAGCCCACCTCGCTGTCGTCGTAGACCATGTCGAGATAGACATGGCCCCGCCAGAAGCCCGAGGCGTTGCGCTCTGACAGGGTGTCCTTGGCATAGCGTCCGCAATAGGAGCTGTACTCACGCCCGTCGGTAGTCAGCTGCCGTACTTGCCCCGTACGGTTGTCACGTATATACAGGTTGTATCGGTCGCCCAGCATGGTAAAGGCCGAGTCGGCCGTATATGCCGAGTTGTCAAAGTAGCGGCCAAAGCGGTCAGGCTGCTGCTTCACAGGGTGGCGCTGGCGGTAGGCGTCAATCTGGGTCTGGTCCAGCTGTCCGCTCTTGCCCGTACGGCCATCCACCATATATTTCTTACCATTGAACTTATAGGTGACGAAGGGTGTGCCCTCTTCAAACGAGGGCGACGGCGTGAGGGCATAGACAGCACTGCCCACATACTTGTCGGTGACGGCCTCGGCCTGGTACCAGTTGACGGGTGCATCAAGCAACTTGCGCACGGCGGCCAGCATGTCGACGGTGCCGCCGCTGATGCTCACCTTCTCGGCCATGGGGCGCGCCGTTTCCATCAGCAGCTGTCTGACCTGTGGTGCCCTGAGATAGGGGAAATAGCTGCGCAGCAGGGCAGCGATGGCCGTCACAACGGGAGCAGAGAGCGACGTGCCCTGCGACAGATTGTATTTATTGCCGGGAAAGACCGAGGCGATGTAGGTGCCGGGCGCAAAGAGATGCACCTGACTGCTGCCGTAGTTGGACATCTCAGCCCGGCGGCTCTGCTCGTCGCTGGCTCCAACACGGATGAAGTTGGCAAAGAACAGGCCTCGCCGGTCGGTACCGGTGGGGTAGAGAGCCACAGAGTCGAGGTCCTTATGGTCGTTGCCGGCAGCACACACTATCAGCACGTCGCGGTCGGCGGCGTAGCGTATGGCATCGTTGACCATCTGGGCCTGCGGAGAGTAGTACTTGCCCAGACTGATATTGATGACGCGGGCACCGTTGTCTACGGCATAGCGTATGGCGCTGGCCACGTCCTTGTCGTACTCGTCGCCATCGGGGCTGGCACGCACAATCATCAGCTGAGCCACGTCGGGGGCAATACCGCTATAGCGGGCATCCTTCCTGGCATCGCCGGCAATGACGCCAGCCACGAATGTGCCGTGCTCACAGCCCTCCACGGTCAGCGTGGCATTGCCATAGAAGCGGTCGTCGGCATTGTTCATGTCGTCGCCCATGAGCAGACGCTTGTCGGGGTCGTGCTCTATGCCGTGGATATTCTCTGCCATCTTCCGCAGACGTGTCAGCGACAGCGAGTCGAGACGGTCCAGCGACTGGCTGGCTATCTCGTAGTAGCGCAGGTAGTTGTCAATCTTGGCCTCCTTGCGCATCCGCAAATAGAAGTCGTACTCCTTCTTGTCCCGGACAGAGTCGCGGCTGGTTACCTGCTTGTATTTGGGGAAGAGGCGCTTGAACTGCCTGAACTCCTCAGTGCCGGCGCTGATCATGTTGAACGAGCCGTCGGCAGTACCCAGGAAGTTCCACCCATGCAGGTCGTCGCGGTAGCCGTTGCCGTCGGTGTCGCTACCGTCGGCCCGTTCTCCGGGATTGGTCCACAGGGCATGCTGCAGGCTGACCGTCGCCGTGTCGATGCCGGAGTCGACAATGCCGACGACAACAGGCCCGGAGGGTTTCAGTCCCCGTGCCTTCAGCAAATCAAGGGCAGCCGTGATGTTGGCTCCCTGCCGTTCCTGTGTAAAACTCTTATGCCAGCCAGCATGGTCCTCTATCGACGATGCTGGCCCGGACGCCCCCGAGAGGACTGGGCATAGCAAGATAAGTGCTGTCAGAATATTCCGTATAGACATGTTTTCTCGTATTTTTGTGCAAAAGTACAAATTATCTTTGACTTGGCAAACTAAACTGTACAAAAACTCTCAATCGGCCACTTGCGCCTGCGGCCAGTTGACGAGGAAGAGGTGCTCAGTGGCACGGGTAAAGGCGGTGTAGAGCCAGTGGATATAGTCGGGGGTGAGCATGTCGTCGGTCATGTAGCCCTGGTCTACATAGACGTGAGACCACTGTCCGCCCTGCGCCTTGTGGCAGGTGACGGCATAGGCGAACTTCACCTGCAGGGCATTGTAGTAGCGGTCTTGCTTCAGTTTCTTCAGGCGGTCGGCTTTCAGGGGTATGTCGGCATAGTCGTCCATGACACGGTCGTAGAGCTGCTGTTGCTGTTCACGGGTGAGCGACGGCGACTCGGCGGTCAGCGTGTCGAGCAGCACGGTAGCCGTCAGCTCATAGTCATCGTAATCGGGGAACTGTAGGGTGACCTCAGCGAAGCGAAAACCATACTGCTCGTGGATGTGGCGCACACGCTGTACTACAGCCACGTCGCCATTGGCAAGGAAGCCGCCCTCCAGGCCTCCACCCGCTGCCGCGTCCTTCTGACTCTCAGTCCAGAAATAGTTGTTCTTGACAACCATCAGCTGGTCGCCGCGACACAGTTCATCTTCGCAGTCAAGGACGGTGCGCCGTATGCCCTGGTTATAGATGTTGGCCCGCTTGTTGCTGCGGGTGATGACGATGGTATCGTCCTGTCCGGCACGGCTGTAGCTGGTGGCCAGCGACTCTATCAGCTCGTCGCCGGGCACAACCGTGATGTCGGGAAATCCCCGGAAGCGGATGCGCGGCAGCTGCGTCAGGTCGTCATGGTTAATCATCTGCCTGATGACGGTGGCGTTATAGAGAATGCCCGACGCCTGTGACTGTCGCAGCACCTCGCTCAGGTCGGTCTCATAGACCGTCAGACCGTATGCCTGCAGCACCGGAGCCAGCAGTGCCGGACTCTCCTCCTCGCCTACCGGTGGCAGCTGGGCGCGGTCGCCGATGAGCAGCATGCGGCAGTTGTTATCGGCACTGTACACATACTGTATCAGGTCGTCGAGCAGACTGCCGGAGCCAAAGGAGGTGCCCTCCCCCTGAGGGGCGTAGCCGGGGTTAAGACTGATCATCGAAGCCTCGTCAATAATGAACAGGGTGTCGCGCTGCAGGTTGGCATTCAGGTTGAAGGCACTCATGTCGCCCGCCGTCTTCTGACGGTAGATGCGGCGGTGGATGGTGTAGGCCGCGCTGCCGGCATTCAGGGAAAAGACCTTGGCGGCACGGCCCGTGGGCGCCAGCAGCACCATCTTCTGCTTCAGCGTCTTCAGCGCCCGCACAATGGCTCCTGCCAGCGAGGTCTTGCCCGTGCCTGCCGAGCCGCGCAGCACCATGACCGCCCTGCTGTCACGGTCGGTCATAAACTGTGCAAACCGGCCGATGGCCTGTTCCTGGTCGGTGGTGGGCGTCATTCCAAATGACTGTAAAATGCGATATTTTAGCTCCTCGACTATCATTATTCGGAAATATTTATTATCTTTGCAGGCGCAAAGGTACAAAAAATAAATGATAAACCAAGGAAAAGAACGCATCATCATACGCATCGGGGCACGCCACCTGTCGTTTTCTACGGTTGACCCCACGCAAGCAGAGCCTGCCGTCACCTACGAACCGTATGTGGTGAAGAGCGGCATGTCGCTGCCCGCCAACCTGCGCGAGGCACTCGGCGAAGCCGCCCTGCAGCAGGCAGGCATCAGGAAAGTCACGGTGCTGGCAGACACGCCCGTGCTGCTGGTGCCCGCAGAGCAGTTTCAGAAAAGCACGATGGAAGACCTGTTCTGCCATGCCATCCCCCGGAAGGAGCCTGAGACGATACACTACGACATGCTCTCCGACCTGAACGCCGTTGCGGTGTTCGCTATTAACAAGGATTTAAACACGGTACTGAACGACAACTTCAGCAGTCCGAAGATCATGCCCTTGATGGTTCCCGTCTGGCGTTACCTGCACCGCCGCTCGTTTGCCGGCAACCGCAACAAACTGTACGGATATGCTCACGACAACAAGCTGGACATCTTCTCGTTCCAGCAGAACCGGTTTAAGTTCTGCAACCAGTTCAAGGCCAACCGTCCGCAGGATGTGCTCTATTTCCTGCTCTACGTATGGAAGCAATTGCAGCTGAACGCAGAGAACGACGAGATGCACCTGGCCGGCGACTTGTTTAACGACAACGGCCAGCAGGAGCTAATCAGCGAGTTGAAGCGCTACGTCCAGAAGGTATACATCATCAACCCCTCGGCAGAGTTCAACCGCGCACCGATGACCAAGGTCAAGGGACTGCCCTTCGACCTGATGACATTTTTCATGAAAGGCAAATGAGGATTATTACCGGAAAATACAAGGGACGCCACTTCGACATTCCCCGCTCGTTCAAGGCAAGGCCGACGACCGACTTTGCCAAGGAGAACATCTTCAACGTGCTGACGGGCTACCTCGACTTTGAAGGTGCCACGGCACTCGACCTGTTTGCCGGCACGGGCAGCATCACCCTGGAGCTGCTCTCGCGTGGCTGCAGCCGTGTGGTCAGCGTTGAACAAGACCGCGACCACCACCGCTTTATCTGCGATAACCTGAAGCAGTTAGGAGTTACGAGGGAGGAGTTAGGAGTTGCGAGGTCGGAATGCGTCTTGCCCCTGCGCGGCGATGCTTTCCGCTTTGTGAAGTCATGCAGGCAGACGTTCGACTTCATCTTTGCCGACCCGCCATACGCGCTGAAGGAACTGCCCACCATTCCCGACCTGATTTTTGAGAAGGGGCTGCTGAAAGCCGGCGGTATCTTCGTCTTCGAGCACGGTAAAGACCACGACTTTTCCGCCCACCCCCGCTTCCGCGAGCACCGTGCCTACGGCAGCGTCAACTTCAGCATCTTTACATCAGCGGAGCCAGCATCCGAAGCAGACTCTCCGTCAGACGAACCATAAAGCGCGGATGGACACGCTGGGGCAGGGCGGCCAGGGCTACTGACTGGGCTTCGTCACTGAGGAACAGCTGCTTCATGCGACAGGCGGTCTGCTGGCCATAGAAGAAGGCATTAGCCTCGAAATTATTCTCGAACGACCGGAAATCAACGTTCGTGGAGCCGCAAGTGCAGACACCGTCGTCGCACACCAACAGCTTGGAGTGCAGGAATCCCGCCGTATAGAGCCTGATGCTGACGCCCGCCTTCAGCATCTCACGCAGATAGCTGCGGCCTGCCCACTCAGCAAACCAGGCATCGCTCTCGCTGGGTACCAGTATCCGCACGTCGACACCTGCTGCCGCTGCCATTTTCAGTGCAAAGAGCACCGGCTCTGCAGGCAGGAAGTAGGGTGTCTCAATATATACGTAGTGCTTAGCCCCGACGATGATGCGCACAAACTCCTGCATAATCTCGGGTTGCGGCGAGTCGGGACCGCTGGTAACGGTCTGCGTGACTGTAGACGGCTGAAGGTCGGGGGAGGGCAACTGAGGGTAATAGCGGCGCTCGTTGACAAGCGTGCGGTCAACGAAATACCAGTCGATAAGAAACGCCCGCTGCAGGGAGTAGACAGCCGTTCCCGTCACCCGTATCATGGTGTCGCGCCAGGACTGGGTCTTCGTGCCTTTCACATAGCGCCGGGCAATGTTCATGCCTCCGATATACCCCACCCTGCCGTCGATGACCACCATCTTGCGGTGGTTGCGGTAGTTCACCTTCGACGTGAACGAGGGGAAGCGCACTGGCAGGAACGGCACCACCTCGATACCCTCTTCACGCATCTGCTCGAAGAACTGGTGAGGCACGCGCCAGCAGCCCACATCGTCGAAGATGACGCGCACCTTCACTCCTTGCCGGGCCTTGTCTTTCAGGGCATCGGCCACGAGATTGCCCAGCGGATCGTCCTCAAAGATATACATGTTGACATGTATATGGTCGCGGGCAGCGGCAATATCGGCCAGCAGAGCCGGAAAGAACTGGTAGCCGTCGGTATAGATGCCGATGTGCTCAGCCTGAAGGGGCTGTGTATGCCCCATCGTGCGTTTCGACAGTTCGTCGAGCGAACGCTGGCTCACCAGCCGTTCCTTGCGGGTGTTGACGCCAAAGAAAAAGTAGAGGATGATGCCCGCCACGGGCACGAACCAGATGACCAGAGCCCATGCCATGGTTTTTGCCGGCTGGCGGTTGTCCATCACAACATGGATAATCGTCAGGGCAGCAACCACATAATAGAAGGCTGCAAGGATGAGGTTCAGCGTGCTCAAGGTCTAAATCTCATAAACGGCAATATTGCCCTCGCTCTCCTGCACCATGGCCTTATAGCAGTGGGGCACGCGCTCCACTATCCACCGTGCCAGGTTCTCGGCCGTAGGGTTGAACGGCAGCACCTCGTTCAGGTTGCGGTGGTCCAGGGGCTCCTTCACCAGCCGTTTGATCTCACTGAAGTCGATGACCATGCCGTTGCGGTCCAGCTTGTTGGAGCGGCAGCTGACGATGATGGTCCAGTTGTGGCCATGCACCCTTGTGCATTTGCTCTCATAGTCGAGTTGCAGGCTATGGCAGGCCGATATCTCTATTTTCTTCTCTACGTAATACACCTTTTATTTATTTACGATTTACTATTTTCGATTTACGATTTTCAATTCACAATTCACAATTATCAATTCACAATTATCAATTCACGATTTTCAATTCACAATTATCAATTCACAATTCACAATTATCAATTCACAACGTCGTTGCCTAACTTCTTGGCCAGCATGTCGCGCAGTTGCTGCATGTCCCTGTGCTGCTCCATCAGCTGCATCACGCGTTCCATGTTGCCTGTTGCCTGGCGCAAGGCTTGCTGAATCTCCTTGAGCCGCTGGCTGACGATATCCATGCGCAGGTCCATCACCAGGTGGACGACACGCTGACAGAGGGCCCCCTCACGCGGTTTCATCACAAAGCGGCCTCCTAACTGATAGCGGTCGATAGCCAGTCGCGTGGCTAACTGACTCACGCTGATGTCGGGATGGTTGGTGAAGTAGGTTTCCGCCTTGAAGGCAGGGTCGCCGCTGTGAGCCACCGCCTCTGCCAGTATCTGGTTGTAGAGCGGGTTAGAAAACTGGATGTTGTCCTGCCCCAGGTCGTAGTCCACATACTGTGCCACGTTGAAGCTGATGGTCTGTCCGTCTTCAGTCTCAATGTTGTCGTAGATAACCTCCTCGCCATGACGGATAATCTCGCGGATGAGGAGGGTCTCCACCTGCGAGTCGGCAGCATGCGTGGCAATCGGCTGGTGCGGCTGCTCTGGAAGATTTTCCGGTGGCGCTTGCTGTTGCTGCTGCAACTGTTGTTGTTGCTGCCTTTCTTTCTCCTTCTCCTTCTCGCCAATATCCTGGCGGATGAAGTCGTTCATGCGGCTCAGCAGCGTCTGTTCCTTCAGTCCAAGGCGCGAGGCAAGTTCACTGAGGTAGGTGGAACGCAGGATGGCATCGGGGATGACGGAGATGCTCTTGACGATGCCGCTGATACCCTCGGAGCGTTTCACGGGGTCGCTGACGCCCTCTACCGTCAGGCGGGTCTTGAAGGCCATGAAGTCCTGCTGGTGCTCGTCGATATAGCTTTTCAGCTCCTCGGCAGAGTGCTTGCGGGCAAACGAGTCGGGGTCGTCGCCGTCGGGCAGCAGCAGCACCTTGATGTTCATACCCTCTTGCAGCAGCATGTCGGTACCGCGCATGGCGGCATGGATGCCGGCTTCGTCGCCATCATATAATAAGGTGATGTTCTGGGTGAAGCGCCGCAAGAGCTTAATCTGGTAGTTCGACAGTGCCGTGCCGGAGTTGGCCACCACATTCTCGATGCCTGCCTGGTGCATGGCGATGACGTCGGTATAGCCCTCTACCATGAACACGCGGTCTTCCTTGACAATGGCGCGCTTGGCCTGATACAGGCCGTACAGCTCGCGCTCCTTGTGGTAGATGTCGGAGTCGGGCGAGTTGACATATTTCTGTGCCACGCCCTTCGTCCGTGAGTCGAGCACACGGCCGCCGAAGGCTACCACCTTGCCCGACACGTTCAGCCAGGGGAAGATGGCACGGCCGCGATAGCGGTCGACCAATCTCGAATTATCCTCATTCCTCTCATAACACAGTCCCGTCTTCACCAGGAACTCCGGCTTGTAGCCCGCCTTCTGGGCTGCCGTGGCTAAGGCGTCGCGCTGTTGGGGCGAATAGCCCAGCTGGAACTTCTCGATGATATCGTCGCGGATGCCGCGGCTGCGGAAGTACTGCTTGCCGATGGCAATGCCATCCGGGTCGTTCTTCAGGATGTCGTGGAACCAGTCCTTGGCCCACTCGTTGACAATGAACATCGACTCCCGCTCGTTCTGCTCCTGCCGCTCCTCATCGGTCAGTTCCTTCTCAACAATCTCGATGTTGTATTTCTTGGCCAGCCACCGCAGAGCCTCGGGGTAGGTTATCTGCTCGTGCTCCATGAGGAAACCGGCGGGCGTGCCGCCCTTGCCGCAGACGAAGCAGTGGCAGATGTTCTTCGCCGGCGACACCATGAACGACGGGTTGCGGTCGTCGTGGAAGGGGCACAGCCCCTTGTAGTTCACGCCGCTCTTGCGAAGCGTCACGAACTCACCCACCACGTCGACAATCTGCGCCGCGTCGATGATTTTGTCAACTGTCGCCCTGTCAATCATCTCAGTTCATGATAGTCTCCAGCACATCATTGTCTATCAACAGGTCGCTGTCCACTCCCCAAAGGTCAACGTCCTCCCTGTCAAGCGTCGGATCTGACTGGTCACTGGCATTGGGACCGGAGCCTGCCAAAATCTTTGGGGTATCCATAACAGTCTCTTCTACTGCTGGCTTGATATATTCCTTTTTCATAATGTCCTCTTTACTTAACGACCACTTTCTTTCCATTTACGATGAACAATCCCTTTTCCGGTTGCTGCACACGCTGTCCATTCAAATTATAGCAACCGTCAGTCGGAGTTTTCTCCTGAGGAAGTGCTGTAATTCCTGTTGCCTCGCCATCGTCAGAACCGATGGCCAGTGCGCCCAGTCCGCTGGCACCTGCCGACTCGAAGTAGGCACGGAAAGGAGCAACCGTCGTTGAGGTGCTCTCAAACCTATTACCGGCAGCGTTCAGCACATAGCGGCTGGTGACAGCCTCGCCTGGCAGAGTGCCCACAAATCTGAAGTCGCCCACCTCGGTGACTGTACCTGCAGTGGCCATGACGGTAACATTGCTTCCCTCGAAGGTAATGTCCTTGTTCGTCAGGTCCCAGCCAGCGCCATAGCTACTACCTGGAACGGCAATGATATACGGTGTGTTAGCAGCCAACTGCGTAGCATAGCTGAAGTTGAGCACGCTACCGCTCTTGCTGCTGAAATTCTTCAGCCAGAAATGTTTACCAGTGTCACTGCCAGAGTGGAACCAATCTATCGCCTTACTGCCCTGCTTCACGGTTGTCACTTCGAAGGGCAGCACGATGGTGCTCCAGCCGCCGGTACCATTGGCGGCCGTGGTAAACTGACGGGTATAGGTAGCCTTGGTTGCGGTGAAGTTCATGGGAGAGAAGAAACCGTAGCCGTCAGTCAGTGTCAGCGTGGCTGCCACATCATTCTGCACCACATTCTTGCCAGTCAGTCCTGATGGTACGCTACTGCCAACAATATAGAGTGTGTTGGGGTTGGCATTCGGTGTAACGGTGGTTATGCCGGTAACGTTTCTTAAGTCAAGAGCTAAAGCATTGGCTGGTGTCGCTATCGTCGCGGATTTTTCTAACGCCGTCATTGTGCCGTTGGCTGCGTAGGCTACAATAGCAGGCATATTCAACAGCGTCATCTCATTACCGTTGACAACGGCCTTCACATAGAATTTATCAGCGCCAGAGAAAGGTCGCCAGGTTTCAGTTCCCGTCTTCCTGCATACTGCCAGCATTTGGTATTCTCCACTGTCCATGTCGGGAACGGTAAAGCTGGCAGTTGATCCATACATTGCCATGCCATTGTCATAGGTCTGGCTACTGTATTGATAAAGCATTCTCACAAACGCTCCGTCCTTGTAGAGAGCCACGCCCCATTCGAAATCAAGGGTCCATCCGGTCTGGTTAGCCAATCTGTAACTTATCTGGGGGGAAAGGAGTGTGTTGCCTGATAACAAATAAAAATTACCTTGCAACTCCACCGGATAGCCAGTGAACTTGGTCAATGAGGTCATGTTAACCTCCCATTGCTGCAATGTCAGGACGGCATCGTCCGACATGCTGACGCCATCGTCCACAGGGCTCACATTAATCATGGCCACCACGTCAGTGTTATAGCCGTCGCTGCTACTGCTGCCACCAGTACCTTGAATGTTGGGATTCATGGCCGACAGCTTAAACACACCGTCGCTGAGTCCACCCCAGCCCCAGTTCACGTGGAAATAGTCATCATGGTCATAACCGTCGATAACGAAGGCATGACCGCCTCCCGATGACTGTCCGCCAAAGAGCACTGGGCCGTTGGTTGACAATTCTTGATAGACGAGATCCTGCCAGTCGCTATAGTCATAGTCATCGCGGTAAACATATTTGGCATCGCTGTCATAGCCAAAATAGTTGACAAGCATGCCCACCACATCCTCATTACTGGCACTCGAGCTCAGTCCGTACTGCATCTCCACGCCAGCACCGACATACTCCATGAGGCGTGCCACCTCATCCCTTGCTGCATCGGTGGTCAATGTAGCATCAATCTTCGTCCAGTCGAAGGTCCTGATGGGCTTCGCCGGCATCTGATTAGAGCCAGAGCTACCAAAATACCAAAACACACCGGCTTTAGCTGCGAAATAAGCAGGTATCACTTTGCTCGTTGCTGTCTGGTTGATGCCGTGCTTCTGTGCCTGGTAGTACATAATCTGTGCTGTTGCAGTAGCTACGCAACCAGTTGCGGCAAGCGGGTAGTCATAGTCGCTCTTTTTTACCTGAGGACAGTACTTGTTATAGGGTTCGTTCTGGTTCCACTTGGTTGTCAGCAGCGGAGAGATGGCGGCCTTCGCCTTCCTCATGGCACCGCGGCTCTCTGCCGTCTTCTCGTTCTTGATGCCGTGCTCCTGCATCCACCGTATCTGGTCGTCATAGCCCTGGAGCCAGGCACGCA
>CAMYZO010000049.1 GCA_947303855.1 uncultured Prevotellaceae bacterium
TCATCTACATGAACGGCATGGTGGCCAAGGCCGACCGCAAGCACCGTCCGGCACCCGGCTGCCAGATTGTGGTGCCCACGAAGTCGAGAAAGCGGGCCCTCGGTCTCACGGAATGGCTCTCCATTGGCACCAGCACCGCCTCTATTGCCACGATGATTGCCACCATTGCCAACCTGATAAAGTAAGCTAAAAGAGAAGTGTTATGGAAGAAAAGAAGCATAGGGAAATAGATGTGTTGGCACTGGCTCGACAAGTTCTCAAGGAAAAGCGGACGCTGGCTAAGTTTATGGTTGCATTCTCTGTCGTCGGGCTTGTAGTGGCTCTGAATACGCCAAGAGAATTCACCTCCCGTACTGTGCTTGCTCCAGAGATGTCGTCTGGAGGGTTGGGCTTGAGCAGTAACCTTGCTGACATGGCCTCTACGTTTGGCATTAACCTTGACAAGAAGTCATCGGTAGATGCTATTTACCCAGAGCTGTATCCTGATATTTTCGCATCAACAGATTTCCTTCTGGAATTGTTTGATATCAAAGTGCGTACCAAGGACGACGATACTCCACGCACTTTTCTTTATCACATTACAAACGAGCAAAAAGTACCGTTCTGGATGTGGCCGAGAATATGGTTGTCACAGCTGATTAAAAAGCCAGATGGTGTTGGCGGCGGTGGCGCAGCCGACCCCTATAGGATTTCTCGCACCGAGGCGGAGATTTGTGAAGGTATCTTCGGCTCCATACAATGCCTGGTTGATAAGAAGACCAGCGAGATAACAATTTCCTACACGGATCAGGATCCGCTTGTAGCTACAATTGTGGTGGACACACTCCAAAGGAGACTGCAAAAGTATATCACCGAGTATCGCACACGCAAGGCCCGTATAGATTATGAGTATTACAAGGAACTGTCTGCCAAAATGTTGTCTGAATATGAAAAGGCGCGTAACAAATACGTTGGCTATGCAGATTCACACAAGAATTTGCTGTTACAGTCTTTTAATACAAGGGAAGAAGAAATGGAGAACGATATGCAGCAAAAGTATGATGCGTACAAAACCATGTTGACGTCAATGCGCCAGGCAGAAGCCAAGATTCAAGAAAACACTCCAGCTTTTACTATTATACAGAATCCCGTTATGCCCTACAAGCCAAGCAGCCGGGGTAAGATTGTCATCTTGTTTATGTGGGTGTTGTTGGGCATAGCAGCAGATGCCGCATGGGTGTTATATCTTAGGAAGATGGTAAAACAAAAGTGAGACAGCAGGCATTAGAAGTTAGAAGGATATATGATGACATATTCTTTTCCATACGTACTGTTGTTGCTGTTTATGGGAATTTGTGCATTCCTGTATGAATATTCGGGCGATGATGAAGAGAAGAGACGTCAGGTCGTCATTACGTCAGCCATTGGTTTCATGTTCTTCTTTGGCTTCAGGGGCTATATCTACTCTGACTGGATACTGTACACCGACACGTTCAGAAACGTGGAATGGGGCGATTTGTTTAAATTTGATATTACTGACAAGGACCTTCGGGAACCGGGTTTTACGCTTCTTTGTCTCCTATGCAAGACTTTCATCAACGAGTATGTCTTTCTGAACGTTGTATGTGCTGCCATATTCCTTTGGCTACTCATCAGGTTCTGCCGACAATTTGATGTGGGCAATATTCCACTTGTTCTGATGCTGTTCATAGCCATGGACGGTACGGTGATAGTGGTCAACCTGCTCAGGAACAGTATCAGTATAGGGATATGGCTCAATGCCTTGGTTTATATTAAAGAGCGTAAGCCCCTGCCATACTTTGCCCTCTGTTTCTTGGCTATCACGTTTCACTTGTCATCATTATTGTTCTTCCCTCTTTACTTTTTGCTGCACCGTGAGACCAACCGGTGGGTGTTCTTGGGGCTGTTTGCATTCTTCTTTGTCTTCTTCCTGAGCAAAGCATCCATCATACTGAGTATAGTTCAAATCTTTGGTTTTGATGGCGTTCTTGGTTCCAAGGCCAAGGCATATACAGAAATCCTTGTCAATTCACGCGGGTTGAATCCGTCTGGAACATTGGAGAAGATAGCTCTGGTTATGCTCGTGTTTTTGTATTACAATGAAATAGTAGAACGATGCAGGTACGGTTACATTATCATTAATTGTCTGCTGATGTATTTCTTTGCCTATTATTTCTGTGGTGAGTTTAAGACTATGAGCGACCGCATGTCGCTGCTTTTTGTTTTTGCCCGCTGGATATTGTGGATAGAGTTGATAAAAATATTGATGATAGAGAATAACAAGAAATTGTTGGCAGGTACTATATTCCTTTATTGTTTCTATATGACGGCGCTAAACCTGAATGAGCCGGTTATGGAATACGACAATGTGCTGACGGGAGCAAAGACCGAAGCACAGCGCCGCCAGGTGTTCTTTAAAATATTCGAGGAAGATAAGTAAAACATGAGATTCAGTATAAGTGATATTTTTCAGAGTAATAGCAACCGGAACGCTATGTTGCGGAACAATATCCTTCTGTCAGGGTTCATGAAGGTGATAGGCCTTGCTACGTCGTTCCTGATAGTGCCCATTACTTTGGACTTTCTTAACAATGAGCAATATGGGGTATGGATGACTTTGACATCGATTCTCCTGTGGTTCGCCTTTTTCGACGTGGGACTGGGCAATGGAATGCGCAACTACCTTGCACAGGCTATTGCAGAAGGAGATTATGCCAAGGGACGTTCTTATTTGACCACAACACTCGCCATGCTGACGGTCATAGCCTTGGTGCTTGCCTTGTTGTTCGTGTCTTTTATCATGATGGCAGACCTTGGAAAAGTGTTCAATACCTCAGTTCTTACCACCGAACAATTGCGCTTGCCTGTTCTCATAGCCATTATAATGACCCTCATAGGATTTGTTGCTAAGAATGTAGGTGTGGTTTATATGGCTCTGCAAAAATATGCTGTTAACGATCTGATAACCATCTCTGCCGGTGTGGTTGGGCTGATGGCCGTGTATGTTCTCACCAAGACGATTCCGCCCGGCAATCTCACGGCCATCGTCTTGGTTTTTACGATGTTTCCTGTCATAGCATTCGTCATTGCAGGTATTCCCCTCTTTCGCAATTATCCCCAGTTACGACCAGAGAAAGCCGATTTTAACTGGACTATTGGCAGGCAGCTCCTTGGCAAGGGTATGGGGTTCTTTTTCATCCAGATTACCAGCTGCCTTGTAATCTTTGGTGGGTCAAACCTCTTCATTACCCAGTTTTCGGGACCGGAGGCTGTAACTACATATAACATCGCCTACAAGTATTTCAATCAGTTGGCTGTGGCCTATACCATTATTGTGTCACCCATGTGGAATGCCTATACAGAGGCATACGTTAAGGGCGAATATGGCTGGATAAAGTCGAACTTCCGGCGTTCCATGGGTATTTGGGCTCTGATGGCAGTGGGTGGCATTCTTATGCTTTTTGTTGCCGACATGTTCTTCCACTTTTGGGTGGGCGATGCCGTTACGGTTCCGTTCAGCGTATCGGTGTCGGTGCTTTGCTACATCACTTTCTTCAACCTAAACAACTGTGTCACCATGCTTATTAATGGATTGAACAAGATTTCTGTTCAAATCGTAACTTCTGTAGTAGCCACCATTGTGTTTTTTGTGGCAGTGATGATTCTTGGTCCTCGGTTGGGCGTTGAGGGTGTGGTTGCTTGTATGGCAGCAAGCTATGCAGCCATGGCAGCCGTTCACCTGTACCAGTGCTACTTGCTTATTAACCAAAAAGCTTCAGGTATATGGAACAGTTGAAACACGGTAAAGTGAGTGTCGTTACTGTGGTCTACAATGATGTGGCCCACATCCGTCAGACAATGGAAAGTTTCTTCTCCCAGACATGGGAGCAAAAGGAATACATTGTCATCGACGGCGGCAGTACCGATGGCACCGTAGACATTATCCGAGAGTATGCAGAGCACTTGGCCTATTGGTGCTCAGAGCCAGATAAAGGTATCTATGACGCTATGAACAAAGGTATTGGTAAGGCTGCCGGCAAATGGCTCAACTTCCTCAACTCAGGAGACTATTACGCCAGTGCCGACTCCCTGAAAGACATGATGGCGTCTGACGCTGAACAGCATGCTGACGTGCTTTTCGGCGATAGCATAGAAATTAATGAAATGTGTAGGCAGAGGGTGACAGCTTCAGCAGATGTCAGCCAGCTTGAAATGATTCCGACGTTCAGGCATGGCTCGTCACTGATACGTACCACCATACAGAGCAAATTTCCTTTCGACCTGTCAAAAAGGAAACGGTTAGGGTATTCACTTGATTGGGATATGCTCTATAGGGTCTATAAAGGAGGCTATCGCTTCTGCAAAGTAGACACCGTGGTTCAGGCCTATCAAAAAGAGGGCGTATCCAACCATCAGTACAAGAATCTCTGGTATAACTACCTCATTACGTCGCAAGGCCGTTTCTGCCCCAGGAAATTATCTTTCTTCGTAAGGCGAAGCGCCGATACTTTTTTAAAGCAGTGTTCGCTCTATGCTTTGGCACGCGACTTTATGTTAGAATTTGTTGTGAATGATATTTTGCACTATATTCCTTTTTGGATGCCTCGGAAGTTGTTTCTGCGAATGGTTGGTGCTAAGATAGGTAAGGGTTCGTTCATTATGAAGAACAATTACATTATGAACGCCCGCCAGCTGACAATAGGCGACTATAGCCATATCAACCGCGACTGCATTGTCGACTCACGCGGCGGGCTTACTATTGGCGATAATGTGTCAATATCGCACCGGGTTAATATCATGACTGGAGGGCACGATGCCCGCGATGCTCACTTTGTGGGGGTGTTCAAGCCCATCGTGATAGAGGACTATGCTTGGCTTGGTGTCGGTTGTACTGTGCTGCAAGGGGTCACCATCGGTCGAGGGGCGATCGTCTCTGCCGGGGCTGTAGTCACAAAGGATGTTGCTCCTTATGATGTTGTGGCTGGTGTGCCAGCCAAGCCAATCGGCAAACGCCCTCAAAACCTCAACTATCATTGCTCAGGCTGGCTGCCTTTTACCTAAAATCAGAATATGGAACAGCGCATGAAGATAGCATACGTCTCAATAACAGTTCTCGCCGACAGCGACCTGCCGTTGATTAGTGAACTCTCTAAACAGTTTACCATAGACTATTATCTGCTGGCAACAAACACCACCAGGCAGGGAACCGTCGTTAATATCAACTTGAAGAGGACGGGCGGCATTTATCCGGGTACCATGTACCCTGAGTTGCAGAACCTTCAGCGCTGGATTGATCTCAAGCATGTTTTCATTGTCAACAAACCAGTCAATCATGACTGGGAGTGGCTTAACTTCAAAGTGTCATGGGAATGGATGAAAAGGCTCAGGCGCGGGCACTATGACCTGATACACCTCACATGGCCGCTGAGGTACAGCTCTTTCCCGTTATACCTGTTACGCAGAAAGATGGTGCTGACCATGCATGACCCCATACCCCATAGCAGTAATCAAACGTTTGAAAACAGACTGCATAGGTGGTGCTGTGTACATCTGACACCAAACTTCATTCTCCTGAACACAACACAGCGGGAAGAATTTTTGCGAACCTACGGCATTGACGAATCCAGGGTCTACCAGTCCAGGCTCAGCATCTATGCCCATCTGAAATACACACAAGCGGCTCCTGCCTTGTGCCCCCATCCGTATGTCCTGTATATTGGCAGTGTACAACCGCATAAGGGGATAGAATATTTGTGTAAGGCTATGCTTTCTGTCATGGCTGATACTAATGACATCAGGTTAGTCGTTGCCGGCAAAGGCACCTATTATTTCGACAAGTCTGTCTATGAACAGAATCCGAGGTTTGTGTTTATCAACCGCTTCATAACAGATGAGGAACTCGCATCCCTTATATCCAATTGTATAGCAGTAGTATGTCCCTATATCGATGCAACGCAAAGTGGCGTCATGATGTCGGCTTTTGCCTTGAACAAGCCTGTCATCGCCACTACTGTCGGTGCCTTGCCGGAGATGATGGAGAACGGACGACACGGCTACTTGGTGCCGCCCAAAGACATCCGTTCTTTAGCAGAAAGTATCAGGCGTATTATCAATCCAGGCAAAGCCCAGCAGTTGTCTGAATTCATAGAAAAGGACTTTGCAGCTGGTAGCCACTCCTGGAGCAGCATAGCCAAAAACATGCAGGCAATCTACCAAGAAATCATTTTTAGAAGAAAAGAACGCTAATATAAAGTATTTATGAAGAAGGCACGTGTAATTGCATATTATCTACCCCAGTTTCACCCCATTCCAGAGAATGATGCCATTTGGGGCAAAGGATTTACAGAATGGAGAAGTGTGGCAAAGGCGAAACCTTTGTTTCGCGGTCATTATCAGCCGCGCATTCCGGCAGACTTGGGCTTTTATGACCTCAGACTACCTGAGGTAAGAGATCAGCAGGCCGCTATGGCCCAAGATGCGGGCATCGAGGGCTTTTGCTATTGGCATTATTGGTTCGGAAACGGAAAGATGCTTTTACAGCGACCTTTCGAGGATGTGCTCGCCAGCGGGAAACCCGATTTTCCTTTTTGTCTGTGTTGGGCAAATCATTCGTGGCTAACAAGCACATGGACTAATGTCAAAAGACATGAAGCCAAGACCGTTATTATTGAGCAGACCTATCCCGGTATAGAAGATTACGAAAATCACTTTCAATATTGTCTTCCCGCTTTCAGGGACAAACGTTATATAACGGTAGACGGGAAACCCATATTTGGCATTTTCGACCCGTATGGTTTCCCTGACATGAAAGTTTTTATCAAATGCTGGAGAGAATTGGCGATTAAGAATGGACTGCCGGGAATATACCTCTATGCGATAACGCCCTCTGCTGGAACTCTGCGCTATGATGCAGAAGGGCATCTCAAACGCTGCATCCCCGACCTTAAGAGCAGCGCGGAAGCTTATCATAACATCTTGGATTTTGGATTTGATGCCATCAACTCCAATGGAATGCAGAGAGCAGAGATGCTATACAATGGAAAAGTCCAAGACCTGTTTCGGAGAGTGCTTGAACGCTTCATCGATCTGCCCTGCAAGAAATATAATTATGTCAAGATATCCAAAAACATGTTTGCTCCTGAGGATTGTTGGGAAAATGTTTATCCAACCGTATACCCCCAATGGGACAGAACCCCAAGGCAAGGCAAAAGAACTCAAAATGTATATGTAAACTCAACGCCGGAGAATTTCAAGCAACAGTTGGCAAGGGCTGTTGAATTAATATCAAACAAGCAAGACGAGCACAAACTGTTGTTTCTTAAAGCTTGGAATGAATGGGCCGAAGGCGATTATGTAGAACCAGACCTGAAATACGGACATGGCTTCATAGATGCCATAAAAGAAGTTGTACTCGGCTCCTGACTCAAAGACAGACAGGCAAGTCCTTAACGTGAGTATGATGGGGCGTGGCTTTCGACAAAGGGCCGTCACTATAAACTGGGACATTCCCCTGAAGGATTCCTTCACAAAACTCATAGAATCTATGTGCAGCAGCAATAGGATTCCATGTGTCATGGACTGTCCTATATGCTGCCAATGATAGTTCCCGCATCATGTCTGGATGTTCCAGTATATTGCGTACTTTACCATACAACGAATCAACATTCCCTGATGCGAAAACCATTCCATTCTCGCCGTCTTTGAGCAAGAAGGGCACAGCCCCTATGAGATGGGAGGCAACGGGACAGCACACTTGCCCCATGGCTTCGTTGAGGACAACCCCCCAGCCTTCATGTCTGTCTGAGGTAAACAGGAAGATGTCGTGGTCGGCCATTATCTTCGTCACTTCTGCATTGGGGAAATTGCCCAGCAGGTGTACGTAGTTCTGTAGGTTCTTCCGCTCTATCATTCTTGCTATGTCATCGTGCAGTTCGCCAGAACCAATCATGTTGATTTCAAAGTCGTAGCCTGCATCGCGTAGTTTTTCGGCCAGTAAGACCGGCAGTTCAGGGTGCTTCCATTTCAAGAAGCGGGCACACCAAATCATTCTGCCCCTTTGGTGTCCTTTTCTCTGAGCCAGAACCTGCTTGGGGTCCAGTTCCGGAATTGCAGGGAAATAGGCCCATTTGTAGCATTTGTCCTTGTAGGCGTGTTGCAGATACATGTCGTTAGCCGTGTATCCGCTGATGCACAGTTTGTAGAGAGGTTTCTTATAGAAACTCGTATGATAGTAGAACTGCGTCAGGAGGTTTGTTGGAGAAATGGCGTTCAGCAGTCCTCGCTTCAGAATACGTTCGGCACACTCCAGGGTTAGTTTGTTGTACTTCAAGCGGCGCTTTTCGTAGTCTACGACGAACTTTCCCCCTCCAGTGTACATGACATCGGCATCGACAGCCAGTTGATAGGCTTTCTGCTGTGCTTCGGCACTTTCCCATGCTCTGAGGATATAGGGCCGGTCGTAAATGGAGAATCCGCCTTTCTTGAATGACTCAGGCAGGGGTTCTACTTCAACAAACCAGAAATGGCCATCGGTTAGCCTGTATAACTCATCGGCCAATGGCGCATAGTAATGATTAACGAAATTGCTGACTATGACGATTCTCATAATGATTCTTTTTTTATGAAATGTTCAATGCTTCCTGATATAGTGCTATGTACTGGCTGGCCATCTTGTCCCAACTGAATTTCTGTGCGTGGCGCATGCCCTTGTCGATGACTTCTTTCATGAGATGCTCGTCTGTCAGCAGTTTCAGTTTTCTAACCAGTTCCTGCTCTGTGGGCTTGTTTAGCAGTAGCGTTTGTGAGGCTATTACCTCGGGAATAGACGAGTTGTTGCATGCAATGACCGGACAGCCGGCCTTCTGGGCTTCTAAGACAGGAATTCCAAACCCTTCGTAGGCAGAAGGATAAATGAGTGCCGCTGCCTGGTTATACAGTATGTTTAATTCGCTGTTTGGCACATATCCCATCTGGTGGTAGCGGCTTTCGGGAATCTTGCTGTTGATGGATTTCTTTTCTTCGGGCGTCAGGTTCTTGCCGACGATGACCAGGTGGTAGTCTGTTTGTGACACTGCATTGACGCACAGGTCGAAATGTTTATAACCTTGTCGTTCGCCAATAAAAAGAACAAACGATTTAGGGGCGAGGTTGGCCTTCGTCTTTGCAGTTTCCCGTTCGTTGATAACGAAATAATCTTCAGATACCCCATTGTAGATTACCCTGACTCTTTTCTCGTCAACATCTGGAAGGAACTCCAGCAGGTCGCGCTTGGTGTTCTCTGATATGCATACGATGAATTCTGAGTGCCTGATGGCGTTGAATTTCTGCCAGGAGTGTATTTCCCGCCGCACCCCGCTACGGAAGAATTCGTAAGTGAAGTCATGGACGGTTGTCATGTTGACGGCTCGGGGGTTAGTACAATATCTGTAATAGGAAGAATGGAATAGGAACGGCTCGCCAATGTTAACAGCCACGGGCAGGTATCGTGAGTATTTGGGATGCTTTATGGTGCTGATGATTCTGCTGCTGTCGATTTGCAGCTGTTGGCGGTAGTAATTGTCGGCTTGAGGCAGGTCTATATAATAGGGCGACAATAAGCCTTCTGCTTTGCTTATACGCTGCAACAGTTCGTACCAAACCACAGAGATTCCCCCTGAACGCTGGAGCCCGTATACGATGTTGTCAAAGATAATCTTCGTGGCTTCCATCTTAATACCTCTTTGACTATACTGTTATAGCTTAAATTCGAATATCTTATAAAGGAATTTCACGCTGACCATGAGTGCGTTGGTGTAGATGCCATTCTCTCTGCAGCCCCGTACATCGTCTTTGATGAGCTGAAGACGGCTCCTGACATTGCGGGTGCTGGTTCCTCCCGTCCGCATGGTGACGAAGTCGATGGGCAGGTAGCGGGCCTTGATATGGTGCTTCATGAAGAGGCGTACCATCATCTCATAGTCAGAGCCTATCTGATAGTCGGTCTTATAAAGACCGGCTTTTTTGAAAATCTTGCGACGGCAGTAGAAAGAAGGATGTGCGGGCATGAAACCGAAACGCAGCCACACCGGTGAGAACCTCTTGGAGGAATAATAGCGAATGCACTTGTCGGGCTGCCCGTCTCTTATGAAATGGATGTCTCCATAAACGGCATCAATGCTCTCATCGCGGAATGCGGGAGCCATTTGTTCTATGATGTCATTGCTGGTAAAATAATCATCGGAGTTGAGTATGCCTACAATATCTCCTGTTGCCATCTGGATGCCCTTGTTCATGGCATCGTAAATGCCGTGGTCTTTTTCTGACAGCCATTTCATCTTGCCTCTTAGTTGTGGCTCGTACCGTTTGACAATCTGCTGCGTACCGTCCGTTGAAGCTCCGTCCACTACAATGTATTCAATATCCGGGTAGGTCTGCCTGATGACAGACTCAATGGTTTGCCCTAATGTCTGGGCGCTATTGTATGTGGCGGTTATGATAGAGATTTTCACGAAGCACTTTTTATTATAAAACGTAAACGTGAAGTAAATATTGTATTTACCCTCTAATAATCTGATAGGGTAGAAACGGTACTAAAAAAGCCCAGAATGTTTTTTCTGGGCTATAGTCAGTGGGGACTGTCGTCAGAGTCCCAGCTCCGGGTTGTTACTCCAGTTGTCGCCGCTAATGATGATAGAACTCTTGATGGGCTTCTGGTCGTAGCCTTTGTGCATGGGACCAATGCGGAAGAGGAAATCGTTGAAGTTGACGGTGGGGATGACCACGCCGAAGATGCCCACGCCCACGCGGATGCCTTCTGCCTTGAAGTTGTTACGCAGCAGGGTGGTGGCATAGAAGGTGTGATGGTAGTACTCCAGTTTGTTGTACTCGTTGAAGTTGTCGAGAATTTCTTTGTTAGGCTCGTCACTGGCGTGTGTGAAGATGTAGCCTACGTTGTTGACGGCATCGTCAATCCAGTCGGTCTTGATGCTGTCGTTGGCCTCTATGCACTGGCGGATGTTGTCGTCCATCTCAGTCATCATGGTCTCTTCGTTAGGCACGGTGAGATAGGCTATGAAGAGCAGGGCGCAAACGATGCCTGCCAGAATAATGAGCTGGCCCAGGCAACTGTGGCGGAATTGCCGTCCCAGTGATTCTTGTGTTCTGTAACTGCCTCTGTCGGTCTGTTGCATGGTTGTCTGTTTTGGTGGTTTTTTAATGTGAGATAAGGTTCATGAACTCCTGGCGGGTCTTGGCTTGGTTGAAGGCACCGCTGAAGTCGCTGGTAGTGGTGATGCTGTTCTGCTTCTCTACGCCGCGCATCTGCATGCACATGTGTCGGGCTTCTACGACGACCATGACGCCTAAGGGGTGTAGGGTTTGTTCGATGCACTCCTTGATTTGCAGCGTCATGCGCTCCTGCACCTGCAGGCGGTGGCTGTAGATGTCGACGACACGGGCTATCTTCGACAGGCCGGTGATGTAGCCGTTGGGGATGTAGGCTACGTGTACCTTGCCGTAGAAGGGCAGCATGTGATGCTCGCAGAGCGAGAAGAAGTCGATGTCCTTGACGATTACCATCTGTGAGTAGTCTTCTTTGAAGAGGGCATCGGTGAGCACCTTGTGTGCATCCATCTCATAGCCACGGGTGAGCACCTGCATGGCTTTTGCCACGCGCATGGGTGTCTTCAGCAGACCGTCGCGTCCGGGGTCTTCGCCCAGCAGGGTGATAATCTTCTTGTAGTGGCCGGCGAGTTCGTCTAAGCCTTCGCGGAACAGTTCGTTTTCTGGGTACATTTAGTATGATACGGTTATTTTTCCTTTGACAATAGAGGCACCGCTGATGCCCAGTTTGCGGATGTTCATCAGCATCTCGTGGGCTTCCTCATAGGTGCGGTAGTTGCCAACCCGGCATATCCATCGTGGAGAATAGAAGTGTACGTAGATGGGCTCGTCGGGGTACATGGATTTGATGGTGTTACCCACCTGCTCTGCCTTCTGGCGGTCTTTGCGCTGGTTGCCACCTGCAAAGGCTTGCACGCGGTAGCCGTTTACCTTATAACCGCCTCGCATCACTTTGCGGCGCGTGTCGAGTTGCTGTACTTGTATGCTGACGGTGTCGCGGTGCTGCTCAGGGGTGGCGGTCTCAGTTTTTGCCTCGCTCTTGGCTGGTGGCGGCGTGGTCTTGAGTGGCTCCTCTTTCTTTGGAGGTATCCATCCCTCGGGTTGCCTGTTGACCAGCTCGTCAATGGAACGGTCGTGATTGACCGTCAGCGTTCCTTCGCTGCTTTTGCCCTTTTGCTGGATACGCTGGGTAAAAGTCTGTGCGCTGGCTGCCAACAGACAGCCAGTACACAGCGTTATTATGGTGACGAGTCGTCTCATCTGTACCTTTACTTCTTCCAGGCGTCGATGATGCCCTTGAAGTCGGCTGCCTTCAGTGAGGCACCGCCAATGAGTCCGCCGTCAATGTCGGGCTTGGCAAACAGTTCGGGAGCGTTCGAAGCCTTGCACGAGCCACCGTAGAGGATGGTGGTGTCGTCGGCAACAGCCTGGCCGTACTTCTCGGCAATGATGCTGCGGATGTAGGCGTGGATCTCCTCGGCCTGCTCAGCGGTAGCGGTGAGACCGGTGCCGATGGCCCAGATGGGCTCGTAGGCGATGACGATTTTGCGGAAGTCCTCTTCGCTGAGGTTGAAGACGCTGCCTTCGAGCTCGGCCTTCACCACCTCGTTCTGCTTGCCGGCCTGGCGCTCCTCTTTGCTCTCGCCGATGCAGAAGATAACCTTCAGTCCCTGCTTCTGAGCCAGCAGCACCTTCTCCTTGAGAATCTCAGGTGTCTCCTTGTAATAGTCGCGGCGCTCGCTGTGGCCAAGGATGACATACTGGGCACCGGTAGACTTCACCATCTCGGCAGAGACCTCGCCCGTGTAGGCACCCTTCTCCTTGTCGGCGCAGTTCTCAGCACCCAGTCCGATGATGTCCTGGTCGAGGAACTGTGCGATAGATGCCAGGTGGATGAACGGTGTGCAGATGACCACACCGCAGTTGGGCTTGTCAGCCTTCAATGTTTCGTTCAGCTCTTTTGCCAGAGCAATACCATCCTGGAGATTCATGTTCATCTTCCAGTTTCCTGCAACAATTTTCTTTCTCATTTTTGTTCTTTTATTTAAAATAGGTTTAATTGTTTACTTTGTTTGGGGACGCTTTTTGCGGCGAATCCACTTTGTCCACATCCACAGGCGGTCGGCAAGCGACAGCAGTGCCAGGGGTAGCACGAACCACATCAGCAGGTCGGCAATCTTGCGTGCCACGGAGTCGTCAGGCATCTGGCCGTGCTCCAACTGCTCCAGCGGTAGGTGAGAGCGTGTTTCCGGCATGACCGGCAGGGCGTTGTGGCTCCATTTACGTATGATGACACCGTCCTTCAGCAGTAGCATGCCCGGATTGCTCCTGATAACAGTCTTCAGCAGGATACCGTCAGTCTGGCAGAACGGGTATTCGGCTCCTGTCATCTCGCTCCACTGTCTGATGCTCTCCGACGTGCTGGAGGTCAGGCAGTAGAAGCGGTAGCCGTGGTCGTTGGCGTACTCATATAGCTCGTTGATACGGTCCAGCTGTGAGTCGTCGGCCTTCTCCAGATAGGGCGACACCAGCAGGAACACGTAGCTGGAGTCCTGCAGCACCGTCTCGGTGATGTCTTCGCCGTTGTCGGCCCTCTCTATGAAGAGGTCGGCATAGGGCAGGTCCTCGCCATCCATAGTCCGCTGCCACTGCTCACGCAGGTTAGTCCCAATGTGGTACGGGCGGAAGTCGAATATCGGCAGGTAGTAGAGGCACCATGCCGAGATGGCGAGTACGAACAGTGCCGAGTAGTTGATGACTATCCACTGGTTAGTCTCGCTGACGAAGCGGAACATCTCCTTAGGCCATAGGGCTACCACAACGGCACAACTGAGGAGCACAACGTTCTTCCACAGCGTCTGCCAGTTGGTGAGCACGACGGCATCGCCGAAGCAGCCGCAGTCGCTGATGGGGTTGGCCAGTGCCAGCCAGAGCGTCAGCGGTGTCATCACCATCATCATCAGTAAGATAAGTCTCGATGTCAGCCGCCGCTGAATCGCAAACAGCAGGAAGATGCCGAGACAGAACTCCGCTGCTGCCAGCAGTACCGCTGCGCTGAGGGTGGTCCAGTCGGGTAGCAGCCCGCCCAGTCCCATCGCCTCCAGGTAGTCGGCAATCTTGTATTGTGTGCCTAACGGGTCGACGGCCTTGACGAATCCTGAGAGGATGAACGTGACGGCCAGTACCAGTCGGCAGATGTTGACGCAAAGCTTCTTCATTCCTCAGTCAACTTAATGACCCCGAAGGCGGCATAGTTGATGATGTCCATGTAGTTGGCGTCGATACCCTCGCTTGCTACTAAGTGCTCACCCCTGACCTCAATGTCCTCAATCTCCTTGATGCGTTCAATCTTGGTCAGTATGAGGTCGGTGTATGAACTGACGCGCATGCTGCGCCACGCCTCGTCGTAGTCGTGGTTCTTGCGCTTCATCAGTTCCAGGGCCTCGTGGGCATAGCGGTCGTAGAGCAGCATGGCTTCTTGGTTGCTGATGTCTACCGTGTCGGCAAAGCCGCGCTCCAGCTGTATGAGTCCCACGATACCGTAGTTGATAAGTGCCATGAACTCAGGACGGATGCCTTCGCCCACCAGACTCTCCTTCTTCACTTCCAGCGAGCGTATGCGCTTGGCCTTGATGAAGAGCTGGTCGGTAAGGGCCGTGGGGCGCAGGATGCGCCATGAGGCGCGGTAGTCGTGCAACTTCTTCTCGAAGATGGCACGGCATTCGGCTATTGCCTGTTCAAACTGCGTGTTTGTATGTTCAAACTGATCCATATCTGGGGTGCAAAGGTAAGCAATTCTGCTGAATTGACCAAACGATTACAGTTCTTTCTGCTTTTTATGTATGTAGCGTATCTTTGCGCAGAGTGCGTCATGGCGTGTCTGCAGGGAGTCGCGCCTGACGCGTGTCTTTGTCAGCAGGGTCAACTCTTCGGGGGTGGCGCGCAGTTGTTCTTTGTCCTTGTCAACCTGGTCTTTCTGCTGTAGGTAGTCGGCTTTTACTGCCTGCAGGGTGCTGTCGAGTATGGCCAGCTCTTCCTGCGACCGTTTCAGTTCAATGCTCTGCTGCAGCCGCAGGGCCTGTTTGCGCGTCTCGATGGCGCTGGGATAGACCTTGCGCAGGGAGTCGATGACGATGAGGGCGCGGTCGTATTTCTGCTCGGCGAACAGATGATCGGCCTTTTGCAGCATCGCCACAGCCTCCTGCTGCTTGCTGTCTTGGCAGGCAGTCAGCAGCAGGAGGCTACCAAGAGCTATCAGTATAGACTGTCTTGTTGGCATGATGATTAGAAATTGACGGCGAAGGACAGACCGACGGTGACGTAGTTCATGACCTTCTTCTTCTTGTAGTTAATGGGTTCCAACAGTGGCGACTCCTCAGACAGCAGTTCCACAAGGCTGTAGGCATTCTCGGTGAGGCCCTTCTTCAGGTAGTGGTAGGGGTCGTACTTCATGTTGAAATTTTTCTCGGAGTAGTCGTAGTCGACAAAGAGCTTCCATGAGAAATTTGACTTATAGCGGTAGGTGAGCGACAGTCCTGTACCCCATGAGGTGGCACTCTTGGCACCGATGGTGAGGTAGTCCCAGTCGTCGGTATAGGTCTGGCCGGTGGATGCGGGGTAGTCCAGATAACTCTTTTCGGCGACTATGTTTCCGTTTTCAACATATATGCCATAGTTGATGTCCTTGACGTTACCCTCGGCATGTCCGTCGATGTCAAGCTCCTGGGTGAACGAGCGGCCTATGAGCAGCTTGCTGCCTAAGGCGAAGCGTTCGCTCAGCGGCAGGTTGAAGTAGAGGCCCAGGCTGGCGGTGAACTCCGTCATGTGGTCGCTTTCCACAATACCGTTGAGGTTGGTGATGGGAGATTTGGGATCCTCCAGCATCGTATTGAAGAACTCTTCGCTATTGCTGTAGAGGCTGCCGACGGCCCCTATCCAGCCTAATAATGAAGACTCGTCAACCAGCTCGGTGTATTTACCGAAGGAGCGGGCCGACATGGCGCGTACACGTAACCGGCCGCCGATTCCTACGTACTTGTTAAGGAAATATGCACCCTCGGCATCCACCACCGTGGCAGCACGGAACTTCACGTTGGGGTTCTCATCGTCGTCAACGTCGGCTTCGATGTCGTAACCGGCATACATGTCTTCATACTTTTCTTTATCCACCAGGTCGTCAGCGGTAAAGTCGATGCCCTTGCTGCCAAGGCCCAGACCCATCGAGATACTGAAGAATGACGGGTCGTTGAAATCGGCCTCCAGGTTGTTGCGCAGCAGGCCCTTGCCCTTGAAGAGCACATCGCTCAGGGCATAGCCCAGCTCGGTAGACATGATACCGATGCCGGCACCTGACATGACATCGCTGATCCAGTGGCGGTTGTTCAGGATACGCATCACACCCGTAGCCGTGGCGACACCGTAGCCGGCCACTGAGAACCACGGCGAGCGTGTCAGACCGTATTCCTTGTGCAGCAGGGTAGCGCCTACAAACGAGGTGGCGGTGTGGCCTGAGGGCCAGGAGTTGGCTGTAGAACCGTCAGGGCGCATCTCCTTGGCAGTGTATTTGATGCCGTTGACGAGACCGGCCATGATACCGTATGACATGGCGGCACTGGCCAGCAGGCGGGGCCAGTCGCTGCGGCCCTCATAGCCGCCCAGCTTCAGGCCTACGGTCACCAGTGGACCGAAATACTGTGTATAGTCGTCGATACCTGTTTTGAAGTTGGTAAGCAGCTGGGTGTTCTCCTTGGCATCCTTGTTGTTGACGCGGAACATAGCCTTGTCGCCCTTGACAGCCCATCCGGCAACGAACAGGGGAACGCCGACAAATGTCAGGTCGTCCATCACCTTGAAGGGTTCTACGCCGGGGTTTGTCTTGCTCTTGAAGAAGTCGAAATCTCCAAAAGTTATAGTATTGGTATTCTCTTTGCTGAGGGGTACCTGGTCGAAGCGGCTCAGGTCGGTGGCAACCAATTCTGGCTTCATCTCCGGAACAGTGAGTTTCAGCGGTTCCATGTCGCTGAAACTTTCTGCGTTTGCGCCCAGTGTCATGACCAAGCACGTCAGTAAAAGGGAAAATCTTTTTTTCATAACATGAGATTTTTTAGTAATTCGCCCGCAAAGTTACTAATTTTTTTTAATTTATTGCTTTCCCGCCTGTAAATTTTGTAACTTTGTGCCCAATTTAGTGACATCAGAACGAAAACAGTATATCATGAAGTTATATTCAGACGAAGAACTGGCCGAGATTCTTGACCAGGAAATATTTCACCAAATCAGTGTCGTGGCCGACCGCCTGGGCGTAGAGTGCTATGTCGTGGGCGGCTATGTCCGTGACATTTTCCTGGAACGCCCCTCCAACGATATCGATGTTGTGGTGGTGGGTAAGCCTCACCCCCTGACCCCCTCTCCGACTGGCGAGGGGGAATGTCGTGTTAGCGTGGGCATCTCCGTGGCAAAAGAATTGAAACGCATGCTTGGAAGGAAGGCACACCTGTCGGTGTTCAAGAATTTTGGTACGGCGCAGGTGAAGATAGCCCCCTCTATTCCCACCACACAAGTGGAGGACATAAACGCGGCGGGTCTCCTCCCCCAGTCGGGGGAGGCCGGGAGGGGGCTCGAAGTGGAGTTCGTTGGTGCCCGCAGGGAGAGCTATAGCCACGACTCACGTAAGCCCATCGTGGAGGATGGCACGTTGGAGGACGACCAGAACCGCCGCGACTTCACCATCAATGCGATGGCTATCTGCCTGAACGGTGCCCGCTTTGGCGAATTGGTCGATCCCTTCAATGGTCTGGCCGATTTGGAGGACGGCATCATTGCCACGCCGCTGGACCCTGCCATTACCTTCAGCGACGACCCGCTGCGTATGATGCGCTGCATCCGCTTTGCCACCCAGCTGAACTTTCAGATTGAGGACGAGACCTTCGAGGCCCTGGAGCGCATGGCCGACCGCATCAAGATTGTCAGCGGTGAGCGTATCGAGGTTGAGCTGAACAAGATTATCATGTCGCCGCATCCCAGCAAGGGCTTTGTCGACCTGCAGCGCTCTGGCCTGCTGAACATCATCCTGCCCGAGCTGGCTGCCCTCGACATTGTTGAAACGAAGAACGGCCGTGCCCATAAGAACAATTTCTATCATACGCTGGAGGTGCTGGAGAATGTGGTGAAGAGTGTAGAGTGTAGAGTGCAGAGTGTAGAGTTTCCTTCCGGGGTCCCTTCCGCAGATGCTGTGGCGGTAGCAAACTCTACACTCTACACTCTACACTCTTCACTCTATCTCCGCTGGGCCGCCCTGCTCCACGATATCGGGAAGACAAAGTCTAAACGGTGGGAGCCGGCGGTGGGCTGGACCTTCCATAACCATAATTATCTGGGGGCAAAGATGGTGCCCGAGATTTTCCGCAGACTGAAGCTGCCGCTTGGTCCGGAGATGAAGTACGTACAGAAGCTGGTCGACCTGCACATGCGGCCGCAGGCCATTGCTGACAGCGAGGTTACCGACTCTGCCGTCCGTCGCCTGCTGAACGATGCCGGCGACGATATTGACGACCTGATGACGCTCTGCGAGGCCGACATCACCAGCAAGAACGAGGTGAAGAAAAAAATATTCCTGGAAAATTTCCGCATGGTGCGCGAAAAGCTGACCGATCTGAAGGAAAAAGACTATAAGCGGCTGTTGCAGCCCGTCATCGACGGCAACGAGATTATGCAGCTCTTTGGCCTGAAACCCAGCCGCGAGGTGGGGACGCTGAAGCAGACGCTGAAGGATGCCGTGCTTGACAACAAGGTGGAAAACGAGCGCGAATCACTGATGCAGCTGCTGATAGAAAAGGCACGCCAGATGGGACTCGCGCCAGTCGTGGCCGATAAATAACACTAATAAAGTGTAAAAAAGATATAAATGTAACAATGCTTACGCATTAATTTTGTAATTTTGCAGGCCGAAAACTTGATTTACGCGTTTGAGTTTTCGCTATCGGACGATATAGTATCAATTTAAGTTTTTAATATGAGTATGAAAAAGAGTCAGTTTTTAGTGCTTGCGGCCTCAGCGCTGCTGCTTGCCTCGTGCGGTGGTAATGGCGGAGGACGCCCCACTTTTGGTGACAATGAGTATCCCGTCGTGACGGTCGGTACCCAGAGTGCCTCTTCACAGGCCACCTATCCCGCCTCTATCAAGGGCGTGCAGGATGTTCAGATTAATCCGAAGGTGCAGGGCTTTATCACACAGATTAACGTTAAGGAAGGTCAGACGGTGAGCGCCGGACAGGTGCTCTTCGTGCTCGACAACGTAACCTACCAGGCACAGGTGCGCCAGTCGCAGGCCAATGTCAATACGGCCGAGGCTGCCTGTAATACCGCCAAGCTGAGTTATGAGAACTCCAAGAAGCTGTATGAGAACAAGGTCATCGGCGACTTCGAGCTGCAGTCGGCCACCAACCAGTATGAGCAGGCCAAGGCCGGTCTTGCCCTGGCACAGGCAGGTCTGGCATCGGCCAAGGAGATGCTCAGCTTCTGCTATGTCAAGAGTCCGGCTTCAGGCGTTGTGGGTACCCTGCCGCTGAAGGTCGGTGCGCTGGTGAATACGGCCTCTGTGCTGACCACGGTGTCGAACAACTCGTCGATGGAGGTCTATTTCTCTGTGACTGAGAAGGACGCCCTCGAGATGTCGAAAAGCGGCGAGGGTCTGTCGGCTATGCCTGCTGTGAAGCTGCAGTTGGCCGACGGCACTGTCTATGGCCATGATGGCAAGGTGACCAAGATGAGCGGTGTCATCGACCAGACGACGGGCTCCGTTCAGATGATTGCCGTCTTCTCTAATCCTGAAAAGCTGCTGAAGAGCGGTGGCTCAGGCACCATCCTGATTCCCCATGACAATGCCTCGGCCATCGTCATCCCGCAGTCGTGCGTGATGGAGGTGCAGAACAAGAAGTTCGTCTATCTGCTGGGTAAGGACAACAAGGTGCAGTACACCGAGATTAAGGTGGCTCCGCAGAACGACGGCAACAACTATGTGGTGACCGAAGGCTTGAAGGTGGGCGACAAGTATGTCACCAACGGCATCACGAAACTCAATGACCAGATGGTGATTGTGCCCATCACGCCTGAGCGCTATCAGCAGAAGATAGACGAGCAGGCCAAGGCCATGTCGGCTGGCGACATTGTTGGTGCCATGAAGAAATAAATCGTAAATCGTAAATCAGTAAATCGTAAATCAACATGACCTTTACGACATTTATCAAACGCCCGGTACTGTCGACGGTGATATCTATCCTCATCGTCCTGCTGGGTTTCATCGGACTGGTGTCGCTGCCTATTGAGCAGTACCCCAATATTGCGCCCCCTACCGTTGCGGTGTGGACAAGCTATCCTGGTGCCGATGCCGAGACGGTGAAGAACTCTGTCATCACGCCCTTGGAGGAGAGTATCAACGGTGTGGAGGGTATGGACTATATCACCTCAACGGCCTCGACGGGTTCGGCACAGATCAGCGTGCTGTTCCGTCAGGGCATGAATGCCGATATGTGTGCCGTCAACGTCCAGAACCGTGTTGCCCAGGCTCAGGCGCTGCTGCCTGCCGAGGTGACGCGTATCGGTGTGACGGTGACGAAGCGCCAGACCTCGCAGGTGCTGATGTTCACCCTGACGTCAGACGGTCGTTATGACGACGAGTTCCTGACCAACTACAACAACATCAACATCATTCCGGCCATTAAGCGTATTCAGGGCGTGGGTGACGTACAGTCTCCTGGTATGAAGAGCTACACGATGCGTATCTGGCTGAAGCCCGACGTCATGAAGCAGTATGGCCTGATGCCGAGCGACATCACGAATGTGCTGGCTGAACAGAACATCGAGGCGGCCCCGGGCTCCTTCGGCGAACTGTCAGATGTGCAGTACGAATACGCCATGCGCTATACCGGCCGTCTGAAGAATGAAGAGGAGTTCGGCAACATCATCATCTCGAGCAACGCCAGCGGTCAGACGCTGAAGCTGAAGGACGTTGCCCGCATCGAACTGGGTGGACAGACCTACTCCGTGTCGATGAAGAACAACAACCTGCCGTCGGTGATGGGTATGGTGCAGCAGATTGCCGGCTCCAATGCCAACGAGATTGCCAAGCAGGTGAAGGCCGAACTTGAGGAGCAGGCCAAGCTGTTCCCGCCGGGCATGACCTATAAGATTAACTATGACGTAACGGAATTCCTGTATGCCTCTATCGAGGAGGTGGTGTTCACGCTGGTGTTCACGCTGGTGCTGGTGTTCATCGTCATCTACGTGTTCCTGCAGGACTGGCGCTCAACGCTCATCCCGCTGATTGCCGTGCCGGTATCGCTGATAGGTACGTTCTTCTTCCTTTCCGTTTTCGGCTTCTCCATCAACCTGCTGACGCTCTCGGCCCTGCTGCTGGCTATCGCCATCGTGGTCGACGATGCCATTGTGGTGGTCGAGGCCGTGCATGCCAAGCTTGACCAGGGCTATAAGTCAACGCTGACTGCCTCTATCGACGCCATGAACGAGATTTCGGGTGCTATCATCTCCATCACGCTGGTGATGGCCTCGGTGTTCATCCCCGTGTCGTTCATCGGTGGCACCAGCGGTACGTTCTACCGTGAGTTCGGTGTGACGATGGCTGTCTCAATCTTCATTTCGGCACTGAACGCCCTGACGCTGTCGCCCGCCCTGTGTGCCATCTTCCTGAAGCCCCACGACAAGGACGGCCACGAGCGTAAGATGTCGCGCATCGACCGTTTCCACCTGGCTTTCAACACGGCCTACGACAAGGTCTTGGGTAAATATAAGAATAATGTAGAGAAACTGGTTCGTAAGCCCATTCCCGTGTTGACGACGGTCATTCTGGGAATCGTGGCACTGGTGGCCGCCTTCTCGTTTACGAAGACCGGTCTGGTGCCCGATGAGGATACCGGTACTATCTTCTGTACCGTCTCTATGCCTCCCGCCACCTCTGTGGCCCGCACGCGTCAGATTATCGACGAGGTGGATGCCATCCTGGCTGCCGATCCTGCCATTCAGAGCCGCGAGCAGATTCAGGGTTACAACTTCATTGCCGGTGCCGGTTCCGACCAGGCCACGTTCATTATCAAGCTTAAGCCGTTCTCGGAGCGCCAGAAGGGTTTCTGGTGGAAGCTCAGTGGTCTGTGGCAGGGCGACGGCATCTACCGTTTCTTCCTCAACCCATTGGAGTCAACTGGTGTGCTTGCACAGATTTACATCAAGACGGCCCATATCAAGGATGCCAAGATCCTGGCCTTCGCTCCGCCTATGATTCCCGGCTTCTCGGCCAACAGCGGTGTGTCGATTGTGATGCAGGACCGTACCGGTGGTAGCCTGGACAAGTTCTTCGAAATCGTCACCGACTACATTGCCGAGCTGAACAAGCGTCCGGAGTTCCAGATGGCTCAGACCAGCTACAACCCCAACTACCCGCAGTACATGCTCCACATGGATGTGGCCAAGTGTAAGCAGGCCGGTGTGTCGCCCGCTACCGTGCTCAGCACGCTGCAGGGCTACTATGGCGGACTCTATGCATCAAACTTCAACGCCTATGGCAAGCTGTTCCGCGTCATGATCCAGGGCTCGCCCGAGACCCGTATGACACCCGAGTCGCTCAACAGCGTCTATGTCCGCACACCGGGCGGAATGGCTCCCGTACAGGAGTTCTGCCGTCTGGAGCGTGTCTACGGTCCGGCCAACATCAACCGCTTCAACCTGTTTACGTCTATCAACGTCACGGCAACCGTGGCCAACGGCTATTCTACGGGTGAGGCCATCAAGGCCGCCCAGGAGGTGGCTGAACAGATGCTGCCTACAGGCTACTCGTACGACTACCAGGGTCTGACGCGTGAGGAGGCTAAGGCTTCCAATACCACGGCCGTCATCTTCCTGCTCTGCTTTGTCTTCATCTATCTCATTCTGTCGGCACAGTACGAGTCGTACATCCTGCCGCTGGCCGTTGTGCTTTCCGTGCCCTTCGGACTGGCAGGCTGTTTCCTCTTCACAATGGTCTTCGGCCATGCCAACGACATCTACATGCAGATCTCGCTTATCATGCTGATTGGTCTGTTGGCTAAGAATGCCATTCTGATTGTGCAGTTCGCCCTGGAGCGCCGTCACATGGGTATGGCCGTATCATGGTCGGCCGTCCTGGGTGCTGCCGCCCGTCTGCGTCCTATCCTGATGACGTCGTTGGCCATGGTCATCGGTCTGCTGCCAATGATGTTCGCCTCTGGTGTAGGCAAGAACGGTAACCAGACCCTTGGTGCTGCTGCCGTGGGTGGTATGCTGATTGGTACGCTGCTTCAGGTGCTGGTGGTGCCGGGCCTGTTTGTCATCTTCCAGTCGCTGCAGGAGAAGTTCAGCCCCATGAAGTTCGATAATGAAGACGAGAACGAGGAGGTGGCTACCGAGATTGCCCAGTATGCCCATCGTCCCGTTGATTATGAATTACAGAAGTAAAACCCACCCCCTGCCCCTCCCCAAGGGAGGGGAGATGGGGATGACTATTCCCGGAATATACAAACATATACAAATAATGAAGATCAAGAGAAATCTTAAAAGCATAATAAAGCCCCTCCCTTGGGGAGGGGTTGGGGTGGGTTTGCTCCTGCTCTCTTTGTCGAGCTGCGGCCTTTATAACAAGTACGAACGCCCTGATGTCGTGGCCGACGGTATCGTCCGCGACCCTGTTGCTGCCAATGGTGCACTACAGCAGACCGACACCACGTCGTTTGGCAACCTGCCCTGGCGTCAGCTCTTCACCGACCCGCAGCTGCAGACACTCATTGAGCAGGGTCTGGAGAAAAACCCCGACCTGCTGAATGCCGCCCTGAACGTGCAGATTGTCAACGAGGCGCTGAAGTGTGCCCGCCTTGCCTTCCTGCCTTCTGTGGCGCTCACGCCTCAGGGGACCATCTCAACGCTGATGACCGACCCCTCGGTGACCACGAAGACGTATCAGCTGCCTGTCTCAGCCTCGTGGAATGTCGACCTCTTCGGCAATCTGCTGAATGCCAAGCGCTCAGCACAGATGCAGCTCATAGCCACCAAGGACTACCAGACGGTGGTGAAGTGTAATATCGTTACAGGCATCGCAAACCTCTATTATACCCTGCTGATGCTCGACCGCCAGGTAGAGATTATCAACGATATGGAGCAGCTGACGAAAGAGACGTGGGACAAGATGAAGTTCATGCACGACAACCGCGTGGGCTACCGCTCCACCGCCGTGCAGAGCGCTGAGGCTGCCTACTACTCGGTGCAGTCGCAGAAGGTTGACCTGCTGCGACAGATGCGTGAGGTCGAGAACTCGCTGTCGCTGCTCATCGCCCAGCCTGCCCAGAGCATCAGGCGCGGCCGTCTGGCCGACCAGTCGCTGCCCTCGCAGTTTGCTACGGGCGTCAGCATCCAGTTGCTCAATAACCGTGCCGACGTCCACTCTGCCGAGATGGCCCTGGCCCAGTGCTTCTACGACGTGCAGCAGGCCCGCTCACGCTTCTATCCCAGCATCACTATCACGGGAAGTGGCATCTTCACCAACAACAATGGCCTCATCAACCCCGGCAAGATGCTGTGGTCGGCTGTCGGCTCACTCGTTCAGCCCATCTTCCAGCACGGACAGATTGTGGCCGGACTGAAGGTGGCCAAGATGCAGTATGAGCAGAAGTACAACTCATGGCAGAATACCGTGCTGAAGGCTGGCAACGAGGTGTCCAACGCCCTTGTGTCCTACAATGCGTCGGCTGAGAAGGGGGAACTGGACTCTAAGCGCGTGGCTGTGTTGAAGAAGAACGTAGAGGATACCAGGAAACTGATGGAATCATCTGCCAACACCACTTATCTGGAGGTTATCTCGGCACAGTCGAACCTGCTGAATGCCGAAATCAACGAGGTGACCGACCAGTTCAACAAGATGCAGGCCGTCGTGAACCTCTACCAGGCCTTAGGTGGCGGTGCTAAATAAGTGAATAGTGAATAGTGTAATGTGAATAGTTATGGCAAGCGAAATAAGTCCTAAAGCCGAAATCAGCCCCAAGGCGAGAATCGGCAACAACTGTAAGATATTCCCCTTCGTCTATATTGAGGACGATGTGGTCATTGGCGACAATTGCATCATCTTTCCCTTTGTCAGTATATGTAATGGTACGCGCATGGGTAAGGGAAATAAAGTCCACCAGGGAAGCGTTATCGGTGCCCTGCCGCAGGATTTTGAGTTCCGTGGCGAGAAGTCGGAGTGCATCATCGGCGACGGTAATATCATCCGTGAGAATGTGGTCATCAACCGCGCCACCCACACTGGTGGCCAGACCGTTATAGGCAACGAGAACGTGCTGATGGAAGGCGCCCATATCTCGCACGACACGAAGGTGGGCAACCACTGCGTCTTTGGCTACGGTACTAAGATTGCCGGCGACTGCGAGATTGAAGACGGTGTCATCTTCTCCAGTTCGGTCATTGAGAATGCCAAGACGCGTGTCGGCAAGGGCTCTATGATACAGGCCGGCACCACCTTCTCCAAGGATGTGCCGCCTTACATCATCACCACTAAGAAGAACACCTATGGCGGCGTGAACTTTGCCGTTGGCCGTCAGCATGGCGTCGACGAGAAGACGCTGAAGCACATCGCCAACGCCTACCGTCTGGTGTTCAACGGTAACACCTCGCTGTTCGATGCTGTCAACCAGATTGTAGAGCAGGTTCCTGACGGGCCGGAGATCCGTCATGTCATAGAATTCCTGCGGACGACGAAGCTCGGAATTATATCAAGAATGTAAAAACAGTATTGGAGCGCGGACAGGATTTGTTCGCGCTTCAATGCTTTTAATAGCTGGCTGTACAGGGCACGCCTGCTGCAATGACGCGGTCGCGGATGGCGTCCAGCTCCTCATGGGTGGCCTTCAGCAGGCTGTGGTCAGGGGTCTCGCGGTCGATGGTGTAAATCATTACCTGACTGGGGGCAATGTCTTTGACGGCCTCAAGCCACGGCCTGACGTAGTGGTCGGTGGTGTTGTCAATGCCGTCGCCCTTGAGAAACATGGTCTGGATGATGACATGACCGTTGAAGGCCTTCATGCGTTCAATGATGGCGTTGACGTCGTAGGTGCCGTTGGGCTGGTCCACCTGGCTGATGAACGCCATGTCGATGGTGTCGAGTTTCAGGATGTTGTTGTCCACCCGCATCAGCGCGTCGTGTACCTCTGCGCGGTGAATCATGGTTGAGTTGCTCAGCACCGACACCTTGGCGTCAGGACAGTACTGGTTGCGAAGGCGGATGGTGTCGCCGATGATTTCAGCAAAATGCGGATGGCAGGTCGGCTCCCCATTGCCGGCAAAGGTCAGCACGTCGGGCAGCTGGCCGTCGTGCTTCATCTGCTGCAGCTTGGCCTCCAGTGCCTTGGCTACCTCCTCGCGTGTCGGCATCGGCAGGGTGGGGCGGTGCTCTTTGTTGAATCCGCACTCGCAGTATATGCAGTCAAAGGAGCATACCTTGCCGTCGGCAGGCAGCAGGTTGATGCCCAGCGAAATGCCCAGTCGCCGGCTGTGAACAGGGCCGAAGATGGGCGATGGATAGATGATGGTACTCATAACGGGCGCAAAGATACGAAAAAACAAGGGAAAAGAAAAAGAAAAAGCCCGTTTTTTCTTTTTTCTTTCCCGAATGTCATAACTCCTGTATAGGATTTTTCGTGAAAAAGGGTGACAGGGTGACAAAACCGCCTGCCACA
>CAMYZO010000050.1 GCA_947303855.1 uncultured Prevotellaceae bacterium
TCATGTCGCCTGAGTGGTCGATGCACGCCGCTGCCGGCACCTATTACTATACCTTTATCTGGGGTATGGCCGGTGAGAACCTCTACTACAACGACAAAGACAACATTCCCGTGATTGACATCAGATAATTTACGATTTGGCGATCTACGATTTGCGATTTGTTTTTCAATTTGACTATTGGACAATTGCTCGTATCGCAGACCGTCAACATGATACTATAATCATAAAATCGAAAAATAAATAGTAAATAGTAAATTTGAAAATAGTAAATATCTATGGCACCAATTCAAACAACCAAAATGTCCAACTTCCGTTGGGTCATCTGTGCGCTGCTGTTCTTGGCAACCACCGTTAACTACATGGACCGTCAGGTCTTGTCGCTTACCTGGAAAGACTTCATAGCCGTAGACTTCCACTGGACTGACGCCGACTATGGTTTCATTACCGGTATGTTCTCGCTGTTCTATGCCATCGCAAACCTCTTTGCCGGAAAGTTCATCGACTTCATGGGTACGAAGAAGGGCTACCTCATCGCTATCTTCGTCTGGTCAACAGGTGCCGTCATGCATGCCGGCTGCGGCTGGGTGGCTATGAACATTGAGGGCTACGACTCCATTGCAGCCCTGCAGGCCGTGCAGGCTGGTAGCGATGCTGCCGTTGCCATTGCCACCATCTCAGTGTGGCTCTTCCTCTCCTGCCGTCTGATCCTTGCTGTCGGCGAGGCCGGCAACTTCCCTGCCGCCATCAAGGCCACGGCAGAGTACTTCCCCAAGAAGGACCGCGCTTTCTCTACCTCTATCTTCAACAGCGGCGCCTCTGTAGGTGCTCTGGCTGCTCCCGCCACCATTCCCCTCCTGGCACGTGCCTGGGGCTGGGAGATGGCCTTCATCATCATCGGTGTCTTAGGCTATGTGTGGATGGGCCTGTGGATGTGGCTCTATGAGAAGCCCCGCCAGAACAAGCGCGTCAACCAGGCTGAGCTGAACTATATCGAGCAGGATAACGACCTGGCCGACGTTCAGGACCGTGATGCTAATAAGGAGGAGAAAGCCATTCCGTTCCTGAAGTGCTTCACCTTCAAGCAGACCTGGGCCTTCCTCGTGGGTAAGTTCATGACCGACGGTGTATGGTGGTTCTTCCTGTTCTGGGCTCCCGCCTATTTCAGCGACCAGTACGGCTATACCTCCGACTCTACCATGGGCATCCTGCTCATCTTCACCCTCTATTTCATCGTTACCGTGCTGTCTATCGGCGGCGGCTACCTGCCTAAGTATTTCGTTGAGAATAAGGGCATGAACCCCTATCTGGGTCGTATGCGCGCTATGCTCATCTTTGCCTGCTTCCCCGTGCTCGGTCTGCTGGCACAGCCCCTCGGCGCCTATAGCGCCTGGTGGCCCGCCATCCTCATCGGTCTGCTCGGTGCCGGACACCAGGCATGGTCTGCCAACCTCTTCTCTACCATCGGCGACATGTTCCCCAAGTCAACCATCGGCACCATCGTCGGTCTGGGTACCATGACCGGTGGTCTGGGTTCTATGGCCATCAACATGGGTAGCGGACAGTTCTTCACCTGGGCAGCAGCACAGGGCTCGGCCTTCTCCTTCTTCGGTTTCGAGGGCAAGCCCGCAGCCTACATGGTGGTGTTCTGCATCTGCGCCGTGGCCTACCTCATCGGCTGGTGTATCATGAAGGCTCTCGTGCCTAAGTACAAGCCCATCGTAGTAGAATAACGAAAAATAAATCCTCGCCAATCGGCGAGGATTTATTTTATAATGGAAGCATCATGGTGTAGGGTAGGAAGCCCTGCTTGATGAGGGCAGCAAACAGTTCCCTCGACATGGCTTCATTGTCCTTGCGGGTATAGCGGATATCGGTGAACACTTGAGCGAGCGTCTCCTTGTGGTTGATTTCTACAAAATGACGATTCTCCTCCAGCTCCTCTTTATATTTATAATAGGTGTCGATGTCCTTTCCCAGATAGTCGTGGTAGGTCTCCTGATGCACGAAGCTCTCCAGCGGCAGTCGGTCAGATTGGGGAGGCACTTCGTCGGGCCAGCCCACGGTGAGTGTAGCGACGGGCATCGTGAGCTTCGGCAGATCAAGAATGTCGATAATCTGCTGCGGCTGGTAGACGGTGGTGCCGAGATAGCAGTAGCCAAGCCCTTCCTCGTCCATGAGGTTACAGAGTGTCTGTGTGTAGAGCAGGGCATCGGTAGCGGCATTGATGAACGACAGGAAATTGTCGTAGCCGGGCTCTGCCTGTCTGCATCTGGCCCAGAAACTGGTGCGGTTGAAGTCGGCACAGACGGTGAGCACCACGGGGGCCTCGGTCACCATCGGCTGGTTAAAATGTGCGGGTGCAAGTCTTGACTTCATCTCGCTGGAACGGGTGACGATGACGGAGTAGAGCTGAAGGTTGCCCATGGTCTGTGTGCGGGCAGCCTCTTCCATCAGGCGGTTGAGTAACTGGTCGTCGACGGGACGGTCGGCATACTTGCGGATGGTGCGGCGGGTAAGCAAATTTTTCATATTTTTCTGGTTTTGCGTGCAAAATTACGAAAAAAAATGTAACTTTGCAAACAAAAAGCACATGAAGCACGTTTTGATGACCATGGGCGCCCTGCTGGCCCAGCAGGCACAGGCTGCTGGCGACGAGCCGCAGGGAGCAACTCCCGAGCGCCCGAACATTATCTTTATACTAGCTGACGACATGGGCTACGGCGACCTGGCCTGCTACGGCAACCGCTATATACAGACCCCGAACATCGACCGTCTGGCGCGCACCGGCACCAGTTTTACGCAGGCATACGCCGGCAGCGGCATCAGTTCACCGTCGCGCTGCTCGCTGATGACGGGCAAGAACAGCGGGAACAGCCGCATACGCGACAACCAGTGCTACGCCGGCGGCATGACGGGACTGAAGATCAACCCTCGTGGCGACACGACCATCGTCAGGCGTGCCAATCTGCTGGAGGAGGACGTGACCTTGGGTACGGTACTCTCGAAGGCGGGCTACCGCACCTGTCTGGTGAATAAGTGGCACCTGGACGGCTACGACCCGCAGGCGGCGCCCAACCACCGTGGCTTCGACGAGTTCTACGGATGGACTATCGCTACCGTCCACAGCAATGCTCCCTACTATTACCCCTATTACCGCTTCCACGGCGACAGCTTGATACATATAGAGGAGAACGCCCGCGATGCCCATGTGCGTCATAACACGGAGATTTCGACGGACGATGCCATACAGTTCATCCACCGTAACCGCCAGCGGCCCTTCTTCCTCTTCCTGGGTTATGATGCCCCGCACGAACCTTATAATATTGATGATACGTCGTGGTATGACGAGCAGGGTGACTGGTCGGCCAACACCAAGCGCTATGCCGCGCTGGTGACCCACATGGACTATAACATTGGCCGCCTCTTGGGAACCCTTGATGCCTTGGGACTGCGCGGGAACACGCTCATTATCTTTGCCAGCGACAACGGGGCCGCCGTCATGGCACCGCTGAAGGAGCTGAACTGCGGAGCCGGACTGAAGGGGCGCAAGGGACAACTGTATGAGGGCGGCATCCGCGTGCCCCTCATTGTGAACCAGCCCGGTCGTGTGCCTGCGCGCCAGATTGACAATCTGGTTTATTTCCCCGACTTCATGCCCACACTGGCCCGGCTGGCCGGCAGCAGCAGTGTCGTGTCTGGCGATACCAATGGCATGGATGTGTCGCCGCTGTTCTTCGGCGAGGATATTGATACCGACAACCGTGACCTGTACTGGGAGTTCCCGGGCAAACAGCGGGCCATACGCCATCAGGGGTGGAAGGCGGTGACGGTGAAAAAAGATGCGCCGCTGGAACTCTACCGCATCAAGGAAGACCCTTGCGAACAGCATAACCTGGCCGCCGAGCATCCGGAGCTGGTGAAGGAGCTGGAGCGGCTGATGCTTCAGATGCGTACACCCAGTGAGAACTATCCTATTCCCGATGATGCCGTGAGCGGCATGACCAAGAAAAGGAGTACCAGGAAGTGAACGGCGGGGGAACAGTATGGCCGTTCCGGCGGCCGGTTTACGTCATGCTGAAACCCGTGGGCGACCGCTGTAACCTGGCGTGCCGCTATTGCTACTACCTGGGGCGGGGTAGTGGGGCGCTGGTGGACGACCGTCTGCTGGAAGACTTCATACGGCAGTATATAGCCATGCAGACGCAGCCCCAGGTGCTCTTCACCTGGCATGGCGGCGAACCGCTGCTGAGGCCGCTTACCTTCTACCGGCGGGCCCTGGAGCTGCAACGGCAGTATGGCCGTGGCCTGCAGATTGACAACTGTCTGCAAACGAACGGCACGCTGCTCAACGACGAGTGGTGCCAGTTCCTGCATGACAACCACTTCCTGGTAGGCATCTCCATTGACGGACCGCGGGAGCAGCACGACGGCAACCGTAGGATGCGGCATGGCGGCACGTCGTGGCACGACGTGATGCGCGGCATCGGTCTGTTGCAGAAGCATGGTGTGGAATGGAACGCCATGGCCACGGTTAACGCGCGGAATGTGGAACAGCCGCTGGCCTTCTACCGTTTCTTTCGCGACATGGGCTGCGAGTTTCTGCAGTTCACGCCTATAGTGGAGCCTCAGCTGCCCGAATGCTCGGTGACGGCCGACCAGTGGGGCCGTTTCCTCTGTTCTGTTTACGACGAATGGGTACGGCACGACGTAGGCCGCCTGTTTGTACAGCTCTTTGATGCGACGCTGGCCAACTGGGCGGGTGTGGCACCCGGCCTCTGCTCCATGTCGGCAACCTGCGGTCAGGCGGCGGTCATGGAGGCCGACGGTACGGTCTACTGCTGCGACCACTTTGTCAGCCCCGGCCATCGGCTGGGGAATATACGTCAGCAGCCGCTTGCAGGGATGCTTTATGGTGAACAGCAACGACGCTTCGGACTGGACAAACAGTCGGCGCTGCCGCGCGAGTGCCGTGAATGCCACTGGCTGTTTGCTTGTCACGGTGAGTGTCCCAAGAATCGGCTGACAACCGACTGTTACGGCGAGCCGGGCATGAACGTTCTCTGCCGTGGCTACCGCCGCTACTTTGCCCACGTGGCTGCCGACATGGACTTTATGAAGGCGGAACTGGACGCTGGCCGTGCCCCCGCCAACATAATGGTGTTGAAACAGCAAAAAAAACCTTGAACATTTGGCTGTATGGGATTTTTTGCCGAAATTTGCAGAAAAAACAGGAAATATGGCACAGGAACAACATTTTAAGAGTGCTGAAGAGACACTGGCACAGGTGGTTGGTGCATTGGCACGCATCAGTCAGAAGTCGGAGAAGCCACTCAACGAGGACCAGGTCAGGGCATTGGTGAACCGCTGTATGGAGGCCCTGAAGCCCGAGGAGGCTGACACGATGATGGCACTCGCTGCCGGAGCCTTGGAAATGGCCTTCAGTAACCATCATCCCGATGTGACGGAGGTACGCCCGCAGACCTTGGAGTGCGACGTAGTACGCTTCCAGAACAACAAGGAGAAGTGGGTGGCCCTGGTGGGACTGCTCAACGGCTATCCCTACGAGATATTCACCGGTCTGCAGGACGACGAGGAGGGTATCATCCTCCCCAAGTCAGTGACCAAGGGTAAGATTGTGAAAAATGTCAATGCCGACGGTACGAAGCGCTATGACTTTCAGTTTGAGAACAAACGTGGTTACAAGACCACCGTCGAGGGCTTGAGCGAGAAGTTCAACCCCGAATACTGGAACTACGCTAAACTCATCAGCGGTGTGCTGCGCTACCGCATGCCCATCGACCACGTCATCAAATTGGTGGCCTCGCTGCAACTGCAGAGCGAGAACATCAACACCTGGAAGAATGGTGTGGAACGCGCCTTGAAGAAGTATGTTACCGGCGGTACCGACCCCAGCGACCAGAGCGATGAACAGTCAGACGTACATCCTGCTGAAGAACCTGCGCTTTAGGGCCTTCCACGGCGTGCTGCCACAGGAGCGCACGGTTGGGGGCGACTTCACCGTCACCCTGCGCATAGGCTACCCCTGGCAGCAGGCCATGGTGACCGATGACGTGGCCGACACGCTGAACTATGCTGTCGTCTACGAGCTGGTGAAACGCGAGATGGACATACCCTCAAATCTCCTTGAGCATGCCGCCGGACGCATAGCTGACAGCCTGCTGCGGCAGTTTCCGGCTATCACTTCGGTTGACCTGTGGCTGACCAAGGTGACACCGCCCATGGGAGCCGACAGCGACGGTGCCGGTGTGGAGTTACACTTAATAAATGATAAAACAGACTGACGTTTGGCGCTTTTTCCGTTAAAAAAGCGTACCTTTGCACGGTCATGTATAAAAGATTGTTTACACTGTTTACCATACTGCTCCTTATGGCACTGTCGGCCGACGGTGCCACGAAGCGGTTTACACTGGTTATCGATGCCGGCCACGGCGGCCATGACGCAGGTGCCTGTGGCAGGGTGTCGAAGGAAAAGACGCTCACACTGCGCTATGCTTTGGCCTTCGGACGTGTCATTGAGCAGAACTGCCCCGATGTAAAGGTGATTTATACTCGCAAGACTGACCGTTTCCTGGAACTGTGGCAGCGGGCAGAGATTGCCAACAAGAACAAGGCCGACCTCTTTGTTTCCGTACATATCAATTCACTGCCTAAGGGCCATGTGGCACGGGGCTATCAGACCTACACCCTGGGAACAGGACGTGTCAGCGGGTCTAAGAAAGGTATCATTGAAAATCTTGATGTTGCAAAGCGCGAGAATGCCGTCATCCTCTATGAGAAGGACTATAAGCAGCACTATGCTGGCTTTGACCCTAACTCGCCAGAGAGCAATATTCTCTTTGAACTGGTGCAGGACAAGAATATGGAGAACAGCATCAAGCTGGCCAAGGAGATGCAGCGCTATATCTGCAAGGCTACCCGGCGTCAGGACAAGGGCGTACACCAGGACAACCTGGCCGTGTTGCGTCTCTCGTCGATGCCTGCCTGCCTGCTGGAGCTGGGCTTCATCTCTACCGCCGACGAGGAGCAGTATCTCTGCAGCGACCAGGCAGTCACAGCCTTCTCACGCGGCTTCTACCAGGCTTTTGTGGCCTATAAGAATAAGGTGGCGCCAGGAGTGAAGGTACCTTACAAACCGATGCCCGACGAACCGCAGGTGACCACCGTCCCTGACGAGTCAAAACAGCAGGAGACGGAAAAGGTGCAGGAGGCGCAGGAGGAACAGATGAAGACGGAGCCTGTGCCGCAGACACAGAAGTCTGTGCTGCCGCAGCAAAACGGTGCGTCGGTGCCTGTCTTCAAAGTCCAGTTGTTGGTGAGCGATAAGAAACTGAAGGCCAACAGTCCCCATCTGAAGGGCGTTACCGATGTTGACTACTACCGGGAGGGCGGCCTCTATAAGTACACTACTGGTGCCTCGGCTAACTATCAGGACATCTACCGCCTACGCAAGGAACTGTTGAAGCACTTCCCGCAGGCCTTCATCGTGGCCTTCAAAGACGGTGAGAAGATGAACGTGAACGAGGCCATTCGCGAATACAAAGCAAGCAAGAACAAATAATAGCACTAAGGATATGAAATTCTTTACAAAGGAAGTACAAATAGCATTGGTGGCCGTCACCGGACTGGTCATCCTGTTTTTCGGCATGAATTTCCTGAAGGGTCTGAGTCTCTTCTCGACTGGTAATAAGTATATGGCAAAGTTTGACGACATTACCGGTCTGTCGGCCTCCAGTCCTGTCTACTGCAACGGCGTGAAGGTGGGAACGGTGGAGAGCATCGAATACGACTACACCCGTCCGCAGGATATTGTGGCCGTTATAGGCATGAACGGCGACATGCAGCTGCCACAGGGAACGACGGCTGAGATTGCCAGCGACCTGCTGGGCAACGTGCGACTGGTGCTGAAGCTGGGTAATATGGCCGACGGACAGCTGGCCGTGGGCGACACTATCAGCGGTCAGCAGCAGACGGGACTGATGAGCAAGGCCGCCGACATGGTGCCGCAGATAGAGCAGATGCTGCCAAAACTTGATTCCATACTGGCTTCTGTCAATGCCCTGCTGGCCGACCCAACGCTGAGTCGCTCGCTGCACAACGTGGAGGATATCACTGCCGGACTGACCACCACCGCTGCCGGACTGAGCCAGCTGACGGCCAGCCTGAACAGACAACTGCCGGCACTGATGAGCAAGGCCGACGGTGTGATGGCCAATGCCGACACGCTGACGCACAGTCTGAACCAGATGGATCTGGCTGCCACCATGGCTAAGGTAGACCGCACCCTGCAGAATGTGGAGCAGATGACGGCTCTGCTGAATAGCAAGGAAGGTACGCTCGGACTGCTCATGCGCGACCCGGGATTGTATAATAATCTGAATGCCACAATGTCGCACGCCGACTCCCTGATGATTGACCTCAAAGCCCACCCCAAACGCTACGTCCATTTCTCGGTTTTTGGCAAAAAAGATAAGTAAATTTTATTTTGTCTAAATAAAAAATCTTTTGAAACACCGATAGACATTGTTGTAAGACGCTGAAAGATAGCTTCTTTGATTTCTGCAAGAGCTGTCGTTGAAGAAAAATCGTGAAACACCATAAATAGCCCATTTCAAGCAGGTTACGCGGGAAACTATTTTCTGTAATAAAAATGGAAATTTGCGAGTTTCAAAAAAAAACGCGAACTTTGCACATGAAAACCAATGGAGTAACGACCATTCCGCTAATTTTTAACTATTAAAATAAGTACGCCAGATGCAAGACAGTCATAAGGCGCTTTGGGACAACTGCCTCCAACTGATAAGGCAGAACGTCACTGAGCAGCAATATAAAACGTGGTTTGAGCCCATCGTCTTCGAGTCCTACTCGGAGAGTGATGCCACGTTGCTGCTGCAGGTACCCAGCGCCTACTTCTGCGAGTATCTGGAACAGTACTATGTCCGTCTGATGTATTGGGCGCTGACCAACAGTTTCAAGGCTAAGGTCTGCCTGAACTATCGCATCGTTACCGACAAGACCAACAAACTGACGCAGGATGTGGTGCCTGTTGAACCTGCCGACATCGATGGACCGACACTCAGCACACGCGCTAATCAGTCGCCGACGCTGCTTGATGCCGCCCCTGCAGACCTGAATCCGCAACTGGACAAATACAAGACTTTCCATACCTTTATTGAGGGTGACTCCAACAAGTTGCCGCGCACCGTGGGTCTCAGTATTGCTGAGCATCCGGGCAAGTCGACATTTAATCCTTTCTTTGTCTTCGGCCCCTCGGGTTGTGGCAAGACCCATCTGATTAATGCCATCGGTGTGCGCTGTAAGGAGGTCTACCCACAGAAGCGTGTGCTCTATGTTTCAGCGCGACTGTTCCAGGTACAGTTCACTGATGCCGTGCGTCGTAACACCACCAACGACTTCATACATTTCTATCAGACCATCGACGTGCTGATAGTCGACGATATTCAGGAGTGGGCCTCTTCGCCTAAGACGCTCGACACCTTCTTCCATATCTTTGACCACCTGTTCAGGCTGGGCAAGCAGATTATTCTGGCCAGCGACCGTCCGCCAGTTGACCTGGCCGGTGTGAAGGACCGTCTGCTGACACGCTTCTCATGCGGTCTGATTGCCGAACTGGAGAAGCCTAACGTGCAGCTGTGCGTTGACATCCTCAATGCCAAATGCCGCCGTGACGGTCTGAAGATACCTGCCGACGTTATACAGTTTATTGCTCAGACGGCCAATGGCAGTGTGCGCGATCTGGAGGGTGTCATCAACGGACTGATGGCCTACAGTATTGTCTATAACTCCAGCGTCGATATGCGACTGGCCGAGCGGGTTATCAAGCGTGCCGTCAAGGTTGACAACTATCCGCTGACGGTTGACGATATCCTGGAGAAGGTGTGCGACCACTATGGCGTGGCTCAGCAGCATGTGTTCAGCAAGAGTCGCAAGCGCGACTACGTGCTGGTGCGCCAGGTGTCGATGTATCTGGCCCAGAAGTACACGAAGATGCCGGCCTCACGTATTGGTCAGCTTATTGGCGGGCGCGACCATTCTACGGTGCTGCACAGCTGTTCTACCGTTGAGCAGCGGCTGAAGGTCGACAAGTCTTTCTCTGCAGAGATTAGCAGTATCGAAAATTCTTTTAAGCTGAAGCAATAACCGATGGGGGCTCACCAAGTGGTGGGCCCCCATCGGTTTAAAGACTGACGCGGATGCCGCCGATGAGCCAGCGGCCGGGCTGCGGCACCAGACCGTAGTCGCGATAGCTGGTGTCCAGCAGGTTGTTACTCTCTACGTAAAGTTCATAATGCGGCTGCTGCCACGACAGACGGGCATCAACCAGTGCGTAGGGACTGTAGTCGCATGCAGAGCCGTCGATGTCGGTGTATTGCCCCACGCGGTCTTGCCAGCGCAGGTTCAGGTGAAGTAGCAGTTGCGGAATGATAGGGTGGTGTACCCCGGCTACCAGTTTGTGGCGCAGGTATTCCAGTGCATATTGCGACACCATCTGCGGCTCCAGATCCTTCTCCTGATGTATATAGCTGTAGGAGATGTTGACGCGTGACTGGCGGATGGCGAGCTGTCCGGATATTTCCAGGCCGACGCTGTTCAGCCTCGTGTGGTTCACGCTCTGCCACACGGCCTCGTCGCCCCGTGACGTGTCCATCACCCAGTCTATCATGTTGCGGCCGTGGTGGTGCCATAGGACAAGACCGAAGGTTGAAGGTCTGAGGTTAAGGGTTGCACCAACCTCTACGGCCTGCATCTCCTCTGGCTTCAGATGCGGGTCGGCGCTGTAGCCCTGCAACTTGTAGTACATCTCCGTGAACGACGGCAGGCGCAGTGATGTGTTGTACGAGGCGTGCAGCTTCCAGTGGCTGCCTATGCGCAGCGAGGCATCGATGCCCGGATAGAGGCTCCAGTCCATGTCGGCCCAGGTGTTCTTGACCACGACCAGACCTGCCGATACCGTCAGCTGGTTCAGCAGCACGTTGTGTTCCACAAAGCCGCTCATGTTGGTGCGGTTCAGACCGAGGGTGTAGTAGCGGTCGGTGCCGCTGATGTGGTGTTGGCGTGCCAGCGGCTCCCCCAGGTTGCCGCTCAGCAGGTTCTCGTTGCGCACTTCGGCACCGAAGGCCGTGCGTCCCAGACGCCAGTCGAAGAAACTGTTCAGGCTGAGGCCAACAACGTCCGTCCGGTTGTAATTATATTTCAGCAGGTCAGCGCGCCCGCGGTAGCCCTCGTAGCGGTCCTGGTGCTGCGTCCAGTAGACGGTGGGCTGCAGCCTTACGCTGCCCCGTTGCAGACTGCCCCGTAGGGCGGCGGTCAGCTTGGTAGTGTGCTCATACTGGTCGTCGGCTTGCCACTTGGGCGAGGCGTAGGCCGTAGCAGAGCCCCAGCCCTTGTCGCTCAGTCCGAAGTGCCAGTCCAGTCGCAGGCCGTCGTCAGCAAACTGTCCTTGGTAAAAGACTTTTGCTCCGCTGAAGTCGCTGTTCAGTCCGCCGGTCTTCGAGCGGCTGTAGCCGTCGCTGCGTGTATAGCTGGCAGAAGCAGACCCACCCCAGCCCTCCCTGTAGGGAGGGAGTTGTAAGCGTGCTGAGACGCTGGCGTAACCGTATGAACCGCCCTCAATCTGTGCCTTGACAATCCTCGTTTCTCGCTCCTCGCTCCTCGCTCCTCCTTCCTCGCTCCTCGCTCCTCGCTCAGTCACGATATTGATCGCCCCGACGAGCGACGAGGTGCCGTAGATGCGGCCGGCAGGTCCCTCCAGCACCTCGATACGCTGGATGTCGCTCAGCTGCACGGGCAGGTCCATGGTGTTGTGCCCGGTCTGTGGGTCACAGATGTTGATGCCGTTCAGCAGGACAATGATTTGCTCCTGGGTGCCGCCTCGCATGGTAACATCTGTCTGCGCCCCAAGTGGGTTACGCTGGCGGACGTCGACGCCGACGGCATATTTCAGCAAATCGTTAATACTTTGCACCGGAGCCTGCTGAATGTCGGCACGCTCCAGTACAGTGACCATTCTCGCAGCCTGACTCTTTGTCAGGGGCGCCCTCGATCCGGTAACGCTCACCTCGTCGAGCAACTGCTCGCGTGCTGTCCCTATGGCGACGGTGTCGCTGACGACGGGCTGGGTGCTGACGCTCTCGGCCGATGCGTAAGTGAGCGTCGCCACCGAGAGGACGGAGCATACCACCTCGCGTCCCAGACAGCTGAAGAGCGACCAGCCCTTGTTCCCAAACTGGTGGAACACGAGCACGTGGCGCTTGTTGAACTGTGGTTTGTACATAAATTTTATTAAATTGCTAAAAAGCGGTGCAAAGGTAATGCTTTTTTTTGTTTTGTAAATAAACTTTGGCGTTTATTTTGCGTCAAAGAAATAAATTTTGTTGAACATGAACCGCGTTTTATCTATGTTGGCAGGCCTGCTGGCAGTAGTAGGCAGTATGCAAGCAGGTTCGCTCGACGATATCCGTCAGGCTCTGGAGCAGTCTTCCGTCAGTCAGGTGCAGGAGAAAGTGTATGTACATACCGATAACCAGTGCTACTTCGTCGGCGACACACTGTGGTATAAGGCTTACGTTGTCCGTGCCGACAACCTCACGCCTACCGACATGAGCCGCATCCTCTATGTCGAGCTGCTCTCGCCTGACGGTCTGCTCGTGGAGCGCCAGAACATCATCGTCGCCCCCGAAGGTCATACCTGCGGACAGTTTGTGCTCCGCGACTCGCTCTACTCCGGCTACTACGAGTTGCGGGCCTATACCCGCTGGATGCTGAACTTCGGTGTCCGTGAGCATGACTATAACGTTCAGGAGACGTGGCAGTTCTACAACCGCCAGATGGCTGCCGACTACTACCGCCAGTGGGATGGCCTATACTCGCGCGTGATACCTATCTATAGTAAGCCCGATGTCGCCGGCGACTACGATGCCCGCCGTATGTATCAGCGCCCTAAGCAGCGGCTGCAAAAGCCTAAAAAGGAGGAACTCTTCGTGTCGTTCTATCCTGAGGGCGGCCACTTGGTAGAGGGTGTTAAGAGCCGGGTGGCCTTTGAGGTGGTCGACCAGTTAGGCGAGGCTGTCACCATCAAGGGCAGTGTGAGGCAGGGCAGCCAACCGCTGACCGACATCCAGACCACCCATTTAGGTCGCGGCGTGTTCACCGTCACCCCCCAGGGCAAACCGCTGACAGCCCAATTCTCCTGGCGTGGCAAAAACTACACCTTCTCTCTGCCACGGGCTGAGCAGGGTGGGGTGGTGCTCGCCCTCGACGGCAGCCAGGTAACCTTGCAGGGCCGTGGGCAGGCACACGCCGGCAGACAGTATGCCGTCAGCATCCTCTGCCGTGGCGTGTTGCAGCATTTCGCCCCTGTCACCCTCAGTGCCGTCCCGTCCCCGCCCTCCCCGTCTTCGCCGTCCCCATCCCCGTCCCCGTCCTCATCCTCTTCCGTCCTCTATGCAGCGACCGTGTCGCTGCCCTTTGAAAGCCTCCCCGCCGGCGTCAACAACCTGACGGTCTTCGACAGCGACGGCCGCATCCTGGCCGACCGCCTGTTCTTCGTCCCCGGCTCAGCCCATGCAGCCGTCATCACCAGCAGCATGGATGGCACACCCACCACCACCTACGCCCCTTACGCCCCCGTCACCGTCACCCTGCAGACACCCGCTCCCTATACCACGTTCTCGCTCTCAGTCCGCGACACCCGCACCGACGAGCCCACCTATAACGACGGCAATCTGATGACCGACCTGCTGCTCAGCAGCGAGCTGCGGGGCTTCATCGCCCGTCCTGCCTACTATTTCGAGAGCGACGATGCTGAGCACCGCCGGAACCTGGACCTGCTGATGATGGTGCAGGGCTGGCGCAAATACCCGTGGCAGGAGCTTGCCGACACCGCCCGTCAGATGCGTTATGAACCGGAAAAGACCATGACCGTCAGCGGCGCTGTCTACAAGATGCTGGGTATTAGTGAGGTGGATCAGGACGAGATAGCTTCCTGGCAGAAAGGTGTCGGCAAGACCGGCTATTCGCTCACCACCACCGAGCCCGAGGAAGGTGAGGAGGAAGGCGTCACGGAACTGACCATGGATCTTGGCAGCATCGGTTCGGTCAACGACGACCTGGGCATCAACCACGGTGGTCTCAAGCGTGAGGTACTGGTGGAGGCCGAGGTGGTGATGGACGGTGAGATAGTGGCCGGCCGGCAGATGACACAGGACGGCGGACGGTTCCTGTTCCAGATTCCCCCCTTCTATGGCAGGACCTTCCTGAACCTGAAGGCCTATAAGGAGCGCGACTCCGTGAAGAAGTCGATGGTCTCGCGCAGCGATGCCACCGTGTTCCGCGAGGATGCCTTTGCCGACTACTATGTCAAGCGCGACATGCCCTTCCCCATCTTCACCCATAAGTACAGCTACTACGAGAACCACGCCCCGGAGTGGGAGGTGACCATTGACGAGGACTCGCTCTCGGAACTGTCCATGGAGAACAATGTCCACCAGTTAGGCAACGTCAACGTCAAGGGTCGCCGTCGTGGCCGCCGGGCCATTGACTGGAACAAGCCGGCCTTCGTGCGCGATGCCTACGACCTGTATAACGACCTGACGGACTACGGTCTGTCGTTCGGCAAGTTCGATATGCGCCAGTTCCCCCTTCAGGTGGCCAAGTTCCTTTTTGGCAACATGGGACGCCTGAACCGTCAGTTTAATGTCGACGGTCGCTGGAATGGTATCACCTATTGGCGTAACTATCAGGACATGGCAGGTGCCGTGTCGAATATGGATATAGCAGGAGCCGACGGCCTGGCTGATGCGATGCGTGCCCCCGACCAGCGACGCTCTCCGGCCGATATCATGAAGAACCTGATGTTGAGCCGTCTGCAGGACATCCGCGTCTTCACCGACTATGAGCCGCGCAATGAGGATTCTACGATGGTGGAGAGCCTCTACTCCGCCGATGCCACGGTCGAGATGGTATCCATTGCCGACGATGGCAAGCAGCTGGTCTACCGCGACCGCCATATCTTCATGCAAGGCTTCAACATGCCCGCCGAGTTCTACCAGCCCGACTACAGCCGCCGTGTCCCCGCTGACCCCGACGCCTCTGGCTCTACAGAGGGTAGCGGTTCTGCTGCCGACTACCGGCGCACCCTCTACTGGAACCCTAACGCCCGCAGCGACGACGAGGGCCGTTTCACCGCCACCTTCTATAACAACGGCAAGGAGACGCGCATCAAAATAAGCGCCGCCGGAGTGACCCCCGACGGCTGCCTGTTATATTCAAAGTGATTTAGCTTTTCAGATGCTTGATTTAGAAGGAGCCGGAGCTTAGCACCTTTTCAGTTTTGCCGTTGCGGCGGATGATGTTGATGCCGGGCTTCAGACCGCTGCGCTGGCGGCCCTGTAGGTCGTAGACCGCCTTCTGCTCCTTTTGCAGCCTTGCGTCGATATCCTCAATGCCGCTGGCGTCGCCAAGCACGTGGATGGTCAGGTACTCTGTTGTAGTGGTGCCGTCCATGTTCGTGATGCGCATTTCTATGCTGTAGTCGCCGCCTTCGGCCAGTGCTCCCCCAATGGTCAGGGTCTTTGAGCCTGCTTTAATGTCTTTGGTCAGCCCCTCGGGCACATTGAGTAGTTTCTTCGTTCCGTCGGGCAGATAGCTGGCATAGAGCATAATGCTTTTGGCGTAGCGCCATGTCATCGTCCAGTCAATGGCTTCGTTGACTTTCACTGTAATCTCTTTCTCGCCAATGAACTGCGCCTGCAGGGCGTCGGGCAGGTAGAAGCCCAGGTGCGGCGGCTGGTTGTAGGCCACGTTCTGCCAGGCTACGCCCATGCGGTAGACGTGGTCGTGCATCAGCGTCGGCAGGCGGTAGGCCGTCTCGGTATTTGTGGTATAGATGGCTATCTGGTTGTCGTTATGCAGGATAACCTCCTCGCGCCAGTCGCCCAGGATGTCGGCCTGCAGGTTGGGTGTGTTCTTCGTACCGTTGCAGGTGGAGGACGGACCGCCCTGGTTGTACAGGTCCTTGCTGTTGATGTAGATGCGTTTGGTGCCGTTGCCGTTCCACTCGTCTAACTTGTTGCCGTCAAGCAGTTCTTCCTGCAGGTCACCGTCCCAGAAGATACGGAAGTTGCTGGTGCCATGCTTGCTCGATATCTCCTCGCCCGTTGCTGCGCTGCGTGCCGTGCCGTCGCTGCTCGACCAGAACAGTGAGCCGCGCACGTTGCCATCGAACTGTCCGCAGATGCCGCGTCCGTTGTCCACGCCCGCCGGGCCGCCCTTCAGCAGCACCTCGCCGGTGGCGGCATCGTGCAGGTCCCAGGCGTAGGTGCCTTTCTCCTCATGTATTTGGAAGACCTCCAGACCGGGGCGGTCGGGGCAGTGGTCGGCCAGATGGATGGCGTCGCCGTGGCCGAAGCCTGTGCCGTAGAGCAGTGTCCCGTCGTTGTTCAGCCCGGCTGACCCCCATAGAATCTCGTCGCAGCCGTCGCCATCAACATCGGCTACCGACAGGTTGTGGTTGCCGTTGGCAAACATGGTGCCGCTGCATTCGCCGCCGTTGCCGGTGGTGATGCCCGTTGGCTTCAGGCCGTTGAAGCTCTTGGTGGTGCCTTTGCCCTCGGCGTCGTAGGTGGTCAGTGTGTAACTGGTCTTGGTCTTATGGCTCGACAGCCAGCGCTGCTTGAGCTGCTGGCCGTCGAAGTCGACGGCCCAGATGAAGGCGTAGCCGTAGTAGCCACGGCTGAAGATGCCGCTCGGATTTTTGTCTGGCCCGTCCAGATAGGCAACAGCTGCCAGATAGCGCTCGCCGCGGTTGCCGTAGCTGCCGGTGTCGTTCTTGCCGTCGGGCGTGCCCCAGTTGAAGCTGCCGTCAGCGGCGCCGCCGTATTCCTGGTTGCGGTTGGGGTTGTAGAAAATGGTGTGGATGGCGGCTCCCGTCAGTCCGTTGAAGACGGTCAGATACTCCTGTCCGCCGGTGATGCGTCCGGCACCTTCGCTCACCCAGTCCTTCGTGTTCGAGGCGCCCTTGATGGCGTCGTCGGTGGCTGCCTGGTTGACGTAGCTGCCCTGGCCGTCCTGTGTTCCCGGTGCTGTCTTGCACATCAGCTCCGCCCGTCCGTCGCCGTCAAAGTCGTAGACCATGTATTGCGTGTAGTGAGCCCCTGCGCGGATGTTCTGTCCCAGGTTGATGCGCCACAGACGGGTGCCGTCCATCTTGTAACAGTCTATGTAGACAATGCCGGTGACACCGTTCTGCGAGTTGTCCTTGGAGTTTGACGGATCCCACTTCACAAACAGCTCGTACTCGCCGTCGCCGTCAACATCGCCTACCGACATGTCGTTAGGCGAGTAGGTGTAGTCCTGGCCGTTCGGGAAGGATACGGTTTCCTTGTCGATGGTTGTTGTATAGGGCTTGGTGCGACCGTCGGCCGGCCGGTCCAGCGTCAGTGTCTTGAAGACGGCACCCCAGGGCTTGACGGCCTTCGTAGTGTCCTGCGCCACGCCGTCAACTTTGGTCACGATGCGGTAGGCCGACGTGCTGGAGCCGCCGCCGTCCGTGAAGTTCGTACTGTACAGGTCTTTCTTGATGACCGCTCCGTTTCTGATGACGTCGAACGTCGTGCGGTCCTCGTCGTCGGTGCCCAGGAAGCGCCAGCTGACGAAATTGCCGCTGCCCGTTGCCGGTTTTACGGCCACCACGCCGCGGTCCAGCTTCTCCATCTGGCTGACGGGTGTCACCTGTGCCTGTGTGCCCACGGTCGCAGCCGCCATAAATAGTAAGGTGTAGAGTCTTTGTTTGTTCATAAGCAGATAGTTGTTAGTGATTTTGCCGCAAAGATACGGAAAAAAAACAAGACTGTAGCCATTCTGCCAAAAAATGTAGAAAGAAAAGCAGAAATCGCGTTGGTGGAAAGCGATTTTTTCCGTAACTTTGCACCCACAAGTATCGATACTAATAACTAAACAACATGAAGAAATTATTCCTTTTGGCCTTTTTCGGGCTGATGACTGTCGGTGCCAGCGCCCAGCGCGTTACCGATAAGCTGGATCGTGGCATCGTGGCCGTACCCACCAGCAGTGGCACGAATTTCGTGTCCTGGCGTAAGTTCGGCTCGGAGTATTACGATACGAAGTACAATCTCTATCGTAATGGTACGAAGATTGCCGAGAACCTTGAAGTAAGCAACTTCACCGACAACGGAGCTCCTGCCTCTGCAACCTATCAGGTGGCTGCCGTCGTCCGTGGTGTTGAGCAGGAAAAGTCGGTTGCCGTTGCAGCCTGGCAAAACGGCTATTTTGACGTGAAGGTGCAGCCAGTGGTTAACCGTGCCGGCAAGAAGATTGGCAATTCCGTTGCCGGCAACTCCGGCGGTAACGACACCACCACGTCAGGCTACACGCTGAACGATGTGACGCTGGCCGATGTCGATGGCGATGGCATCTGCGAATTCATCGTCAAACGTAACAACAGTCAGGGTAATCTGAGTACCCCGTCGAACACCACCGACTTCAACCATTACGAGTGCTACAAGATAGACGGCACCCGCCTGTGGTGGATTGACCTGGGGCCCAACCTGATGTCGAATCCTGACGAGCAGTACGATATGATTGGCTACGACTGGGACCGCGACGGCAAGGCTGAGTGCGTCATGCGTGCTGCCGATAACATGATTATCCATACCGCTTCTGGCAAGACCATCAACATTGGCGATATGACCTTTGACTGTGGCAAGGGCAAGAGCTCGCGTCCGGAGTATGTGGCTGAGGGTGCTGAGTATCTCCTCTACCTGAATGGTGCCACTGGTGAGCCTTACGGCTGGGACGGCACCAGCGACAGCTTCACCCCCATGGCTTTCCCCCTGCCGCGTTTTGAGAGCAATGAGACGGTGGGCGACGGTAGCGTGTGGGGCGACGTAGGCCACCGTGCCACCAAGATCTACATGGGTGCCCCCTATCTGGATGGTATCCATGCCAGCATTTTCTTCGGCCGTGGCTGCTACACGCGCCATAAGGCTTGCGCCCTTGATGTCGATCCTGCCACCCATGAGCTGACCCAGCGCTGGCGCTGGAACTGCTACGACAGCAAGTCTCCCTGGTATGGTAACGGCTTCCATAACTTCGCCATTGCCGATGTCGATATGGACGGTCGCGATGAGATTGTCTATGGTTCCATGATTCTCGATGACACCGGCTACGGTCTGGCCACCACAGGTCTTGGCCATGGCGATGCCCAGCATTGCGGCGATCTTGACCCCTACCGCTGGGGCTTGGAGCAGTTCAACTGTCTGGAAGGTTCGCAGGGTAACGCCTATTGGAATGCCACTACGGCAGAACTCTACTACCGCAAGGCCGACGGTGGCGACGACGGTCGTGCCCTGGCCGGCAACTTCACCAACGACTATCCCGGCAGCCAGGGTAAGAGTGCCTCTTCCGGCACCATCAGTCTGACGGCCGACAAGGTGGTGCCTGTCAACGGCGTGTCCAACCTGAACATGCGCATCTATTGGGATGGTGACCTGCTGGAGGAGATGCTCGACACCAGGACCGGTGCTAACCGCAATTCAACTTTATATAAGTGGAACGGCAAGCAACTCAAGGAGTTTAATGCCATCAGCAATAACTGGACCAAGTGTAACCCCTCTGCCCAGGGCGACATACTGGGTGACTGGCGTGAGGAGGTGGTGCTGCGTACGGTCGACAACTCTGCCCTGCGCATCTATACCACCACCGATCCTACTTCCTATCCCATCTACACCCTTTGGGACGACCATGTCTACCGTAACGGCATGGCCTGGCAGTGTGTAGGCTACAACCAGCCGCCTCATACCAGCTTCTTCCTTGGCGAGCTGGAGGGCATCACCATCGCCCCGCCGCCACTCATTCAGCAGGGGCGTACCGAGGTGTCCAATGGTGGCACCATCGCCACTACCGACGACCATCTGCTGATCTATGGCTATGAGGACAAGACTATCAGTGTGGCCGATGGTGCCAGTCCTTATATCCTGACGGTCAATGCACCGGCCTGGGTACAGGGTAGTGGCTCGAAGCAGGCTACGGCAGGCACGCCGAAGTCTCCCGCGCGTACCGTTATTAATTATACCACTACGCTCACTGGCGGTGCCTTCAGTGGTGCCACCCGTCTTATCAAACAGGGTGAGGGCACCCTCGTGCTGCCCAACGTCGTTGAGAAGCATACCGGCGAGACCAACGTCTGGAACGGTACCTTACAGTTCGACGGTACCTTTGAGAACAGCCCGCTGTGGCTGAACCGTCACACCACCCTGATTTCCAATGGCGGACAGTTTAAGAAGGGCCTCAAGGCCGACTATAATGCCACTATCTACCCCGGCGGCAAGGCAAATGTGGGCAGCATCAGCACCTCTGAGCTTACGCTGGGCTTTGGTTCGCGTATTGTCTTCGATGTCAACGGCAGCACCATTGATCAGGTCGATGCCGAGAAACTGGTTGTTGAGGCAAAGACCGATCAGGTGTGGCTCGACTACGGTCCAAAGTACAAGTCGCCCGTCTTCCAGTTCGTTGGGGGCGAATCGTTGCCGGCAGGTAAGTATCAGCTGGGTGCTGTCGGTGCTGTGACGGGCAGTCTCAGTCAGATTGTCATTGAGGGTGTCGACAGCAAGCGCCATTCGCTGCAGGTTGAGGACGGCAAGCTCTATCTTGTATTGGGAGCACTGCGCGATGCTGATGCCGTGGTATGGAATGGAACGGCTGATAACAACATCTGGGATTTCGGCTTTACCGAGAACTTCCTTTCTGGAACAACTGCCACTTATTTCGCCGCTAACGACGATGTCACGTTCAACGACGATGCCGTCTCTACCGACGTACGCATTTCGGGCGGTGTGGCTCCCAAGTCCGTCACCTTCAACAATGTCAGCAAGGCTTACACCCTGTCTGGCGACAGCATCATCGGTGCCGCTCCCATCGTGAAGAATGGCACTGGCATGCTGACCATCAACAATATCAACCATTCGGGTGCCACCACTATCAATGCCGGTAAGCTTGGCGTCAGTCTGCTGGCCAACAAGTCTGGTCAGGCTTACGGTTCGTTGGGCGACTACAAACAGTCTATCACCATCAACGACGGTGCCTCCCTGCAGGCCAATGGCATCATCATAACCGACCAGCCTATCAGGGCCAGCGGCACGGTGACGGTCGAGGTGCCCTCAAACATGACCTTCACTACCAATAATGGTATCAAGGGGGCTGGCGCTGTTGTTAGGAAGACCGGTGCCGGTACCATGACGCTTGGCACGGGTAACACCTTCTCGAAACTCATCATCGACAATGGTCGTGTCAACGCTAACCATTTGAACAACGTCGATGATTTGCCTGCCGACATCGTGTTTAATAATGGCATCCTGTGGGCCGATAACGACGAATCAACCAATATCGATAATAAAGCCAACTTCAATGTGCCCAAGGGAAAGACAGGTACGTTCTATGCCGGTTACCGCTCTGTCTACAGGGGTAAGCTCACCGGCGAGGGCACGTTCAGCGTCTATACCGGAGGTATACGTTGCTATTTCGACGGTGACTGGAGCGAGTTCGCCGGAACCATTAAGGCCTATAAGAACAACCGTCAGAACAAGAAGTCATATGAGCCTATCTGGGCTTTCCGTAATACTAAGGGTATGCCCAACGCTACGCTTGATGTTCAGAATAAAGTGCGTGTCAGCAACGAGGGTAAGAATATTGCTCTTGGTAAGCTCACTGGCAATGGCACTCTTATCGGCAGCGGTCAGTGGATACTGGGTGGCAACAACGACGACTTCCCGCTCAACACTGAGATTGGCATTACCTCAGCCCGTACTGACGATTATGGTGAAACCATTGCTGTGTCGCCCTCGAATCTCACCAAGCGTGGTACTGGCAAGATGAGCATCCTCACACTGGGCAAGCTCAATGCCGTGCTCACTATCGACCAAGGCACGCTTAGTTTCAATCAGGCCAGTCTGGCCGACTTCATCAACGGCTCGAATGCCACCACCGTCAACGATGGCGGACGTATCGTCGGCCAGGGTAAGTTCAGTACGCTGACGCTGAACAGTGGTGCCGAGCTCGTCCCCTGCGGCTCGTTCCTTAACGAGACCACGCCAGGCATCATCAAGACTACGGCCATGATGACGGTCAATGAGGGGGCTGTCGTCAACTTCCTCTTCAAGTCGGCCTCACAGTCGTCGCTCCAGCCCTCGCTGTTCACCCTGAACGGCACGGTGAAAGTGACGTTGCTCGACGGCTTTACGCCGAAGAATGGCGACGAGTTCACACTCTGGACCACCACCCTCTTCAAGGGTACTCCACAGTTTGACCTGCCCGAGCTGCCTGATGGCCTCTACTGGGATACTACAGGTGTGGTTGCCAAGAAGGGTGTGCTGCGTGTCACCGACAGCGTCGTTGATGGTATTGGTAGCATCGGTCAGGCCGAGCAGGTTTGTGCCGAGGTCTACACCATTGGCGGCACCTTCGTCGGCACGTTGCAGACTGCCCGTCGCGACGTTGCTAAGGCCGTTGCCAAGCTTGGTGTCCGTCCCGGCCTCTATATCGTCAAGATGCAGGCAGGCCGTAACATCCAGACGCAGACGGTTACCGTGCGTTAACTGCATCCCTCGCCCCCATAAGCTCAGGCGGCTGTCCCTAACAGAAGGAACAGTCGCCTGACTTCATGATTATCTGTTGTCGGCTTTTCTGTGTCTACTTAATAGGCCAAGAATAGTGAAAATCAAAAAACATAGGAGATTTCGCAATTTTTTTACTTCGTTTTTCTTGCATCAAATCAAGAAAATGCTTATCTTTGCAGCCGAAAGAACCAATTCGTTAGCATATTATTTTTTTTAAATAACTATTATTAATAACTAAAAAGTCAAACATTATGATGAAAAGACTACTTTCAATGGCTGTTGCCGCTGTGTTTGCAGTCGGAGCATACGCTCAGGACTATGTCTACACATCTACGCAAAAGCTGAAGATTACCGGCGACAACATCGTCACCAATGGTAATTTTGCTGAGGGTACTACCGGTTGGGTTGCTGCCGACGGTGGTGACGTGAATGCTACCATTTGGACTCTGGAATCGGGTGTAGGCCCTGCCGGCGAGAATGCCTTGAAGTCACTGGGCAACGAAGCTGCTGACGCCAATGCGCTCTGCCAGCGCTGGGCTGAGTTGTCGGGTACATACGTCATTACCCTGCAGATGAAGGGCACTGCGTACACAAACACCGCTATCGGTGCAGCACAAAACTCAGTGGACTTCTTCCTGAATACTGACGGCGCTTACGTGAAGGCTGCCAGCACCGAGGAGGCTCCCGTGGTGAATGTGGCTGCCGCTTCGTATTTTGCTGAGGACTGGACAACCCTCACCTTCGTGGCTAACATTGAGGCCGGTCAGTTCCTGGTGATGAACATCCAGCAGCTGGCCACCGATGCCATGGTGACCAACATCCAGATTCGTCCGGCTGAGGCCGTGTACGACACCCGTGGCGTGGAGCAGACTATCGCTTTCGCCAAGAAGCTGATGGACGATGCTAACTTCAACACCGAGGCCGCCGCTGCTAAGCGTGGCGAACTGGCAGAAACGATTGAGTTGGTCGAGGGTATGCTGGCTGCTGGCATGCTCGATGACGAGTCTACTGCCTTGGCTTATGTTGAGATTCTCAACACCGTCTTTGGTGAGTATATGGACGTTACGGCTGTTCGCGTCAATAGCATGTTGACGGGTACTGAGACGAGCACACTTGCAAATACCGGCAAGATTAACCGTGGCGACAACAATGGTTTGACGAGGTATTTCCCCAACCTTGAACTGACAGGTGGAAGCTGGCGCCATGACCCCGCTAATTGTGACTATATCTGGACTGGTATTCAGAAGGGTTTCCATAATGACGGAACTTACAATGTTTTCCATGTTGATTTCCCCGCCGGAAAATATTTCTTTACAGGTAGCATTAGAAATGCCAATACCGATAAAAACACCGTATTGTCATGGAATCTGGAGACGACCTGTAAGATTTTTGTCGGAAAAGACTCTGCCGAGGTTGGTCCTATTGTTGGTGAACAGTATCAGAAATTCTACATTGTTGGTAATGTGGATGAAGACGGCAAATTCCGTGCAGGCTTTGAGTGGCCGGGCGTAGAAGGTTCCAATGGTGGTGCTTTCTATGTCAGAGACGTTGAGGTGCGTTCTTTCAGCCAGAACATTAGTGAGCAGGTGGAGCATATCCAGGCTTACAAGGCTTACAAGGCTCAGTGGGATGCTGCCGTCTCTGCTCAGAAAAAGGTTCGTGATTTGACGAATGACCCCAACTATCCTTGGGGACAGGACTCTCTGGCCAGAGCCAGCGTAAAGTGGGATCCCTACGTGGAGTCTCATCGTGCTCTCAACTGGCAGAATGCTGACGGTACCGATGCTAACGTAGCTACTACCGAGCAGCTGAATGATTGGGCCAAGTATCAGGGCGTAGAGGAGTACAACGAGCCTACAGAGGAGAATCCCGAGCCTACCCGTAAGGAGTACCTCTTGGTTCGTGGCTTCCAGTATGCTGCCAGCTATGTCATCGACCGCAATAAGCCGTTCACCGATCTGGCCAATGCTATTGATGATGCCAAGAAAACACGTAACAACGCCGCCTATGCCACTGGCGACCGTGAAACCTACAAGACAGCTATCCTTAACGCCTTGAACACTATTACCAGTGTGCGTGCCGCTACTACCAATGCCACATTCGAGGCTGACTCTACGACTATCGCTCAGGCCAAGGAGACACTCGATGCCGCAACGAAGGCATTCATAGCTTCCGTTACTATTGATCCCATCATTGACATCGACTTCGATTCTGAGGTAGGCATTCAGGAGGTTACTGTTGACGAGACTGCTGCCTACGTTTACAATGGCACCAAGGGTCAGATGGTGTTCTCTGGCACTCCTACTTTGTATGAAAAAGACGGTGTGAAGCCTGCTACTACTGCTAATCAGTTTAATATCGGCCATCGTGCTTCTGAAGATGCTGACTTGCTGGTTCCCGGTGTCCTCCGTGTCGCTAATGGCACTGCTACGGTGGCTATTGCTGAGGCTGACCAGCCCTCAGAAACAGATGTGATTCAGTTCACATTCGACCTCTATTTCGGTAACCTGAGTGGTAGAAATACTTACGTAGAATTGAGGAATGCTGCTAACGAGCGTGTTGCCGGCTTCAGTCTCAACCGCTATAATGGTTCTGTGGCCTATAACGAGTTCAACGACGTACTTACTAATGGCGGCACTGGCATGAACCTCCTGAAGTACGCTACTGGTGTGGGTAGCAGTTCGGCTGCAAACGACAAGATTGCTGATGCCAGCAACAAGTCTTCGTTCGAACTGGTGGTTGACTATAAGAACCAGACTGTCAAGGGTGTTATCAACAACGCCAAGAATGGCAGGTGTGAGGGAACTGAGTACCCGTTCTCAAGTCTGACGAGTCCTGCCATGACCTCTGGTGACACTAAGATTACTCAGTTTGTTGTCGGTTCAAACTACAATAATGTAGACCGCCGTAGCTGGTTCGACAACCTGCGCGTCTCGAAGTACGGTACTGCTGACTTCGAGGAGGACATCACCCAGTCGCCTTGGGCTGAGATTCCCGATGGCATTCAGGCCATTGGTGCTGAGAAGGGCGCTAACAATGCCATCTACACCCTCAGCGGTGTGAAGGTGACCAATGCTTCGAAGCCTGGCATCTACATCCTCAACGGTAAGAAGTTTGTGGTGAAGTAATTGCAACTATCATTCCTACTAAATAATCGGGGACGCCGAAGCGTCCCCGATTTTTTTGGTATGCACCCCGATTTTTCCGTGGCACTCTGCTGTCATGGCACACGGCAGCAGAGCACCACAAAGAGGCAGCCAGTCATGCCTAATACAAATTATGCGCATGCGTATACAGGAAAAAAGTCTTTAAAGGGTGACAGGGTGACAGAATGCCGATGTACAGGGCGTTTGCACCCTTTTTCATGGGTGACAGGGGTGACAGAAGGGTGACAGGCTGTAATACCCTGGAAAAAGGCCACTTCGCACTTCTCTACAGGCTCCTGACGGTCAAATTCTCTCGAG
>CAMYZO010000051.1 GCA_947303855.1 uncultured Prevotellaceae bacterium
CAAAAAATCCACCTCCTGAGAACCAATAAGTTACGTAGACTTCATCTGCAATGCGTGTTAATAGTGGAGTAGGGGGATTTGCTTGATATTCCCACGCTGGGAACGATATATTCCCACGCTGGGAACGAGACATTCCCAGCGTGGGAATGTTGGTCTTACGCCTATATACGAATGGTTTTTGGGTAGAATTAATATAGAATATTAGTAGAGTTAAAATAGAACTAAAGTAGATGAAAATATTTATAGAAATAGTTGCATAAACCAGAGAAAATCAGTATCTTAGCAGTCATATTGCCATAATTTAGTAGAATTAAAACCAAAAATATACTATTCTGAAGATTAGTTTATTGAAGAATGTTAATATTTACTTAAAGTGTTTCTCCTTGACTTCCTGCTTCGGCTATCTGCTCGTCGGTCATACCATCGCCTTTGATGTTCCAGACGTTCTTGGCGAAGCGCACGAATTTGGCCAAACGGGCTGAATGGAGCCTCCAAACTGTTGCTTGAGGGTGTGAGTGGTGCAATCGGTGCGGTAAGTACAGGGGGATTATAGCTATATGCACCGCTTCTTCATTGAATTTTGAAAACTTTTTTTGTTATTTGCTTATTTAATTGTAATTTTGCACACGCAAACGATAAATGCGATGAGAGAGCGAAGAGCATATAAGATGCATAAGAGAGCGATGCAGCTGCTGGCTGCAGTCGTGCTGATGACGGCTTGCGGCAATAGTCGCACGTCGCAGGCCGTGCTCGAACAGAAAATTGACAGCATCAAGAAATTGGAGTTGAAACGACAGATGAAACTGGACGGTATCGATATTGATGACGTATCGCCCTTCAGGTTGTTTTACGATAGCTTGAATATGCAGGCACTGCCTTTGGAATATTCTGAAGACTATGTTCGGTCGCTGCCGGGCTTCAAGTTTGTGCCTGAGGCCATTGTCAAGTATCTGGAACTGGAGGGACGTGAGGCACCCAAGGCCATTGCATTGCCGGAGACACTGGGTTCACGGCTGGTGTTGTTGGCAGCCGATAGGGAAGATCGTGAGTATGAGATGTGGCTCTATTCGCTCGACAGCGATTGCTATCCTGTTGACAAACTGCTGGTGTATGAACCCTTACAGTTTCTCGGACGCAGGCTGCGTAAAGATGACCGCGAGCCGTATTTCTCCATTACCAGTAATTATGACGTCAATGTGCAGGAGTATGCCAATGAATATGACGAGTGGGGTCAGATGAGCACATATATCATTGATGACAGCCGTATGTTTATAGAGAAAGCCCCCGTTCTGAAGTCGCTTATTCCTTGATAAGCTGTTCGAAGAAGTCGTTCAGGTCTTTGTCAAGTCCGGCCATAAGCTCTGTGTCAATGATGACGGTGTCGTCATCAACAACATACAGTTCGGCAATGTTTTCGCGGTCGTCGTCTTCCAGTACGAAGGAATAGGGCTTGATCAGGTTCAGTTGTTCAATGCTCTTTTTTTGCTTTTCCAGGCAACGGCGCAGCACGCTGGTGACATGGGCATAGAAGTCGTTGTCCTTGTTGTCAATCCATTGTTCTACCACACAGCGCGTCAGTTCATTGTCATCATCGTCAAAGACCATCAGCTCACCTGTCTCCTGGGTGACGCGGATGTGGATGTCGGTCATGACGTCAGCCTTTCCCGAAGACGTGATTTTCTCGGTTGTCTTACGGATGGCTCGTTCAAGCTGCTGTAGTGTCTGTTCATTTGCTTTCATCGTCGTTGCTGTTCTGTTTATGCGCTGCAAAAGTAGCAAAAAGATTTGTATCTGCAAACGATTACGATTTTTTTTTGAAAAAAAAAGACGGTTATGCTGATTTATTCACAAAATAATTGTATCTTTGCAGTTGCAAACTATTGCTATGTCTACGTAAGCAGATCCATGACAGACAGAATTAAGCATTCGGGAATAATAGAAAACATCTCTGAAAGGCACGTTGTAGTACGCATCGTTCAGACTTCAGCGTGTGCTGCCTGTAAGGTTGCCGGCCATTGTCATGCTTCAGAGATGAAGGAGAAGCTGATTGACGTCTTTTGTGCCGACAGCAGTGGCTACAAGGTCGGTCAGCAGGTAGTGGTGACGGCCTCGCGTCAGGTTGCCAACCGTGCATTGCTGCTGGGTTTCGGCCTTCCGTTCCTGGTGTTGGTGGGAGTGCTCTTCATCGTGCTGCGTCTGACGGGCGATGAGGGTGTGGCAGCCCTTTCTGGCCTGGTGTCCCTGGTGCCTTACTATCTGTTGCTCTGGCTTTTTCGCGGGCGTATCAGTGAGCGTGTGTCATTCGGTATAGAATAATAATGATTATAAGAATTACTTAAACAAATATTAAAACAAAACATTTATGAATTTCATCTTGATTGCAGTGATTGTGCTTGGAGCCATAGGCTTGATAGCAGCCCTCGTGCTGTTTGCCGCCTCCAAGAAATTTGCTGTCTATGAAGACCCCCGCATTGCTCAGGTCAATGAAGTGCTGCCCGGTGCCAACTGTGGCGGTTGCGGATTTGCGGGCTGCGGCGGTATGGCCGACGCTCTGGTGAAGGGTGCCGATGCCGGTTCCATCGACGGGCTGAACTGTCCTGTGGGCGGTGCTGCCGTGATGAGCCAGGTGGCCGACCTGCTCGGAATGGCAGTTGCCAATGGCGAGCCTAAGGTGGCCGTAGTGAGATGTAATGGCACTTGCGAGCATCGTCCCAAGATTGCCGAGTATGCCGGACTGCGCACCTGTGCTGCCATGCATGCCTGCGGTGCCGGCGAGACGGCCTGCGGCTTTGGCTGTTTGGGTTGTGGCGACTGTGTGGAGGCCTGCCAGTTTGATGCCATTCGCATCAATCCTGAGACGGGCATTGCCGAGGTCGACGAGGAGAAATGCGTGGCCTGCGGTGCCTGTGTGAAGGCTTGTCCGCGTCACATCATCGAGCTGCGCAAAAAGGGCCCGAAGGGTAGGAGAGTGTATGTCTCCTGTGTCAACCACGACAAGGGCCCAGTAGCCATGAAGGCCTGTCAGGTGAGCTGTATCGGTTGTGGCAAGTGTGAGAAGGAGTGCAACTTCGGTGCCATTACCGTTGAGGGCAACCTGGCTTACATTGATCATGAGAAGTGCCGTCTGTGTCGCAAGTGCGTCACCGTTTGTCCTAAGCACGCCATCATTGACGTCAATTTCCCCACACCGCCGCCCGCTCCGAAACCCAAGGAACCCGTTGCTCCAAAGGTTGAAGCTCCCAAAGCTGAGGCTCCCAAAGCTGAGGCTCCCCAGGTAGAAGCCCCCAAGGTAGAGGCTCCCAAGGCTAAGCCTGTTTCCAAGGGTGCCATGCTCGACACGGACTCAAGTATTACCATCAAATAAGAAAGGAGAAGAATTGATATGAATATCAGAACATTCAGAATAGGTGGTATACACCCAGAAGAGAATAAGTTGACCCATGAGGTGGCTACTAAGACAGCAGCCCTGCCCAAGCAGGCCATCTTTCCATTAGGACAGCATATCGGTGCTCCGGCCAAGCCTGTAGTAGCCAAAGGCGACAAGGTGAAGGTGGGTACAATGATTGCTGAGGCAGGCGGTTTTGTGTCGGCTCCCATTTTCTCGTCAGTCAGTGGCACTGTATTCAAGATTGACACAGCCATTGATGCTACCGGCTATCGCAAGCCAGTTATTATTATTAATGTAGAAGGTGACGAGTGGGAAGAGACCATCGACCGCAGTGACAAGCTGGAGACCGTCAAGGCTCATCCCGAGTTGACACCTGAGGAAATCATTAACCGTGTGAAGGCTGCTGGAGTCGTGGGTATGGGTGGTGCCTGTTTCCCCACGTTCATCAAGCTCACCCCGCCGCCTACTGCCAAGGCCGAGTGTGTTATCATCAATGCCGTGGAGTGTGAGCCTTATATCACTGCCGACTACCGTCTGATGATGGAGCACGCCGACGAGATACTTGTTGGCCTGGAGCTGCTGATGAAGGCTGCCAAGGTTACCACAGGCTATATTGGCATTGAGACCAACAAGCCAGCAGCCATCGACCTGCTGACCAAAAAGTGTGCCGAAGTGTTTGGTGCTTCAGAATACCAGGTCGAGGTGGTGCCTTTGAAGCAGCGTTATCCGCAAGGTGGTGAGAAACAGCTTGTCGATGCCGTCATTCGCCGTCAGGTGCCTGCCCCTCCAGCCATTCCCGTGAACGTCGGTGCCATTGTCCAGAATGTCGGAACGGCTTTTGCCGTCTACGAGGCTGTGATGAAGAATAAGCCCCTGTTTGAACGCTATACGACAGTGACAGGTAAGAAGCTTGCCAATCCTGGCAACTTCCTTGTTCGCATGGGTACACCAATGAAGGATCTGATTGACGCCTGTGGCGGTATGCCCGAGGGGGACAATAAGCTGCTGGCCGGCGGTCCGATGATGGGTAAAGCGCTGACAAGTGTCGAGGTGCCTATCTGCAAGGGTACTAACTCTGTCACTATCATCTCTGACGACGAGGCACGCCGTAAGGAGCCGCAGCCTTGTATCCGCTGTGCCAAGTGCGTAGGAGCCTGCCCCATGGGCCTGGAGCCTTACCTGCTGGCCAAGATTTCGGAGGTGAAGAATTGGGAACGTGCCGAGCAGGAGGATATCGTCAGCTGTATCGAGTGTGGCTCTTGCCAGTTTACGTGTCCTGCCCACCGTCCTCTGCTTGACAACATCCGTCAGGGAAAATCAACTGTTATGGGTATCATCCGCAGCCGTGCTGCTAAAAAGTAAGATAAAATGGGAAAATTAATTGTTTCATTATCGCCACACGCCCACGGAACAGACACCGTAGAGCGCAACATGTACGGCGTTATCATAGCCCTCGTGCCTGCGCTGCTTGTCTCGTTCTATTTCTTCGGTCTGGGCTCTGTCGTCGTCCTGGCAACGAGTGTGGCTGCCTGCGTCCTGCTGGAGTGGGCTATCAATAAATTCATGCTGAAGAACCCGCGCAACACCGTGCTTGACGGCTCTGCCGTCCTGACTGGTCTGCTGCTGGGATTCAACCTGCCGTCGAACCTGCCGATATGGATTATCATCATCGGCGCTATCTTTGCTATAGGCTTTGCCAAGATGCCCTTCGGCGGTCTGGGCAGCAATCTGTTCAACCCCGCACTGGTGGGACGTGCCGCCCTCTTGGTGGCTTTCCCCGCACAGATGACCACCTGGCCGAAGGTTGGCCAGCTGGGCAGCTATCTCGACGCCGAGACGGGTGCTACGCCCCTGGCTATCATGAAGCAGGCCATTAAGAGTGGCGATGCTTCCGTGCTCGACCAGCTGCCTTCGTCGCTGGAACTGTTCCTCGGTAACCATCCCGACGGTGCCGGTGCCATGGGCGAGATCTGTGCCCTGGCACTGCTGCTGGGTCTGGCTTATATGCTCTGGAAGAAAATCATCACCTGGCACATCCCTGTGAGCATTATTGCAACGGTGTTTGTCTTTGCTGGACTGATGCATCTGGTGAACCCCATCTATGCCGACCCCCTGTCGGTCATTCTCTCTGGTGGTCTGATGCTGGGTGCCATCTTCATGGCTACTGACTATGTCACCTCACCTATGACACCGAAGGGACAGCTTATCTATGGTGTTGCTATTGGTTTCCTGACTGTGGTCATCCGCTATTGGGGTGCCTATCCTGAGGGTATGTCGTTCGCCATCCTTATCATGAACGCCTTTACTCCTCTTATTAATAATTATGTGAAACCCAAGCGCTTCGGTGAAGTGCCTGCCAAGAAATAAGGAGGACAGCTATATGAAGAAGTTAGAATCATCTTTATTGAATATGGCGCTGGTGCTTACGGGAGTGGCAGTCGTCATGGGAGCTATTCTTGCCTATGTCAACCACTTGACAGAAGGGCCGATAGCCCAGCAGAAGGAGAAAGCCCTGGCCGACGGCATCAAGGCCGTGATGGTTTGTGACAACCTCACCGTCAGCAAGACTGATGAGGTGAAGCAGAACGATGCGAAGGGCAAGGAGATGGTTTATACCATCTATCAGGTGAAGGACGCACAGGGAAAGGACCTGGGCGCAGCCGTGGAGTCAACCACCATGGGATTTGGCGGCGACCTCAAGGTGCTTGTCGGATTCAATCCCGAAGGCAATATCTTAGGTTATACGTTGCTTGAGCATGCCGAGACCCCGGGTCTGGGTGCCAAGGCCGACAAATGGTTCCAGAAAGGCGAGAAGGGCGATATCATTGGCAAGTCGCCGGCAGAGCCTCTGACCGTGTCTAAGGACGGCGGCCAGGTGGATGCCATCACCGCCTCTACCATTACCAGCCGTGCCTTCCTGCTTGCTATCAACAATGCCTACAATGCTTACAAGGCTACGCCTGTCGATGCTGAGACTGGTGCTACCGTGCAGAAAGGGAATGGCGAGGACGTATCAGAAACAGAAGAAGAAAAGGAGGATTAAGCTATGAACGCAATACAAATCATCAAGAATGGCATTGTCAAGGAGAACCCCACGTTCGTCCTCATGCTCGGTATGTGTCCCACGCTGGCCACTACCACCTCGGCTATGAACGGCATGTCAATGGGTCTGGCCACCATGGCTGTGCTCATCTGCACCAACTTCGTCATATCGTGTCTGAAGTCTATCACCCCCGACAAGGTGCGCATCCCCGTCTTCATCGTCGTCATCGCCGCCTTTGTCACCATCCTGCAACTGGTTATCAAGGCTTTCCTGCCTGATATTGATGCGGCACTCGGACTGTTTATTCCTTTGATTGTGGTTAACTGCATCATCCTCGGACGTGCTGAGGCTTTCGCAGCCAAGAACTCACCTGTGGCATCGCTGTTCGACGGCATAGGTATCGGCTTGGGCTTCACCCTTGGACTGACCCTGCTCGGCATCTGCCGTGAGCTGCTCGGTTCAGGCTCCATCTTCGGACTGACCCTGCTGCCTGAGACCTACAACATCCTGCTCTTCGTGCTGCCTCCGGGTGCTTTCATCACCCTCGGCTTCCTCATTGCAATCGTTAATAAGTTAAGGAGTTAAGATATGGAATATATACTGATTTTCATTAGCGCCATTTTTGTCAACAACATCGTGTTGGCACAGTTCCTCGGCATCTGCCCGTTCCTTGGCGTTTCCAAGAAGATAGATACCTCGCTGGGCATGTCGGCTGCCGTAGCCTTTGTGCTGACGCTGGCCACCATCGTTACCTGGCTGGTACAGAAGTATGTGCTCGATGCCTTTGGCTTGCAGTATCTGCAGACCATAGCCTTTATCCTCGTTATCGCCTCGCTGGTGCAGATGGTGGAGATTGTGCTCAAGAAGGTGTCGCCGGCCCTCTATCAGGCCCTGGGCATCTTCCTGCCCCTGATTACCACGAACTGCGCCGTGCTTGGTGTGGCCATCCTCGTTATCCAGAAAGACTACAACCTGCTGCAGTCGGTGGTCTATGCCTTCTCTACGGCTATTGGCTTCGGACTGGCACTGACCGTCTTTGCCGGCATGCGCGAGCAGCTGGAACTGGTGAAGATTCCCAAGGGCATGCAGGGCATGGCCATCGTCATGCTCTCTGCCGGTCTGCTGAGCCTTGCCTTCATGGGCTTCTCAGGCGTCGACGGCGGCCTGAAGGTGCTCTTCGGCCTTGACTAAGCTTTGGCTTTATTCATAGATGTGGCCCTCATCGTCTATCAACAGGACGGTGAGGGCACTTCTTTTAAGAAGCGGGCTGCAGTAGTGAGAACAGTGGGTGATGACAACGCGGACGAAGTCCTGCAATTGGTCTTGCGGAATCCTGTCCCACAGTTCGCGTGCCAGGGTGATGCCGTTGACGTCGACGTCGCAGCGGGCCTCGTTGAGCATTTCGCGGATGAAGTCCATGTTCATGGTGCCCTTACGGCTATGCGTGTCCATCTGCCCCTCTGCCAACTTGACAGCCTTTCCCAGCATGACGCCGAGGGTGACATCCTGAAAATCAAGTTCGTCGGCCATCAGGAGCGTGTCGCCAATGAAGTTGCCATACTGAACGAAAGCCTGCTGGGGCAGAGTGGGGTAGAGTTCTTTCAGATAGCGCTCGCTCTTGGCGCCACTGTTGAGCACCACCCGGCTGGTACCGCTGGCCTTAGCCACCTGCATGCACTTACGGATGCTGTCGACAAATGCTTTCTCAGAGAAAGGCTTGACAATGCCCGACACGCCAATGATAGAGATGCCACCCTCAATTCCCAGACGGGGATTGAACGTGCGACGGGCTATCTCCTCGCCGTTGGGCACGGAAAGGAGCACCTCCAGTCCCTCTTCCTGGGAGAGGGGGACTGTCAGCAGGGCAAGGTTCTGGCGTATCATCTCGCGCGGCCCTTTATTGATGGCTGGCGAGCCGGGAGGATAATCGAAGCCTGGCAGTGTGAACGTGCCGACGCCCTCACCCCCGAGAATGACTATTCTCGTACCCCGTACCTCGCACCTCGTACATCGCTCAAAGCACCTCGTACCTCGTACCACGCTTGCCCTTATCTCCACGCCATTTGTCACGTCAGGGTCGTCGCCTGCCTCCTTGATGCAGTAGGCATAGCCGTCAGCATAACCAACGGGAACACGAATGGTTTCGCCGTCGGGCAACAGCACCGGCACCTCTGCCGGCGTTTCGCCGTACAGCAGTTGCCTGGTTGCGGCAATGGCAGCTGCCGTGGCACAGGTACCCGTTGTCAGTCCGCTGTGCAGGGGATAGAACTCCGGCAGCAGACGCTCTACCGTCCGTCGCAGTCCATACGGTCCGTTGACAGTGGTAAACGCGTCAGGTGTGGCAGGTCGTCTCAGGGCAATAATACGCATGCCACGAGCCTTGGCGGCTTCCACTTTCTCTTTAAACCCTCCTGTGATACCGCTCTCTTTCAGCAAGATAGCCTCAGCCTCAACAGGAATATCTTTGGGGTCGTCATAGTAGCAGAGTTGATTCATGCCGGCTCCCTGCCTAAGGGCTAACGCCACCGACGACGCTCTGTTGAGGATACGGTAATAGACCTTGATGCCGGCAGCCTCCAATAGTTTTAGTCGGGTAATACTCTGTACACCCGTTGTTGCCAGCAGCGAATGAAAGTCATGGGGTATTTGGTCGTAACCGTCAATCCATGTGATGTCAGCATCCCTTGTAGGAAAGATACGTTCGTAGCGGATAGCGGCGATGCCAAGCGATGAGGCAACGGCAGCAACGGTCTCATGCAGTTGGGCGGCAAAGGGGTGTGCGGCGTCAACCAGCAGTCTGATGCCGTGCTCACGACAGAACAGCGTCATCGCCTCAGCGTCAAGCGCTCCGTCGATGCGTTGTCCGTGGTGCAGCGCAATATCCTGCTCGCCCGTCTTAGTACTATAATAATATGGTGTGCCCGCTTCCTCGAGCACCTCCACAGCCTTGCGGCCCTCCGTCGTTCCTCCGAATACCAGTATCATACACTTATTTATAAAGACTGAACAGAAACTGTTGGCCAGTGTATTCCCATTGAACAACGTGGAAGCGTATGAGGCGGGCCAGGAGTGTAATGACCTTATACCGGGAGATGTTGGAACGTCGGACAATCAGGTTGAGGGGGAGACACTGCTCTTGCAGGACGTCGAGAATTTTTCTGACGGTATCTGTGTAGGTCATCATGGCACCTTTCAGATTCTGTGCCTCCCGCCATATAGCCAGATGCACGGGCGACGCTACAATGTTCTCGTCGGCAATACGGATGAAGGCTCTCTTTCTGCCATCCTCGCTAATGGCACAGATAGGACGGCGGTCGGATGGCGGGATGGTGGCGATGACGATGGTGCGGCCGTCTACATGGTAGGTGTCGAACTTGATGCTGGCCTCCGGCTGACAATAGCGGTAGGCTGCCTGGTGCATCATGTAGATCTCCTCCTCGGAACGTACACCAGACAGGTTACCATCGTCGCGGACACCTATCAGCAACCGTCCGCCGTCGGTATTGGCAAATGCCGACACCGACTTGGCCAACTTCTGAGCATCAGACACGCGATACTTGAAGTCCTGCTGTTGATGCTCACCCTCGCTGATGAGGGACAGAAGATACCGTCTGTCGTCCATCGTTTATCAGGCTTCCCCGACACGGAAGAGGTGGGTGAAGTGCTTATTGTAGAGTTCCGAGAGTCCCTCGCGGTTGTCAATGGCCTCGCCGACGACAATCATCGTGGTCAGCGTCAGGTGGTTGTCGTGTACCATCTTGGCCAAGTCTTTCAGTACGCCACGGTAGATGCGCTGGTCGGGCCACGTCAGGTGGTAACAGGCGGCAACAGGGGTGTCCTCAGGATACTCCTGCAAAAGTTCGCGCTGAACATCGTCGACAATGGCAGCAGAGAGGAAGATGCACATCGTTGACTGGCTCCTGGCGAGCAGGTGTAACTGTTCCTTTTCAGGCATTGGCGTACGTCCCTCGCCACGCGTCAGGATGATGGTCTGTGTACGTTCGGGTATGGTGAACTGACTACGCAGTTCGGCGGCGGCTGCCAGGAACGACGAGATGCCGGGGGTGATGTGGTAGTCCATACCGTTGGCATCGAAGAATGCCATCTGTTCCTGGATAGCACCGAAGATGCAGGGGTCGCCGGTATGCAGTCTGACGATGTACTTTCCCTCGTCGTAGAACTGTTTCATCAGCACACACTGTTCCTCAAGTGCCATATCAGCCGATGAGCGGACGACGGCACCAGGCTTGTGACACTCCGTCAGTGCTTTCGGCACGAGAGAGCCCGCATACAGAATCAGGTCGGCCCGCTCCAGCATCTTGCGGCCACGAACACTGACCAGGTCCGGGTCGCCAGGGCCGGCGCCAACAATCTCGATATGGCCTTTTTGCTCACGAAGGTACTTATAGTCGATGGCCAGTGCCGCCGTCCAGTTCTTCCCTTTTATTTTCGGAACAATCAGCTTGCCGTGGTTAGAGCCAAGGATAGCCGCGGCTTCACAGACGCTGGGTGTGCCGACATGCTTCTGGACGGTCTTGCTGGGGTTTGGCACCTCGACCTTGGCAAGTTGTTCGGCGGTGTAAAACACCAGTTCTTCGTTTAAATCATCGACGAGCATGGCGCAGAACTCCTCATCCTCTTTCACGTCGATGGTGCAATAGCGCTTGTAGCAGGGCAGCACCCCTCTCTGACTCATCGCCTCGTCTATCTGGTCGTAGATTTCCTCATAGTCATCCGGATGGTGGGCAAGGCCGAAGCCTAACGCAGCAACCATGGGGACGAAGTGCAGTTCGAGAACGCCGTATGGGGCGCAGAGATTAAAGGGTGTCACCATGATGACGAGTCTATATTTTTCCGGGTCAACCTCTTCGAGGCTCTTGACAACCGTCACATGCGGAGGAAGCGTCTTTTCCAGATAGTCGGTACCCTCGTCGCAGACCTCCATCAGCAGGGCTGTGGGCTCACGGTTGACGAAGGCGTAGATACACTCGTTCATGTCATCATCGCTCGCAATGGCCCAGTTGAACCGCTCTGCCAGGGTGTCGAGTGCCCATAGTCCGGCATTGTCGCTCTGGGTGGTGATAACCTCGCGGGCGCCAATCATTCCGGCCACCTCACGGGCCAGGTCGTTGGCACCTCCTATATGACCTGAGAGCACGGCGATGGCGTTCAGTCCCATGCTGTCGACGCATACCACGGCAGGGTCTTCGTGCTTGTCCTTGACGTAGGGGGCAATGGTACGCACACAGATGCCCATGGCTCCGATGAAGACAAAGGCATCGAAATCCTGCCATCGCTTGCCGACATTCACACGACTGATGATCTCGGCCTTTTTTCCTTGTGAAAAGACCTGACTCAGCAGCAGGCGGGCAATGTGCTTACCCTCTTCGCTGATTTGTATAATGGCTATCTTCTGCATGTTAATATTTCTATTGGGTGATGTTCATCAATAACGACTCTCATTGGCGGCTCTTGACGGAGGCCGAGTTCCTGACAGGCTTCATCCCACAGACGGTGGCTGTCAGTAGTGACTTTCGGTGCCTTGACGCTGTTCATCACGATGACGCCGTCGGCTTTCAGATACCGTAGCACCTTTGCCATGATTTCCTTGAGACGGCCGCCGTGACCACCTATGAAAACGGCATCGGGAAGCCCCTCCTCCGTCTGCTCTCCGATAGGGAGAGGAGTTGTCAGGAAGTCGCCCATGTGGATGCTGATACCAGGAGCACCATGGCGACGGGTGTTTTCCTGGATGATGGCCTCACATTCCGGGCGAATCTCAAAGGCGTGGATGTCTAAGTGAGGGAACAGCAGACGGGCCTCGATGGACACGCTGCCCGTACAGAAGCCGATGTCCCACAGCACTTGGCGGCGGGGCAGGTCGAGCGCTTGCAGTGTGAGAAGCCTGATGGGCATCTTGGTAATCATGCGTTCCCGACCGTCGAGTAGCGAGAATTCGCTGTCAGGGATGCCAAAAAGTGAATGTTGAAGTGTCGTGCGTGAAGCGTTTAGAATCAGACAGTTGGGTTGGTCGAAGGATTGCTGTGTCGCTGCTTCCAGTGTGAGCGTCAATACCCTTTCACGTTCCGGGTTTCCCAGATGCTCTCCAACATACATCGTGTAGCCTGTGTAGCCGTAGTCGAGCATGCGTCGGGCAATGGCCGCAGGCGTATGTTCGCGGTCGGTGAGGACACCAATCTTTGGGACACGTTGGATGAGTGCTTGGTCGAAATCAGGCCAGGGACGGCCTGTGAGCGAGACGACATGCAGGTCGTGATAGGGCATGACCAGGCGGTGGGCCAGCATCTGAAGGGAGTTAAAGGCGGGAAAAAGCTTGATGTCGGCCTCCGGCATCTTTCGCCTGATGGTGTTGGCAAAGCCGAAGAACAGGGGGTCGCCGCTGGCGAAGATGATGATGGTTGAATTGCTAGAGGTACGAGGTGCGAGGTGAGAGGTGCGGGAATACTGGGCGAAGACGTTGTCGAGCGGTACGGTGATGTCTATCCACGCTGCTTCTGCCGGCAGTAGCGGCGCCATGATGACATGGTGGCGCTTGCCGCCAGAGAACACCTTTCCGTTTCTGATGATTTCCTGCACCTCTGGAGGAAACCACGGCTGCGTGTTGTCGGTTATGCCAATGATGATGAACTTCATAGGTCTCGGCCAGGCTTCAGTTGTCCGGCATCGTCGAACGTGAGGATGGCGTTGCAGAGTGTGGCAGCCAGATTGCTGCCGCCCTTACGGCCTTCGACAATGATTTTCGGAATGTCAGAGAAGGGTTTTACCATGTGTTTCGACTCGCAGACATGGACGAAGCCTACCGGCGCAGCAATGATGCCGGCAGGTCGGGCCTTGCCTTTGCGTATCAGGTCGCACAGTTCCATCAGCGCCGTGGGGGCATTGCCGAAGGCAAAGAGGGCGTCGGGATGTTCCTCGACAGCCAGGCGTATGCCGGCCTGTGTACGGGTGATACCAAGGGCAGTAGCCATCTCCGTTGCCCGTGGGTCGCTGAGGTAGCACTTTGCCTCAATGCCTAAGCGCTGAAGGGCACCCTTCCGTATGCCGCTGGTAACCATGGTGACATCGGTGACGATAGTGGTCAGTTTGCCCTCGTTTACCTTGTTATATATTGTTTCTACCGCCTTCTCGTCGGTGTATAGAATCTGCTCCATGTCAAAGTCGGCAGTGGTGTGGATGGCGTGCAGCAGAGCCCACTTGTGGCCGAGGGGATAGTCCTGTCGGCGCAGTTCGCTGCTGATGGTACGGAATGACTCCATCATAATCAACTGGCCTGGCTTTTCATTGCCGGCAGACTGTTCACGGTAGTATCCTCGTGGCGTTATGATGTGGTTGTTGTGGATAAATGACTGTGAGTTGCCGATGATGACCAGTGTCAGCATGTCGACATCCTCAGGGTTAAGAGTTGCGAGTGTGGTGACGGTGACTTGCTGGTCGTCGCGCCCGGCTTGTCGTACCAGTCCTACAGGCGTCTCACCGCTCCGTGTGTCAAGAAACAGCTCTTTAAGACGGTAGAGCTGCCAGTAGCGGCCTTGCGACTTCGGGTTATAGACGGCTGTCACGAAGTCGCCCATGGCTGCTGCCCTGATACGGCGCTCTATCATCTCCCAGGGCGTCATCAGGTCAGAGAGCGAGATGATGCAAAGGTCGTGCCCTATGGGGGCTCCTAACAAGGAGGCAGCCTTCTGGAACGCTGAAATGCCAGGCAGCACCTCCAGTTCGATACTGCTTTGGCGTTCACGCTGCATCTCGAACATCAAGGGGGCCATGCCGTAGATGCCGGCATCGCCCGATGAGATGACCACGACCGTCTGTCCCTGTTCTGCCAGGAGGTATGCCTGTTCGGCACGCTCGCGTTCGCGCTTCATGCCGGTGTCTATACACTCGCAGCCAGGTTTCAGGAACGGCTGTATGAACTGGAAATAGTATTTGTAGCCCACCACGCTGTCGGCAGTGCTGATGGCTTCGCAGACAGCCGGTGTGATGTCTTCGCGGCTGCCAGGTCCTATACCTGCTATGATGATTTTTCCCATAATTGACGGCAAAGATACTAAATATATTTGTAACCACACTCTGTCATGGTAAAAAAAATCTTTTAAATGATGGCGGGTTGAAAAGAATTGTGTAACTTTGCGCGGTCAAATCACCAATCAAACATTATCATTATGGTAAAACACATTATTCTCTGGACACTGAATCCGGAGTTATCAGAAGAAGAAAAGAAGACAGTGAAGGCAGGTATCAAGGCCGGTCTGGAAGGACTGGTTGGCAAGGTGCCCGGGCTGATAGATGTCAAGGTGAACATCGACGGACGACTCGACTCGTCGAATGCCGATGTCATGCTTGACTCTACACTGGAGTCGGAACAGGCCTTGAAGGCGTATGCCATACATCCCGAGCACGTGGCTGTTGCCAATGGCAAGGTGCGCCCCTATACCATACAGCGCTCCTGCCTTGACTTTGAAGTATAGTTTGAAGTGTGCTACTAAGCCTTTATGCTCGGAGTCTTTCTTGCCTTGATGGCTGGTCTGGTGGTTGGTGTGGTGGCTGCTTATCTGGTGGCCAACCGCCGATATACGGCCCTGCGCATACAGGCAGAGTCTGCGGCTACAACCCTGCGGCATAAGTCCATTGACCTGGAGGCCAGAAACGAGCAGATAGCAGGCCTCCAGGCCGAGAACCGGCACCTGAGCGCAGCCTGTGCTTCACAAGCCAGCGAGATAGAGATGCTGAGGCAGCAGAGTGCTGCTGAGGCACAGCTGCGCCAGGAGCAGTTTCAGGAGCAGTTAAAGGTTGTCCGCGAACAGTTCCAGAATCTGGCCACCACCGTTCTTGCGAAAACCAGCGACCAGCTGCGAACCCAGAACCGCGAGGCTATGGAGCTTGTCACCAAACCTATTGGCGACAGTTTTGCCGAATTGCAGAAGGCCATCATTGAGAGCGACCGCGAAACAGCAAAGACAGCAGCCTCGCTGACAGAACGGTTGCGCCAGGTTGGCGAGCAGGCAGAGCGTATGGATCGTACGGCCACCCGCCTCACCAATGCGCTTCGCGGCGATTCCAAACAAGCCGGCGACTGGGGCGAACTGGTTCTTCAGGAACTGCTCGACTCACAGGGGTTCAAGCGTGGCTTCGACTATGATGTGCAGGATACTATTACCGACACCGACGGCTATGTCGTGCGTAACGAGGACACAGGCCGGACGATGCGTCCTGATGTGGTGCTTCACTATCCCGGCAACCAGGATGTTGTCATCGATGCCAAGGTAAGCATCAAGGCCTATTATGATTACGTGAACGAAACCGTGGAAGCCGTTCGCCAGCAGATGCTTGACCGTCATGTGCTGAGTCTGCGGCAGCACGTCAAGGAACTGTCTGTGAAGGACTATAGCCGCTATGTGAAGCAGCCGCGTGTGGCTATCGACTTCGTCATCATGTTTGTACCTAACGAGGCTGCCTTACAGGTGGCCTTGAGCCGGGATCCGAAACTGTGGACTGAGGCTTTCGAGAAGAAAGTCTTTATATCGAGCACCCAGAATCTCTTTGCCATTCTGCGTATGATCCAGATTGCGTGGCGACAGCACAGCCAGACTGAGAACCAGAAGAAGATTGTGAATCTGGCCGAACAGTTAGTCTCACGCATCGGTCTTTTTGCTGAACGGGCTGCCAAGATGGGGCGCGACATTGACCTCCTTGCTACCGACTATGCCGACATGCAGAAGTCTGTTGATGGTACTCGCGGCATCCTTCAGAAGGCCAACGAGATGAAACGCCTGGGTATTAAGGAGGATGTGAAGCATCCGTTGCCGAAACTCAATGATGATGAGGAAGAGTAAGCCCTTTTTTTACAAAAATATTTGGTGAAAACACTCTTTTTGTTTATCTTTGTAGCCAAATTCGACATAATTGCATGAGATTACCCTATAAAACCGGCCTGTTTCTGCTTCTCCTGTTTGCCTTAACCCTTCAGGGACGGGCCCAGTCAGGGACTGACGAAGAGCGGATTTTCCGTACAATCACCGCCTCTGACGGTATTGCCGACAATTCTGCTCAGACGATTAAGTGTACCCGAACAGGGCGGATGACCATTACCACGATTGGTAATATCAATTTTTATGATGGAGCTAATTTCTCACATGTTGACACCAAAAACGAGCTGAAATATAGGCTGGAAGACTATCATGGCCATTACCATATATACTTCGACAATAATCATCATCTGTGGCTAAAGAGCAGCAACGGTGTAAGTTGTGTCAATCTGACTACAGAGACCTATATCTCTAATGTTGACAGCGTTTTTGCTACTTACGGAGCTAAAGGTCGTGTCAACGATATGTTTGTTGACATCAGCGGCGACGTGTGGTTATGCTTAGACAATTATATTTTTTCGCAAAAGTATAACAAGAAGATTCCATTGCGGTTTGGCCTGAATCTGCAGGATGTTGAGGTCATCGATAAGACATACCTCATGCTGTTCTACAACAATGGCCTGTTGGCATGCTATAATCTGGCAACAGGTCGTCAGTTTTATCAGAACTATGCCTATTCTGCAGATATGGCTAAGTTGTATGACCGCAGTTGTGTCCAGCTGATGCACGACGGTTCGTTCTATCTGATACGTAATGGTGAGGGTGGCGCTGTCTTGCTACGATACAATCTCGCCAGACGCGAGTGGTCAGTCCTCATGCAGTCTGAGTTCCATCTGAACAATATGGTTGTTCACGATGGCAAACTTTACATAGCGTCTGCTCAGGGCTATTTTACCTATCGTTTTACCACGGGCGAGATTGTCCACCACAAGTTGCTGACCCTTCAAAACGGACGTGAACTCTGGACTGATGTCAATACAATAGAGTTTGACTTGCAGGGCGGCATGTGGATAGGTACTGAGATGCGCGGATTGCTCTATGACAGTCCGATGGATGCCAGTTTCCATACACTGTCGTGGGAAGATCCAAAGGCTAAGGAGTATTGGGCTATGATGTCCGACAAGGTGGGTATTTTCGAGTTTAAAGGCAGGAAGGCCAATGCCATGTTTATTGACAGTCGTCACTGGACGTGGGTAGCTACTCCGAATGGTCTTTATTTATACACTTCGCCTCAAGTAGAGCCAACGGTTTTCAATACCAAAAACGGTCTTCTCAACAATGTGGTTCATGCTATTGTTGAGGACGACATGCACAATATCTGGGTAAGCACCAGTTATGGCATTTCATGTGTCCATTTGGTGAACGACAAGGTAAAACGGGTCTACAGTTTTAATCATTTTGACAATGTACCCAATGAAACCTTCATAAATGCCAAAGCCATCAAACTGCCAGGTGGCGAGATTGTCATGCAGGCCCTCGACCATGTTGTTACGTTTAACCCTTCAGGCTTTGAAAATTTCTTTAATCAGGAGGCCAGCGTGATGCGTCCGAAGCTTACCAGGCTGATGGTGAACGGCATAGATGTTTCTGTCGGTGACACGGTTAACAACAGTGTTGTGTTAGACAGGGCCATTTCTCGTACAAAAGAAATCAACCTGAACTATGACCAGAATTCTATCACGCTGACATTCTCTGCCCTTAACTACGCCCGTCCACTTGAAACCCATTATAAGGTGCGGGTAAGGGAGTTGAACCCTGAGTGGCGGGAGTACTCTTACTTCGGTGCCAACGGACTGGTTGACCGCAAAGGTCTGCTCCATCTGCCCATGCTTGCTCTTGAGCCTGGCACCTATCATATTGAACTGCTGGCATCCATGGTTCCTGGCCAGTATGTCGGTGAAGTCTACGAGTGGGTGGTAAACGTGAACCAGCCCTGGTGGCGCACAACGGGTGTCATGGCTGTCTTTGCACTCATAGTGATAGCGCTGGCGGTAGTCAATTTCATTGTCTACAACCGCAATACACGGCTGAGGATGAAGCGTAACAATGAGGAGGGTGACGTCATCCGGCGTATCAACGCCTTCGTGGAGCGTTGCGACACCTACAGCAAGGAGAAGCTGTCGCCCACTCAGGAGGAGATCTACGGTACCGACAGCGAGTCGTATGTAGAGTTGAACAGCGATTTCGTGGATGCCATGTTGAAGGTGATTCCCTTCATACACGAGCGTAACAGCCGTCCTTACTCTATGAACATGCTTTCAAAGGCTGCCGACATGGAGTTGTTGGAGTTCTATGAGATGGTGTCAGAGAATATCCACAAGAGTCCGCGTGCGCTGATACGTACGATGCGTATCGACCAGGCGGCAGAGATGCTGCGTACCACCGACAAGACCGTTGAGCAGATTGCGATTGACTGTGGCTTTGTGTCGCCAAACTATTTGATAGCCAAGTTCTACCACCAGTTCCGCATGACCCCCGACGAATACCGTGAAGAGTTCGTGCAGTAGCGTTTATACGCCTGCTATCTGATGGTGACCTGCTGATAGCCTGCCAGCCGCCATGTACGTTCGCTCACACCTTTGTAATAGACGAACGCCTGATAACGGTTCTCTGTCTGGTAGAACGACCCTTCCTCGGGCATGACGGCCGCCTGTCCCTGTTCATTGTGCATGACGTATTGATACGAGTAGTAGCCTTGCTTCTGCAGTAGGCAGTGGTTGTAGCTATGCTCCTGCTCGTCATATTCCATGGTGTAGTCAGTAGTGGCTTCTGTCGTCCAGTTACCGTCAACGACAATGTTGTCGGCATACTGCTCTGAGGGCATCAGTTTGTAATGCACGTAGACGTAGTCGCAGGTGCGGTCATTCTCAATGTCGTCGCTGTTGCGTATGTAGAATGCCCCGTTGGCATCCTGGTCGTAGAGGTAGTTCCGGCGTGGTGTACAGATGAAGGGATAGGCATGGTAATGCTGGCCGTCCCACATGATATGGTCAATGCCCATGGTAGCATGGCTGACGTCCAGAATCTCATACTTGTGGTACTCGTTGCCGGCATCGAATATGAGTTCGGCGTTATGCTCCCATATCATCCCGTCGCTCTTGATGATATTTGGCCTGGGGTTCACCTTCTGGTTGTCCTGGCGCTGGTTCTGCATGATGACCGTCCTTATCTGCTCCTCCTCGTTGGTAATGCTGACACCAGCGTAGACAATCTCCATGCTCACCTGCTGGTGGCTCAGGTTGAAGTCTTTCTCGGTATTGGATGTGACGCTCAGCCCAACCCTCATCAGGGGTTCCACCACATAGAACTCGGCGCACAGCACCTCCCTGTCGCCGTCGTCCTCGTCATAGACGTGTAACCGGTAGTTGCCGCTGATTTTCAGTCGGCAGTGGTCGTTGGGTATCTGCAGCCGGTAGTGGGTGTAGGCCACGGTGGTGTTCAGCGAGTTCTCGTAGTCGTCGATGGTGTTGCCATTGAATCCTTCCAGCCAGTCGCTTTCAAACAGGTCTTCCGACGGTGACCAGTCAGCCTCACAGTGTTCCAGTTTGTAGACATAGCGATGATAGGTATGAGACAGTTCGTCGAATCCGATGTTCAGCACATCGCTACTGCCCAGTCTCATGACCGGTGGCGACAGCCAGTCTTCATTGGCAACAACCTGCAGCGTTTTCACCTGTGGGTCGTAGACCACGCTGCGGGCCGGACTCTGTATGGCATGAACTATCAGCAATAGTACTATGACGGTCTTTCTCATTTTCATCTGGTGTCTTTTACTTAAAAAGGCGCACCAGCAGGCGCGCCTTTTTAATACATAATGTGGTTAACAGGATTACTTGCCGTTCAGGGCCAGGCTCACCTCCACGGCGATAGATACGGTAGCACCTACCATGGGGTTGTTGCCGATGCCCAGGAAGCCCATCATCTCAACGTGAGCAGGCACTGAGCTGGAGCCGGCAAACTGAGCGTCGCTGTGCATGCGGCCCAGGGTGTCGGTCATGCCGTAAGAAGCGGGACCGGCAGCCATGTTGTCGGGGTGCAGCGTACGACCGGTGCCACCGCCAGAGGCTACTGAGAAGTAGGGCTTGCCAGCCAGCACGCGCTCCTTCTTGTAGGTACCGGCTACGGGGTGCTGGAAGCGGGTGGGGTTGGTAGAGTTACCGGTGATGGAGACGTCGACGTTCTCCTTCCACAGGATGGCAACACCCTCGCGGACATCATCGGCACCGTAGCACTTCACCTTGGCGCGGGGACCGTCAGAGTACGGAGTCTCCTTGACCACCTTCACCTCGCCGGTGTAGTAGTCGAACTGTGTCTGTACGTAGGTGAAGCCGTTGATGCGGCTGATAATCATGGCAGCGTCCTTGCCCAGACCGTTCAGGATGACGCGGAGGGGCTTCTGGCGAACCTTGTTGGCCTTCTCGGCAATCTTGATGGCACCCTCGGCGGCAGCGAACGACTCGTGACCGGCCAGGAAGGCGAAGCACTCGGTCTCCTCGCGCAGCAGACGGGCAGCCAGGTTACCGTGGCCCAGACCTACCTTACGGTCGTCGGCCACAGAGCCGGGGATGCAGAACGACTGCAGGCCGATGCCGATAGCCTCGGCAGCGTCGGCAGCATTCTTCACGCCCTTCTTGATAGCGATGGCAGCACCGCAGACGTATGCCCACTTAGCATTCTCGAAGCAGATGCGCTGTGTGTCCTCACACATCTGGTAGGGGTCTACACCAGCCTTCTCGCATATCTCGTTGGCCTCTTCAATGCTATTGATTCCGTTCTCTTTCAGAGCGGCCAGCACCTGATTGATGCGACGCTCGTAACTCTCGAATGAAACTTTTCTTATCATCTCTTTTCTAATTTACGATTTACAAATTTACTATTTACGATTTATTTCTCGATTTTGTGATTTAGCGATTCTACGATGAATAGTTCAATATATAAATTGTACATCAATCGTAAATCGTAAATCGTCAAATCGTAAATCACTCTTTGCGTGGATCAATAGCTTTAACAATTCCCTGCTCGGCGGTAGTACGGCCATAGCTGCCGGTGAACTGCTTCACGGCCTCATTGGCATCCATGCCGTTCTTGATGGCTTCCATCATCTTGCCCAGGTGTACGTACTCGTAGCCGCATACCTGATCGTCCTTGTCAAGGAACTGCTTGGTGATGTAACCCTCGGTGAGCTCCAGATAGCGGGTACCCTTGGCAACGGTGCCATAGAGTGTACCTGTCTGTGAGCGCAGACCCTTGCCTAAGTCTTCCAGACCGGCGCCGATAACGAGACCGCCCTCTGAGAAGGCGCTCTGTGTGCGACCGTAGACAATCTGCAGGAAGAGCTCGCGCATGGCTGTGTTGATAGCGTCGCAAACGAGGTCGGTGTTCAGGGCCTCAAGGATGGTCTTGCCGGGCAGAATCTCGCTGGCCATAGCGGCAGAGTGGGTCATACCCGTGCAGCCGATGGTCTCGACGAGAGCCTCCTGGATGATGCCGTCCTTCACGTTCAGCGACAGCTTGCAGGCACCCTGCTGAGGGGCGCACCAGCCGATACCGTGAGTGTAACCTGAGATGTCCTTGATCTCTTTTGCCTGAATCCATTTGCCCTCTTCAGGAATGGGGGCGGGTCCGTGGTTAGGACCTTTAGCAACAACGCACATGTTGTTGACTTCGTTAGAATACTGCATATTTAATAGTTTAATGAATGTTGTTGATTCAAATCACCTGCAAAGGTACAAAAAAATACCTAAAAATATGTATGTTGCGGCCCACTTTAACCTTATTTATCATCTAACGGCATGATATTGTAACACCGATGTTGCAATTACAGGAAAAATTTTGTACCTTTGCACCCGCAAAAGCGATCAACGTATTAACATTATTATATTATTAAGGAAATGAAAGCATTTGTTTTTCCCGGTCAGGGAGCACAGTTTGTTGGTATGGGCAAGGACCTGTACGACAACAACGCAACAGCAAAAGAATTGTTTGAGAAGGCTAACGACATTTTAGGTTACAGAATTACCGACATCATGTTCGAGGGTACCGACGACGACCTGAAGCAGACGAAGGTGACACAGCCTGCCGTCTTCCTGCACTCGGTCATCTCTGCCATCTGCATGGGCGACGCTTTCGACCCGAAGATGACTGCAGGCCACTCGCTGGGTGAGTTCTCAGCCCTGGTGGCTGCCGGCGCTCTGTCGTTTGAAGACGGTCTGAAACTGGTCTATGCCCGTGCCATGGCCATGCAGAAGGCCTGCGAGGCTCAGCCCTCGACGATGGCTGCCATCATTGGCCTGCCCGACGAGAAGGTAGAGGAGATCTGCGCCGGCATTAACCGTGAGGGCCATGTTGTGGTCTGCGCTAACTATAACAACCCCGGCCAGCTGGTCATCAGCGGCAATGTCGAGGCCATTGGCGAGGCTTGCGAGCAGCTGAAGGCTGCCGGTGCCAAGCGCGCCCTGCCGCTGAAGGTGGGTGGTGCTTTCCACTCGCCGCTGATGCAGCCTGCCAAGGATGAACTGCAGGCCGCTATCGAGGCTACTGAGTTCCAGACGCCGAAGTGCCCCGTCTATCAGAACGTTGACGGTAAGCCCCATACTGATCCCGCTGAGATTAAGCAGAACCTGATAGCTCAGCTCACCTCCAGCGTTCGCTGGACACAGTGTGTTCAGTCTATGATTGCCGACGGTGCTGACGATTTCACCGAGTGCGGTCCCGGTAAGGCTCTGCAGGGCATGATTGCTAAGATTAACAAAGAGGTTAGCGCTCATGGCATCGAGTAAGATCATTGTTTACCAAATCTTCACCCGTCTTTACGGGAATAAGAATCAGACGTGCAAGCCAAACGGCACGATTGAGGAGAACGGATGCGGTAAAATGAACGACTTCACGCCCACTGTACTGAAACGTATCAGTCAGTTGGGCGTGAGCCATATCTGGTACACAGGAGTCATCCGCCATGCTACGATGACCGACTATTCTGCCTTTGGCATTCCGCGCCAGCACCCCGCCGTGGTGAAGGGTAGGGCAGGGTCGCCATACGCCATTACCGACTATTACGATATCGACCCCGACCTGGCTGTTGATGTCGAGCAGCGCATGACAGAGTTTGAACAGCTGGTGGAGCGCACCCACAAGGCAGGCATGAAGGTCATCATCGACTTCGTGCCCAACCACGTGGCCCGTCAGTATAAGAGCATCTGCAAGCCCCGTGGCGTGAAGGACCTCGGCGCTGGCGACGACCCTCAGCAGGGCTTCTCTCCGCAGAACAATTTTTATTATTGCCCGGGTCAAAGGTTTACTCCATACTTCGACCTCTATCACGGTGAGACAGAGCCGTATACCGAAGAGCCCGCCAAGGCTACTGGCAACGACTGTTTCCACAATGCACCGGGACAGAACGACTGGTACGAGACGGTGAAGCTGAACTACGGCGTCGACTACTATGCCGGTCGCATCGGCCATTTCGACCCCGTGCCCGACACCTGGCTGAAGATGACAGAGATACTGCTTTTCTGGGCTGCCAAGGGCATCGACGGCTTCCGCTGCGACATGGCCGAGATGGTGCCTGCCGAGTTCTGGGCCTACGCTACAGCGCGTGTCAAGGCCAAGTATCCTGAGCTGGTGTTCATCGGCGAGGTCTATAACCCCGGCGAGTACCGTCATTACCTGGCCTCCGGTTTCGACTACCTCTACGACAAGGTGGGCATGTACGACACGATGTTCCAGGTCATCCGGGGCCAGCAGTCCACACAGGCCATTACCGGTGCATGGCAGCAGACCGACGACATCCGTGAGCACATGCTCTACTTCTTAGAGAACCACGACGAGCTGCGCATCGGCAGCGACTTCTTTGCCGCCGAGGGCCGTAAGGCCGTGCCTGCCCTGGTGGTCAACGCCCTGATGCAGACCAACCCCTTCATGCTCTACGCCGGTCAGGAGTACGGCGAGCATGGCATGGACAAGGAGGGCTTCAGCGGCCACGACGGACGGACCACCATCTTCGACTACTGGACGGTTGGAACACTGAACCGTGCACTCCGTAAGGCGCTGACAGAGGAGGAGCAGCAGCTGGCAGCGGTCTATCAGACGGTGCTGAACATTGCCCGAAAGGACAAGGCTGTGACCGAGGGCCTGAGCTACGACCTGATGTATGTGAACCAGCAGTACCACCGCCAGTATATGTTCCTGCGCAAGTCGAAGACCAGTCAGTTGCTGGTGATTGCCAATTTCGACGACGTGCCGGCAACGGTCAGCCTGCGCATCCCCGCCCACGCTTTTGAGTTCCTTGCTCTCCGTGAGAAGACCTACACCGCTACCGACCTGATGAAACAAGAGACGACCGCACTGGCGTTGAAGGCTGACCAGCCTGTCACGGTGACGGTCGACGCCCGTAGTGCGCTTATCTATAAACTGAAATGAAGAACGTTTGCATCGTAACGGGGGCAAGACCTAACTTCGTGAAGGTGGCCCCCCTTATCAGAGCCATCCGCCAGCGCGAGGGCATGGCCTACCAGTTGGTCTATGCCGGACGCGAGGATGACCCGACCTTGGAGCCATCGCTGTTTGAAGACCTGCAGATGGCGCGCCCCGATGTCTATCTTGGTGTCGACAGCCAGAGCCTGAACGAGATTACCGCTCAGGTGATGGGAGCCTTCGACCGCTATTTGGATTCACACGCTGCCGACGTGGTGATTGTGGTCGACGACCTGGCATCAACCATGGCCGCCGCCATCACCGCCAAGAAGCGAGGCACGAAACTGGCCCATCTGGTAGCAGGCACACGCTCCTTCGACATTGCCATGCCGAAGGAGGTCAACCGGCTGGTTATTGATGCCCTGTCCGACTATCTCTTTACGGCGGGCATCAAGTCGAACAGCGTGGCTACCCGTGAGCAGCAGTCAGAGACGACGCAGACCTATATGGTGGGCAACATCCTGATGGACACACTGCGTTTCAACCTGCCGCGATTCATCAAGCCCCACATGGACATTGAGGAGCATGGCTACCTGCTGTTCACCCTGAACCGTCGTGCCCTGTTGGCTGACGAGGATGGCCTGCGGTGTATGCTGCAGACGCTCATCGACAACACGGCAGACATGCCTATTGTGGCTCCTTTGCGCGACAGCGCCCTGAGGGTGGTTGTCCGTTTGCTGACGGAGCAGGGCGTGCCTGGCGGCAAGTTCCTCATCCAGAGTTCGCTGCCCTATCTGGAGTTTGGCTGGCTGACGGCTCATGCTTTGGGTGTCGTCACCGATTCCGGCAACGTGGCCGAGGAGGCCACCTTTGGCGGTGTGCCCTGCATCACGCTCAACAGTTATACTGAGCATCAGGAGACTGTCAGCGTCGGCAGCAATGTCCTGGTGGGCGGCGATGTCGTACAGTTGGGTGAGTCGCTGCGTCAGATGGTTGGAGGCACATGGAAAAAGTGCGCCCTTCCCGACCGGTGGGATGGACGCACTGCAGAACGCATTGTTCAGATTCTCCAGAACTCTTAACCCGCATTGCAGTTGCATAAAAAGCCACTGTTAAACTTTGTTATAGAAAC
>CAMYZO010000052.1 GCA_947303855.1 uncultured Prevotellaceae bacterium
ATGGCGATTGGTATTTACTTGGAATCAAGTCACTTGCAAAACGGTTCTATGGAAGCTATAGTCGTTGCTGGGGTGTCAGACAATTTTACAGTCAGAGTCTTCGAACCACCAGCAAGAGGAATCTTAGTCTCTGGATCATTAATTGATAGTTCCAGTTTCGGACTTGTAGATGCAGCCTGCACAACCTTTGTGGTGGCTGTTACACCAGTATACGGAGTAGCAGTAATCGCAATGGTACGATTCTCCGTAGATGTATTGTTATTAGGTGTAATAGTAATAACGCCATCTGCAGTTGCAGTAGCGGTGCCATATTCTGCCTCAACAACAGAAAGCACACCTGATGTGTTCAGCTCATCCTTCGTATACTTGACTCCATTTGCATGAGTTGCAGTTATTTCAAATGTACCGCTATTCCATGCAATAGATGTTACACTCGGAGTAAGGATGATTTCTGCCTTTTGCTGGACAATGGTTAGCTGAGTTTCGTTGGCTTCCACATAACTTGCATCAGAATTCTTATCCTTAATGGTAAGCGTTGTAGTAATTGGATCCTTAGTTTTGTTGGCGGTCATTGTTATCGTAGTTGTCAATGTGCCATCGACACCAACCGGCGTCAGAGGAGTTGCAGACCAACCTGTTGGTAATCCGGTGATTTCTATAGAGTTACCAGCAGTAAGGCCAGTCAGTTTAAGCTCATACGAAGTTTGAGTGTCAGCAACAGTAACTTTCTTGTGTTTTGTTCCTGCATCAGCATAAATGCTTGTGGTATTTACGACATTAGAAGGAAGCCATACAGACTTCTCTTCTGCTTCGCCATCACTCGTGGCAGTGCCATTTTCATCGTATTCAGCATTCGAGTCGAAAGCCCAATCAGCAACAACAGCCTCAAACTTCACAGATGTCAGACCGAGGTGCATCACCAATGTGTAGTATTTATTTGGATCAATACCCTTAAGTTTCACTTCGTTCGAAATAATCTGTTCAACCTCAGAGTATCCCTCCTTGAGTTGTGTATCAGCAGTTCTTACAATATAGTCAACTGTCACATATAAGGTTTGTTCCTTGGTTGCATCGGTAGGAATCATAACCAAAGCAGGGATATCGTTAACTGCGGTTCCATTCATGTCAGCATATACATTTTTGGGCGTTGGTGTCTTAACACCTGTAGGCTTCTTGTCTTGATCCCATGCTTTTTTGTCAGAAGTAAGCAGAGCCTTAACGGCAGTAGCATTTGCGGGTTCTTTAATGTCGTCATCCAGAGCATAGGTTGGAGTTGTTGCATTATCAGCCGTTATATTATAAACCAGCGGCGAGTTTGCACCAGTGATTTTTTCTTTTATATCTTGCTTTGTCCACTCTCCTGTTGCAAGATTAAACCAACCGACGTTTACGAGGTCGCTCTGTTTGTCGGTCACGGCATTAGTTGCATCGCCAGAAGCAGAAGTACCATCTTGAATACTAATCGACTTAATTGTGACGAGTGTTGTATTCAAATTGCCCGTTCCTGAATTAAAGCCGTTGATTTGATAACTGCTTTGATTATCAGAGCCTTTGCCAGGGTCAGTACTATTTGCATCCACATCAAGCACCACTTTCAGTCCGCACTGCTGCTTCTTTGTTTCGTTACCAGTATTGTTGGAACTAGTGTTACCACCTACTTTAGCCAAAGCATGCTTGAAAAGGAAGCGAACTTTCTCGTCAACCGACTGTTTAGTCAGGTCTGTATTATAGGCTGTTCCCAATTTGTCGATAACATTATCTTTGCTATCAGTCTCGTCATATGCATATTGACCGCGTAAGCCCCACAGCAGGTCAACAACCTCGTCAGCCTGTGCCTTATTGCTTTCAGGTGCCATCACATAGTTTACCCACGGGTCATTAGATTGATCGTCACTAGCTGTTCCATTATAACTTATCATACCGATAACACCGTTGGGATAGGTTCCTGTATATGCTGCTGTCTTGAAATAATCTCCAACTACAGAGCTACCAATAGGCGCGTCACCCCAATCAAATGCCGTATAAGGCACATTAATTGTAGCGGGGCTTGCACCATCTGTGGCATTAGCTGTATAAGGTGCATACGCAAAGAAACTTACCTTGTGGATTTCCTTCTCCCGCGCAGTTTTTGAGGGATCATTATCAGCATTAGCCAGATCGATTCCATTTGGCCAATATTTCACAGGAGTATAATACCACAATTTTGAGTCATCATAAATCAACTCTTGATTATACATGAAGTTTGGGATTATTTTCTTTTGTCCATTTGTCCAATCATCCTTTTCTGTATAATAAGCAAACACACCGAAGCGTGCGCCAGTCAAGGGATTAGCTCCCTTATTCGTTATTGTACCTTTGCTATACGTTTTCCCAACTTCAGCACGAGTTGTGCCGGTCTTGCCAAGGTACGTGCCGTACTGAGGAACGGGGTGGGGGATTGTTGATATTTTTTTCCGTATGGAGATAAGTTCCTAATTCAAGTGCTGTTGTTCAGACCACCCCTGGCCCCTCCTCGCTCGACCGTAGGTCGCTTGCAAGGCAAGAACTTAGGAGGGGAATTGTGGGGTGGGGGATGGGCATTTCAAATGCCTATATTCGAGGCAGCCGGATTTTTAAATCCGGCTGAACTTGTGCAACGGCTGAACTTGTTTGGCATTTCAAATGCCTATATTCGGGGCAGCCGGATTTTTAAATCCGGCTGAACTTGTGCAACGGCTGAACTTGTTTGGCATTTCAAATGCCTATATTCGGGGCAGCCGGATTTTTAAATCCGGCTGAACTTGTGCAACGGCTGAACTTGTTTGGCATTTCAAATGCCTATATTCGGGGCAGCCGGATTTTTAAATCCGGCTGAACTTGTGCAACGGCTGAACTTGTTTGGCATTTCAAATGCCTATATTCGGGGCAGCCGGATTTTTAAATCCGGCTGAACTTGTGCAACGGCTGAACTTGTTTGGCATTTCAAATGCCTATATTCGGGGCAGCCGGATTTTTAAATCCGGCTGAACTTGTGCAACCGGCTGAGCGTAAGCCTGGATTTTGTGAGAGGATTGGGTTTGTTTTGGGTTGTTACAACTATAAGCAGGTCATGGTTGTTCAGCGGATGGCGGCTGGGCGTCTTGTTGTGTGGATGGTGGAGCGGGCGTAGTGGCGAAAGCGTGCAGTAGGGCCTGTTGCACCTGCTCGTAGACGGTTTCGGCGTAGTGGCGCTCGGTGGTGGCCTGTCGCTGGTGGCCCAGGATGTATTGTATCTCCTGCATGCGCAGACCGCGCTGGTTGAGCAGGGTGGCGCAGGTGTGGCGTGCCAGATGCCAGTGCAGGTGCTTGCTGATGGCGGCGAGCTGTGCCACCTGCCGCAGGTCTTTGTTAGCCTCTTTGTTGTCGCCTACGGCGGCCAGCTGCTCGGGCGTCTGGTAGCGTTGCAGCAGGCGGGCGGGCTTGCCGCCGAAGAGGGTGTCGAGGGGTATGCGCAGGCTGTGGCCTGTCTTGTGCTGGCTCACCACGAGCAGCTGTCCGCTGAGGCTTGCGGTGCTGAGGCTGCGGAAGTCGCCCCACCTGAGTCCGGTGTAGCAGCAGAAGAGGAAGGCGTCGCGGATGTGGCTCAGGTGCCGGTCGGCAATAGGCGTCTGTTCCAGCTGCTGCAGTTCCTGCATGGTGAGGTGCTCGCGGCGTGCTTTCATCTCTGGTATGCGTATGCGGCGGAAGGGGTCGCTGTCGTAGCCTATGACGTCGCGCTTGACGGCCTCGCTGACCAGGCATCGCAGTGTTTTCATGCGGATGATGATGGTGTTCTCGCCCAGGTTCTGCTGCGTTCGCATCCAGTTCTGCCAGCGCTGCAGCAGGTCGTAGTTGATGTCGCGCAGCCTCAGTCCCGGTGCAAAGGTCTCGATGTTGGTGGCCAGTGTGTTATAGAGGCCCTTGGTCGACTCCTTGCGTGCCGAGGGTGTGATGACCGAGGCCACCCACTCGCTGATGGTTGCCGACGGTGTCAGGTTGTGGCGGTAGGCGTCGATGAGCCGGTCGGGCGTAGGCTGCTGTCCGGCGTCGGTCATCTCGTCTTCCAGTTCCATGAGCCGTCGGAGTGTGCGTCGTAGCCGTCGGTTCAGCAGGTCGTGGTCGGGGTTGGTGGGCTGCACGCGTCCGGCGTGGAAGTCGTCGGGGCTGACGTGCAGGTGGGTGTTCAGTGTGCGTCGCTGTCCGTCCTGGCGCAGTTCTATGACCAGCTGTCGCTGTCCCTGTCGGTTGCTGTAGCCGTTACGGCACAGCGTGATGTTGTAGTTGATGGCGGTAAGCATTTGAGTTAGGAGTTAGGAGTTAGGAGTTAGGAGTTAGGAGTTAGGGGTTAGGAGTTAGGGGTTAGGGGTTAGGAGTTAGGGGTTTTGTGCCCTCATTGAGCCTGTGTTGGCACAATCTGGGCACAAAGATATGCAATTTTGTTGGGTTTCTGTTGATTTTTGTTTTTCAAGGGTGGTGGTGCTAACGTTAAAAACCTAAAAAAGTTGGTTTGTTTCAGGGAAAATTCTTACTTTTGCAGGGTAATATGTCTATAGTGGAGAAGATGCGTGTTAGAACAGCTATATATCGATGGTTTTTCGCCGTGGCGGGCCTGTTGCTGACGGTGGGCTGCACGGAAGAGGCGACGGTGACGCGGTCGGCAGAGATGCCGGCGGCTGTTGGCTTTGCGCCCTACATGCAGCAGAGCCGTGAGGGCAACACCACGCGGGGCGACCGTCGTGAGCAGCGCGAGGCCCTGGCCGCTACCCGTGCCGACGATGCCGCCCTGGCCGAACTGAAGACCACGGGCTTCACGGTCTTTGCCTGTCACCACGGTGCTGACGACTACGATACGGAAGGCACGACCGGCACGCAGGCGTTTAACTTTATGTATAACGAGCGCCTGCAGTGGAACAGCACCGACAGCCGCTGGGAGTACAGTCCCGTGAAATACTGGCCCAACGGCACCGACGAGCAGAATGCCGCCGGCTCACCGTCGAACACTGCCACGGAGTCGGGCACGCAGAAAGTGAGCTTCTTTGCTATAGCCCCCTATTTTGAGTACAAGTCGACTTCGGAGGAGAAGAAAGCTACCTATCCCACATGTATCACCGACCTGACGGCCAGCAGCGTGGCCTCGGCCTCGAGCTATGTGGAGTACACCTCGCCCATGAAGCCCGGCGTGGGCACTGACCTGCTGTGGGCCGACAACGTGAACCTGTATAAGCAGAAAGCCAGTGGCGAGGGCCTGGTAGACGGTCGTGTGCAGATGCCCTTCGTGCATGCCCTGACGCAGCTCGGCGTGACCGTTCAGGCCCGCGTTGACGAGAGCGACGGCTATAACTCCGATGCCTACTCCGACGACGTGGACAGCCGTACCCGCATACTGATTGACGAGGTGACCATCTCGGGCCTGACCAACAAGGCCAAGCTGATGCTGACCAGCGAGACGGCCGAGCCGCGCTGGACTGAGGCGACAACATCCAATGTGACCATCGACAGTGTTGGTTTCGCCACCAGTCAGAGCACCGTGGCCGCCGCCCTGAGTAACAGCTACTTGGAGTCGACGACGCTGAAGAAGTGGGCCGGTAGCACGGGCACCGGCTACTACCTTTATAACAGCAGCGGCACCTACGCCACTACCGATGCCGCCGAGACGGCCTTCAACGCCCTGCCTGAGGGCGTCACCTCTACGGAGCAGGCGCTGTGCAGCGAGAGCGGTAACTTTATCTGTCCGCCGTCTACGCTGTCGGGTGTCAGTATCACCTACTATGTGGTGACCTTCGACGAGCAGTTAGAGCTGAACGCGCCGCAGTACTTCTCCATCGTGAAGAACGTGGTGAGCTACTCGCCGTCGGTGCCCCTGGAGTATAACAAGAAGTACCGCCTGCGCCTGCTGCTGGGTCTGACCAGCGTGAAGTTCGAACTGCTCGAGCTTGACGAGTGGGGCGAGACGGTCATCCTCTCGGCTATTGTCAAGGACTGGGACGTGGAGACGCAGGAGTATGATGTGGAGTGAGGGCGCTTCGCTAATGAATAATGAATAATGAATAATGAGTAATTAGTAATGAGGGCGCTTTCGTTGTTGCGGATTTCAAATCCGCAACTCATGAGTCGGGGATTTCAAATCCCCTCCAACAGATAATTGAAAATTGTGAATTGTGAATTGTGAATTGAAAATTGTGAATTGTGAATTGTGAATTGAAAATTGTGAATTGTGAATTGTGAATTGAACATGAGATATTTGTCGGCTTTTCTGTTGGCGTTGCTGCTGCTGTCGGGGTGCTCTGGCGAGGAGGACCTGGCAGGGGGCGTGGCTGTCGGTGGCGATGGCGACGACGGGCAGGCCGTGCTGACGGTGCAGGTGGCCGATGGTGGGCGATGGACAGATGCGGATGCCACCTTCACCCGTGCCTTTGAGACGCTGGAGGGCCTGCGGCAGGTGGTAAACATAAACGCTCCTGCTGACGGCGAGGGCTTCGGCATCTACTGCTCGCGCATGGGCTTGAGCAACCAGCAGGTGGTGTGGAACGCCAACGCCTCGCGCTGGTACTATGGCGACGATATCTACTGGCCGCGTAGCCAGGGCCGTAAGTACGTGTCTTTCAACAACAGTAAGACCATGCAGTCGGAAGGCTCATATTTCACCATTTCTTCTAACGCAACCATCGATACCAAGTTCAATAGCTGCGTCTACCGTGGCGTGACCTATACCAGTGGCCTGCGGATGGTGTCGGGCACCGCGATCAGCTTCACCTCTGGGAATTTGTGTAACGTCATCATCGTGCAGTCAAACTGGTCTACCTATCCTTTGCAGTTTGACGGTGTGGAGATACCGATGAACGTTTCGTCGGGCACCATCACTATCAACGCACATACCTACAACTACACGCTCACGACCGTTCCCGGCGGCCGTGTGTACACCATCTACGAGATGACTGAAGGTCCGCATTCTATCACTACTTACAGCGGTGGCGAGTCGGGCGTCTTCTACGTCACGGCAGAGCGCTGCTTCACCGTTTATGCCTACGCGCCGTACAAACGCACCAGTCCCTATGCGTTTGACGAGGCAACCCAGAAGCTTACTTTTCAAACCGAGGATGGCAAGGCACCTGTCGACCTGCTCTATGCCTGCGACAAAACGGTGAGCCAGAGTTCCGGCGAAACCATTCTTGACTTCAAGCATGCCTTGGCCCGTGTGGCGTTCGGCACCATTGGCAACACCAAGGGAGCCCACGATATGCTGGTTACCAACATCGGTGTCAAGGGCACATACTACACCAGCGGCAATCTCAATTTGAGCAGCGGCGCGTGGACAGATCAGACCACAGTCAGTGAAGCAAAAACCGTTAATGTGGTTGACGAAGCAAACGACGAGTATGTCTTTGTGGCTTCGGGCGACCAGAAGATGGTGCGTACCACACAGGTGCAGGCCGACTATTCTGTTGAGGTGAAGGATGTCGAAAAGCCTATGTTCATCCCCGGCCCCACTGTCGATGTGACGTTTAAGTTCTACGAGCAGCCCGACCTGGTGTCGCTTGACGACGATATGTTCCACGTGTGGGACGGGTACGGTGCCGGTGCTGCTGTTGTGGATGCGCTAAGTCCTGCCTCTTTGCCATACGAATATAACAACAATTTGGGCGTTGGGCAGGTCGGTGGCGGCACCATCATCGGTTCTTCCCAGGTTCATTATCTGTCGTTCGCCGACCTTACGCCCTACGATAAGCTCGTCATCGTCGGCACCCCTGGCCTGGGTATGCGTGTGCTGATGAACCGATTGGCTACGGGCGACACTCCCGATTCCCATCATACGGGGGGTAGCGATGATGCCAATGGTGGCAAACTTGTCGAGACCTTGGTGAACATCGGTGTGGACGGCTACGTTGTACTTGATTTGACGTGGCTGAAAACCTTGGACTCTTTCGTGCATTTGAATTGCCTCAAGGTTCACTGGGGGTCAATCAGCGGCACGGTTAGCAGGTTGCTGCTGCTGAGGCACAACCATGAGGCGAAGACTGCCAGCCACTCCACTACGCTGCAGCAGGGCAAGAGTGCGGTGTTCAACCTGGCTGTGGGACGTAACTTTGAGGTAGAAATAGAATGAAGCACTTTATTGTTTATACATTATTATTTAGCATCTGCGCCCTGTGGGGTTGCTCGGCTGACGGCGACGGTGTTACTGACATCGCCGATGCCGACTATATCCGCTTCGGCGCCCAGGTGGTGGAGCCGGTGACGCGGGCGGCGGCTCAGAAGCCCGGCATCATCGACTTTGAGAAGCTGACCACCACCAGCTTCGGCGTCTACGGCTATGGGCCGATGGCCGCCGCCTACACCGATGGCCTTACCCCCGATTTGTTCGACAACCAGGAGGTGAAGTATGTTGTCACCGATAAGTCCACCTCCACCGTCCTGGCCGTGCCCGGCAGCTGGAGCTATGCCTGGGACGGGTCTAAGGAGGTGGTGGCCCAACTCAAGCCGTGGCCTAAGACCAATGCTTCTGCCAACAAACATACTTTCTTTGCCTACGCACCCTATATGGCCGAGGGGGGCGTGGCTCCTGGCATCACCAGCGTGAGCAGTAGCGTTGCCGGCGACCCGCAGATTGGCTACCGTGTGGCCACCGTGCCCAGCGCGAGCGTTGACCTGCTGTGGGGCGTGCAGTCAGAGACGGGCCTGCCGTGGAAGAACGTCACGCGGGCCAAGAAGTCGGCCAGTGCCGTGCTCTTCACCATGCGCCATGCCCTGTGCGGCATCAGCTATCAGGCACAGGTGATGGTCAACAAAGACAATGAGCTGACCGACCTGGGCGATGTCTCGTCGACGGCGGCCATCGGCACCGACTGCCGCGTCACCATCTGCAGCGTGACGCTGAAGCCCAAGACCAACCACCTCTATGAGACCGGCACGCTGAACCTGAACAACACGACGAAGAACACGCCCCGGTGGACATCGCTCACGCGGAGCAGTGCTACTGAGCTGGTGCTCAGCGGCGACGAGATAGACAGCAACGTCAAGGACCCGAATCCTACTAGCGACAGCTATACAACGTTTATGGCTATCACGAGTGGCTACGGCTATATCCCCGGCGTGACGGAGTCGGCCAATACCCAGCGCGTTATTGCGAACGACAATGTCTACATGCTGCTGCCCGACGACGTCGCGCAGACCTACGAGCTGGAGGTGCCCTACTATGTCACCTACAAGAAGATGGAAGGCACCTATTCGCGCATAAAATATGATGGCAAGGTTACCATTCCTGACCTGAAGCTGAAGGCCGGCACACTCTATCGCTTTAACATGGTGTTCGGCCTGACGACGTTCAAGCTGACGGTCACCGCCGAGGACTGGACGGAGACGCCCATCTCTGTCACCACCGTCGTTGAAACGAGTACCAGCGCCAGCTCGTCGCTCAGCCGCAGGGCTGCCAGCGCAGAGTAGTCATTGCAGAAGAAAGGAAATGAAATGAAGATGGAACGGTTTTTCAATACAGCGGGGCCGCAGACCCCCGATGCCTACACCATCGACCCGCTGACGCGGTTTGATCTTGACGATGTGCTCATGCTCATCCGCCAGCAGCGTTACTTCGTGCTCCATGCCCCTCGTCAGACGGGCAAGACCTCGTGTATGCTGGCCCTGCGCGACCTGCTCGACCGCGAAGGGCAGTACATAGCCGTCTATGCCAACGTGGAGGGCGGCCAGGCCTCGCGCAACGATGTGCAGAGCGTGGTGAAGTCCACCTGCGACACCCTGGCCGAGCAGTTCCGGGGTGTGCTCAAGAGCGACCTTCCGCTGCAGATTCGCGACGGCGTGCAGCAGGTGGGCCGCGACTCGATGCTGGCCACCTATCTGCGGCGGCTGTCAGAGGCGCTGCCCAAGCCCATCGTCCTGATTCTCGACGAGATCGATGCCCTGGTAGGCGACAGTCTGGTGGCCATCCTCCGCCAGATCCGTTCCGGCTATGCCGACCGTCCGCAGTCGTTCCCCATGTCCATCATCCTCTGCGGTGTGCGCGATGTGCGCGACTACCGCATCGTGCTCAGTAATCAGGACATCGTTACCGGTGGTTCCGCCTTCAACATCAAGGCCACCTCGCTGCGCTTAGGCAATTTTTCGCGTGAGGAGATTCACGAGCTCTACATGCAGCACACCCGCGAGACGGGTCAGGTGTTCGACGAAGCCTGCTTCCCCCTGATATGGCGTGCCACCGAGGGGCAGCCCTGGCTGGTGAACGCCCTGGGGCGCGAGGTGACCTGGCAGATGCGCGAGAACCGTGACCGCACGGTGCGCATCATCCCTGAGATGATAGACCGTGCCATTGAGAACATCATCTACCGTCGCGAAACCCACATAGACATCCTCATCTACAAGCTGGGCGAACCGAGGGTGAAGCGGGTCATCGAGCCTATACTGGCCAATGACGATGAGGTTGACGAAGCACAGATACCCAGCGACGACATACAGTATGTTGTTGACATGGGGCTCATCAAGCGTGAACGTGGAAAGCCTATCCGCATTGCCAACAGCATCTACCGCGAGATTATCCCCCGCGAGCTGACCTGGAGCACACAGGAGATGCTCACCCAGCAGCCGCAGTGGTACCAGAACGCTGACGGCAGCATCAACATGGAGAAGCTGCTGCTCGACTTCCAGCAGTTCTTCCGTCAGAATGCCGACTCCTGGATAGGCCGCTTCGACTATGCCGAGGCCGGACCGCAGCTGTTGCTACAGTGCTTCCTGCAGCGCATTGTCAATGGTGGCGGCTACATTGACCGTGAGTACGGGCTGGGCCGCAAGCGCACCGATCTGCTTATCCGCAAGCCGCTGACCGACGGTTATGGCGGGCCTGTTCAGCGCATCGTCCTTGAACTGAAGATACGCCGCGGCAGTCTCGACAAGGTTATCGCCGACGGACTGGAGCAGACCGTGGGGTACATGGATTTAGTGGGCAGCGTCGATGAGGGCCACCTCATCATCTTCGACCGCACGCAGGAGAAGACGTGGGACGAGCGCCTCTGGCACCGCACCTGCCAGCACCGTGACCATGCCGTCATGGTGTGGGGCATGTAAACAAATGCCCTCCAGCAGGTGCTGATATAAGGACGAAAATCTACAGAAATCTTACTGAAATCTATCAAAAAAGGAGATACAGGCAGCATCGCATAGGACATACCGAACCAAAGAATATAATTATGAGTAAGGAGCAAAAAACGACGGAGTTTGTTGTGTTCTGTATAGAGAATACTGCAACGCGACTAAAGAAAGAGGGGTATGACGTGTTCCGCGAACTGGCAAAGACCAACGGCATAGAGGGATTCTTGTATCCGAGTTTCCCTACGCTCCATACTCAAAGCAAAGAATATATAGTTGACGAGGTGCTCAGCTATATTGCAGAGAGGAATCCTGCATTTGTTAAATAGAAAAATATAATGATGAAAGTCTATCACGGTGTACAGATATGTCAAGTTCGAAAAGTATGATGACGCTTGGCTTGACTTTATTTGACTTTTGTTGGATCACAACGTCTGGATGGATATGGAGCAGAGTAATATGGTTAACGAAACGTTGGTGCAAATGAAATATGCACGCGTGATAGGGCTGCTGGCAGAGCGGCTGCATGTCAGTCATCCTAAGGCATTGGAACTATTCTATGGTTCCCAAACCTATAAGAATCTGTGTAACAGGGCCAACCATCTGCATAATATGAGCGATGCGTTTTTGGTTGACGAGCTTCTCTTGGAACTAAATGGGGAATAAACGCTCAGGCTGAGGGCTTTTTGAACGTTTTATAATAAATACTGTTAAAGTGGAACGCGTTTCCACTTTTTTTTGTATCTTTGCGCGCAAAGCGCGCACGAAAGGAGGTGTGGCGCAGGAAACAAAGGAAAAAATGTTGAAACGATGACAATGAAGACGAACGATATAAGACATACAAATGGACTGCGGCGAGCCTTTGCACGCCACCTGCTTCTTCTGCTTCTTCTGCTGACGGCGGGAGCCGGCGGGGCATGGGGACAGATTGAAACCGGGGCGACGTATGCCTTACAGGAAACTTATGATTCAAATGTCGGCTCATGGTCTTCTGCCCTTACTGGTCGATATACAGTGACTAATACGAGCGGATACGTTAAGGTGACAGCAGTAGAAAATGGTGACAACGGAACCACCATTACCAATACCAGCACCCGGATGCTTGCAGGCACCAGCTATATTCTTTCCTTTGACATTAAGATAAAGGGCGGCTCCAATCAGCTGTCAACGTTTCGTGTGAACGACATCAACAACTCTGGCTACATCCTTCAGCTGACCCAAGCTGCCACGTCGGGCGACGACGCCACGAAGTGGTATGTCAACGGCAGCTCGTCTTACGTGGATATGGACATTGCCAACTGGTATCGCTTTAAGGTACATCAGACCTACGACAAAACCTATCTGACCGTCATAGACCGCGGCACCGACAACAGCGCAGACGGTAGCACCGTGTGGACAGAGTCGGTGATAGCAGCAGGTTCCACCGTCGGCGGCTTGGGCAACATGGAGTTTGCCACCAAACGCTACTACAGTAGCCTGTGCGTCGACAACGTGACGGTACAGAAGTGGGGCTTTGATGTTGCTGAGGCAACCGTCTCGCTGACCGATGCCAACAACGACAACAAGGTGAGCACCTGTCCTACGCTGTATAACCCTGGCAGTGCTGCCTTGACCTATAGCTACGACGGTACCGTGCTGAGTACATACGGTACAGGCGGCGGCGAATACTACCCCCGCATCAAGACCACCGGCACCACTGATGTGGTGGTAACTATCGACGGCAAGAAAGCCGGCTATAGGCTGACCGTCACGTCGCCCACGGGTGGTGGTACGTATGACCCGGTTAACAACAGGTTCACTTTCACCGATGTAGGCAAGCTCACGTCGAACACGGTCAGCAGCGTGTTTGGCTTGACGATGACGGCCGACGGCGGTCCGACGGCTGTGGTCGTTAAACAGAACTCAAAGAAAGTGCTGAAGATTATCGATGTCAACGGATTCTCACATCCCTTTAATACAGAAATGGCCTATCCCACCATGGGCACCTACTATAAGTTCGTTCCCTCGGTGCGCGGCACGCTTACGGTGTATGGTAATTTTGAGAGTGGTGCTGTATTGCATACAAGCAGCAGCAAGGTTAATCTTTTGAGTGGCAGTGGCGATACCAGGACGGCCACCCTGGAGGCGGGTAATACCTACTATCTGTATAATAATAATAACACGCCGCTGTTGAACTATTTCCAGTACACTCCTACGGTCACTTCGCTGAAGTTCCGCAACCCGGAACCGCTCATTACCGTCGACGTGGCTGAGGGCAGCTATACCAACCCCGCGCTCTCAGCAGGTGGCTATCCTATAACCTATAGCGTTGTCGTGGGAGATGATATTGCTGATGTCGATGCCAATGGCAAGGTGACCTTCAAGGGCGATTACTTCACCAATCCAAAGCTCATTACCGTTATTGCTGAATCCAACGGCGAGACCGTGGCCTATTCTATCAACCTGGCTAAGAACACGTGGATATTCAACGAGCCATCGAGATGGAAAACGACTGTTGGCGACTTGACAGGTGGCGGATGGGATACAAACGATGGAAATGGTTATACTTATACAGGCAACGGACTGAACGGCTCCCCCTTCTGCCGCAATACCGCTGCCATGAGCTATGTACAGCTGACGAAGGACGGTTCGGCACTATTGCCCGAGACCAAGGGCCTGCTCTTTAACAAGGCAGCCAACAACGACCGACTGTATATAGCCCCCAGTGGTTTCTCAAAGAATTTCTTAGCCATGCGTGCCACGACCATCGCCATTGACGATGTGCAGGCAGGCCAGACGATTACTGTCAACTGGACAGGCAACTCGCAGGCCGTGCTCGACTTGGCCGATGCGGCCAATGAGAACGTTACGGGCAAGGGTGGCGGCACGCTACAACTCACTGCCACCCAGACGGGGCGTTTCACCATCGTATCGAATCCCACCACCAGCTATATCAACAGTATCAGCATCAGCACGCCCACCCGTGCCATCGGTACGCTGACCTACGCCAAGAACGTGCTGGCTACAGGCGGCACAGAGAGCCTTACGGGCTTTACCATCACCGACGAGGCCGGTATTACCGACCTGAGCAGTGCCTACAATGCGCCGGGTAACTTTAAGAGCAGTGCCCCAGGCGTGGTTACCGTTGATGGCAGTGGTAACCTGACTGGCGTGACTGTTGGCACCGCCGTCATCACCGCCACGGCCACGGCCAAGAACAGCGTTACCCACCAGGGCACCGTCACGCTGGTAGCCTTGGTCGAGGTGGTTGACGACGGCAGCATCCGCATCCGCACCATCAACGTTGCCGACCTGCTGTATAATGTGCCGGGTGGCGGCATAAGTGCCGACAACGGTCTCGACCGCCGCATTCCGGGCTTCGACCTGACGTTCACCGGCGACGAAGGTGCCAAGGTCAGTAATCCCGGCCAGATTATTTTCAGCGGAGCAACCGGTCAGCTTACCGTCACGCCGCGTAAGTCAACAGACAATCCCGTCTACATCAAGAAGGTGCAGCTCACGGTGAACAGTCTGGACACCGGCGCCGCCTTCACCCTCAACGGCGGCAGCAGTAAGACAGCCGTCGAGGGTGGCACGCTCTATGACCTGGACGACAGTCATGAGACGCTGGTGCTGAAGTCGGCCACCAATGAAAGTTTCACCGTCAGCGCCATCAAGCTCTATTACAGCAGTGCCTCCCCCGACGCCTGTCTCGACGAGACCAAGGTGGCACCGGCCTTCACCTTCCATAACGCTCATCTGGTGCGTGTTCCCGGCGACGGTCGTGAGCTCAACAATGCTATCGAACCTACGGCGGGCGACGTGTGGTTTAAGAACTTTGCCTTGACCAACACCTATGCGTCGAGTGCTCCCACCGTGGCCACCATCGGCAGCGACGGCACCGGCGGCCAGCTCATCGCCTCGGGCGCGAGCACCATCACCGCCACCTTTAACGCCACCACCTACTTCGCCTCTTCGTCGGCCTCCTACAACGTCAGCAACACGCTGCTGCCTGGCGAGAAGTACGAGAGCATCACCGTTGGTGCCGGTCAGCGTATCCACATCGAGGGCTCGGCCTCGGCCGCCAGAACCAACCTCACGGTGTCGGGCCTGGATCTTGATGGCGGTGCAACCTCCACCACCATGACCTACGGCTTTAACCGTGAGCGCCGCAGCTCCTATTCCAATACCGCACAAACCAACGTGACGCTGACCAACAGCTACGCCGACCGCAATATCACCATCTACCGCGTCCTCGTGGTGACCCCTCATGTCAGGGCCTGGCTCTACTACACCGGACAGGAAGAGAACTATAAGGAGCAGGTGCATTTCAAGGGCTTCGACACCGGCCCTGTGGCCGGCTTCCGCGTTGTGGATGTCGGCGACCCCGACAACCCCATGGACCTGACGGCAGCATACGGGCTGACAGAGAATCAGAGCTATTCGGCAAAGAAGCGTGACAACACGGAGTTTACCTCAGGCATCAATACCAGTACCGGTAATGCCACGTTGACCAATGTAGCTACTATTGCCGACTACGACTATTACACCATCACCCATCAGCTGAGCAAGAATGGTCAGGCCGATGGCTATGCCGATACCTACGATGCAAAAGCAGATGTCCGCATCCTGCCCTTCAGCAGCAGCACGCCTGTGGTGTGGAATTTCGATACTGGCAGTATCGCCGATGCCGACAACACATTAGGCAGAGGCTGGTCTTACCAGAATCGTTCAGGCGATAACTTTCACTACGGCTATTTCGCCGACTACTCGCCCGTGCTTACAGGTGCAGCCGATACCTACGGCGAGACAGCCGTCTATGATAAGGATGGTACACATGACTACCACACCCACGGCATCCTGCTCAAGGACGAGTACCGCTGGTACATCACCCGTGGCCTGCGTGCCAACCTGTCGCAGGTGAAGTCGAGCATCAAGTTCCCGGTGAAGAAAGGCATGGAGATTGATATCTATGCCGCTAACTCGTCAGCCGACATCTCCCATACCATCAGCAACGTCACCGACATCTATGGCGACCCCACCTCCACACTCTACATTGCCGTGGCTGGCGATGCCGCCCCCGTCCACAACTACTTCTTAGCTGCTGAGGATGGCGTGGTAGAGTTGAAGTCTACCGACAAGGTGGGTATGTACTTGAAGAGCATCACCCTGCGTGTGCCGAAGATACACTTCAAAGACGAGATTGTCACTGTGCCCAACACCGCCAGTCGCGTCCCCAATGCTCCCACCAACCTGCCCGACGCTGCCCTCTCGTATATGAATTATACCATCACGAAGGCTGTCAAGATTCTGGCTGACGGTACCGAGGAAGAACTGACTGCAGATTTTGATAAATTAGCCACCATTGACCCCTCTACCGGCGAAGTGACCCTGCAATTCAAGGAAAGCAGTAGCTGGAATGAGGGCTGGATCACGGTCCATGCCGTCAACAACAACCCGTCCAAGACCAGCTTAGAGCCTTTAGTGGGCGACTATACGCTCCATGCCATCGACTTTAGTTTCGATCCGGCCACAGCTGTTTTGGATATCAGCTCCACGGGTGAGGCCGTCTACAGCACACTGCCTAAGGGCTACAACAAGGTGGCCACCGCCGTGGACTACAGCATCACACTGAACAACGGCGCCCGTGCCCGCCTGAGCCAGTACACCAATGCCAATCCCCGCCTGACCACCTACAACCTGACCGTCTATGGCAAGGGTAATGACAATGAGGACCAGATAGTGCTGACGGCCAAGACGGGTCGCATAGAGGCCACTTGCTTGCTTACCGTGGTAGACCAGGGTAAGATATTCGGCGACATCGCCCCGGTGGTGAGCGTGGCAGAGACAACCACTTATACCAATACGCTGCCAACCGCTTTTACAAAGCCCATCACCTTTACGGTCGACAAGGCAGGGACAGCTAATTGTACTACTCCTGCAACAATAGCCGCTGGCAGTGAGGCCACCACTGTCACGCTCTCTGGCCTCAGCGGTTACGGAGCCCTGCGCGTGACGGCTACCGATGCCAGCAGTCAAAAGGCGACATTCGTGTTGACCTTGGCCTATCCCGCCTCGACCAAAAAAAAGTGGGAATTCTACCGTTATAAGGACGGTCTGCAGTCACAGAAAGGTCAAGGTCACAGCGACAAAATTGCCGACTACACCGGCACCCATCTGAACCCGCAGACCATCAGCGACTACACCATTACCGGCACCAAAGGCTGGACCACCACCACCACGTGGAACAAAATCTACCGCAACGGCGACAAGGAGCCGCGCTGGGCCTACAGCAGGCCGGTGAAGTGCGACAATGCTTTCATTATCGAGGAGACCGCCGGTCTGATGATAGAGACCGCCGCCAACTCGTTCTATGTCGACAACAACGCCACGGCGGGCTATATCCACATCGGCATCCACAGCCGTGCCACCATCACCATACCGAAACTGAAGCAGGGCGACCTGGTGAGCCTGAACCTGAGCCGCGTCATCCCTAACAACGGTGCCATCATCAAGGCCACCAACGTTACCGACCTGGCAGGAACGCCCGTCACAGAGTCGTTCACCATTACCCGCTCGCAGATTGACTACCAAAAGAACGGCCAGCTGGCCACCGACGGCGAAGGTAAGCGCATCATCCCCGGCTACTACACCTTCATCACTCAGGCCGACGGCGACGTCAGCTTCACCCTGGCCGATGAGGGCTATCTCGACGTGCTGAGCATAGAGATTTATTCGCCCGGTGGGCGTCATGAGGCTGACAACGGCTACGACACCGGCTACGACCCTGAGAACGGCTACGACTACACCATGCTGCCCGTGAAGCTCAACACTACGGGCTATCCCGATGCTCCTGAGCTGCTGCTCAAGGAGAACGAGCAGCAGCGTGTCTACGGACTCAGCTTCTGCCACCCGCTGTGGTCAACGTCGGTAGGCCCGGCCCGCTATGTGGCCCGTGGCAAGTCGGCGACGGGCATCACCGGTCAGCTCGATGCCGCCATCGAGAACGAGCAGTGGTACTCTGCCGGCGGTGCCGGCTATGTCGACGGTAAGATTACCGTCAACAAGGGTCACGGCAAGGTCTGCGTCCGTATGGAGAACTACACGGCTGAGGGCAGGTACCTCATTGGCTACACCCCCGACTATACGCTCACCGTGGGCATCATCCCCCACCAGGACTATCCCTACACCTGGAACTTCACCAACATCAGCGGCGGCGAGTCACAGCTGAAGTCGAACAGTGCCTACAACGGCATCGTGGGCGACGGTGTGACGTGGAACGCCGTGGGCTACGATATGTTTGAGCTGAACACCAATACCACGGCTGGCTCCTTCTACGTGCCCGGCGGCACCTTCGTCTCAGAGAACCGCCACCTCGGCGCCAAGGGCAGCCGCGAACAGCTGACCGCTGCCGACGAGGGCTGCGACGAGCTCAACGGCCTGGGCATCACCGGCTCCGTGGCCCTGCGCACCATCCACCAGGAGGGTGAGGAGGATGAGGTGCCGACATCGGCCAGCGATACCCATCTGCTGGACTATACTGCCGAGACGCCCTTCCCCACAGCAGATCCTGCGTATGTTACAAGGGCCAAGGTGAAGAGTAACGTGAAGGGTCAGACAGACCAGGACTCTATCTTCTCATTAACTATTTCAAGCGTGACGTACCGCCGTTATGTCTACAAAAACACCTTTGTGGACGAAGCCTCCAGCGTAGCACTGACATACGGCAACGGTTATTGCCGCTTCGGCCAGCCCGCCAAGCGTCAGCAGCTGTATAAGTGCCCTGATTGTCTGGCAGAGCCAAGCACCGACAGGTCGTATGTCACCGACCGTGACAGCCGTTATTGTACAGACGGGACAACCGTCTTCCCCTGTCGTAACAAGAAGGATAACGGCGATTATTGTAACAGCTTGAAACCCCCTGTCCTTGCCGTGGAGGATGCCGGCGAAGCTACTACCCATACAGCCACATGGGGCTACCAGATGGACGGCGGTGCCACGAAGTACATGGTCATCAGGCCGCAGCGTCACTTCCGCAATGGCGACGTCATCACCATCATGGCTTTCTGGCGTAAGGTGAAATCCGTTGGCGACATCACCGGTAAGAACTACGGTGTGAGCCTCTATGGCAGTACCGATGCCGGCAGCCTCGGCGCCACCCTCTACCTGAGCGCCGACCTGCCGGAGAACAAGCTGCAAAAGCTGACCTATACCATCCAGCCCGGCGACGGTCTGGCCGGCCTGTCGGAAATCTATATCTACCGCGCCGACCGTCTGTACTCCGCCTGGGTGACCGACGTGGATGTCACCACCACCTCAACAGAGCTTATCAGCCATCCCCGTAAGCTGACCGCCATGGGCCAGGTCACCATCACCGTGCCCGACCTGAAGGCTTCGCCCCAGGACTGGATCTACGTCAAGAGCAGCGCCGCTCCCACCGGCATCACCAATGCCACGGCAGCCACGGCTGCCGATGGACTGGATGCTGCCTCAGGTGTCTATAAGTATAAGGTGAGCAACAACGGCAACTGTCAGCTGACCTTTGCCGATGGTACCAAGATTGAGCGCATCGGCGTGACCCATATCCTGAAGCCTATCACTGAGGTGGGCAGCGAGGGCTGGGCCACCGAGAGCCGCGACTGTGCCATCGACCACTCGCTGACGGGACTCTTCACCCAGAACGACGTCAACGCCTACACCGTGTCGGTGAAGTCGAGCAGCACCACCCTCGTCAGCGTGCAGTTAGATGCCGTGAACAGCGACCCCTCCGACCCTGCTGTCGATGACGATGTGGAGCGCAATGCCAACGTGGGCGTGCCCGCCGAGACGGGACTTGTGCTGCGTCAGAACGACAAGACCAACCTGACAAAGGCCAACAGCGGCGGCGTGCCCCTCTTCGCTCCCGCCATGACCACCAGTGTGCTGCCCACTGAGGCTACCGAGTTCCTCGGCTCACGGGGCAACCGCATGATGGCCAGCGTTGATGGCATCACCGACATGGGTGAGACAGAGACGGTGGAAGGTACTGAATACACCCGCTTCATCCTGGCCAAGCGCTTCATGACGTGGCGACAGAAGACCACGCAGGAGGGCACCGACACTGCATCGACGCAGCTCACTGCTCCCACAGCCTTCGAGACCCGCGAGGCGCCGGTGTTCTACCGCCTCTACCATTTCAGCGGCACTTTTGGCGGCGAGACGAAAGCAGCGCTGAATGCGCTCGATGCCAACAAGGCCTACCTGTTGCTGCAGACCAGTGCCCTGCCGAAAGCCCTGTGGGGTAAGCCCGGCAGCCTGTCGCGCCAGTATGTCGGCATCCTGGGCATCAGCGATATGTATGAGCAGGAGCGTCAGACCGTGGCTGACGACCGCGTTTACGACCTGCGCGGCCGTGTGGTCGATGCCGACCACCTGCGCCCCGGAGTCTATATCCGTGGGGGAAGGAAGATTGTGGTTAAGTGAAAAAAGAGAATATGAAGACACTATATAAATATATAATGTTCGCGTGCGCGATAGCTTTCGCCGCCTGTAGCAGTGCCGACGAGGCAGAGCTGACACAGGAGCGCAACCCCGGTGGGACGGGCCGCGAGGTGGCCTTCACTACCGAGCTTGACCTTTTTACCCGTGCCGGTGGTACCATCGACGACCTCGATGCCCTGAAGGCCACCACCGAGGGCTTCGGTGTGTTTGCCTATCATACGGGCAGCAAAGACTGGACGACGGCAGTGGGGGCTCATGGTGTTGCTGAAGCCGACTATCCCACGCCCAACTTTATGATGAACCAGCAGGTGACGTGGGGCGCACAGTATTCCTACACCGACGGCAGCGGCAACGACGTCATTGTGCGCGACTGGGTGTACTCGCCCCTGAAATACTGGCCCAACGGCACTGACGGCACCATCGACCCGCTGACCAACGACGGCAACTCCGATGGGGCCAACACCCAGCGCGTGAGCTTCTTCGCCTACGCTCCCCATGTGGCCAGTCGTGTTACCGACGTCCCCCGCACTGCCACACTCCTGCCCGATGACAAGGGTGTCATCAGCTATGCCCGCACGGACGACAAGTCGCCTCATGTGTGGTATGTCATTGGCGACGGCGGAGCCGGACAGATAGACCTGCTCTGGGCCAACTGTATCGACGCCCGCCGCAACCGGCAAGGACTGATTGAGGTGGATAAGAACCAGGGGGCCTGGACCTACCAGCGCGTGCCCCTGCTGTTCAAACATGCCCTAAGCAGCATCGATATCTTCGTGCAGCGCATCTACGACGAGCAGGTGTATAGTGGCAAGACCATCTTCGACCCCGTGGCCAAGACGAAGATTGACAGCACCAAGCTCTTTGTCAGCCGCGTCAAGCTGACAGCCGCCGACGGCATCGTCGGCACTGGCGGCCGCGGCCGTCTCAGTCTGGTCGACGGCACGTGGACGAGCCTTAGCGGCAAGCCCGGCGATGAAGAAGCGGCCAAGGTGCTCACCATCCGCGAGTCGCTGATAGAAGACTCGCTGCGCGGCACGTTGAACAACAGCATGATTATCCTTGAGCTCGACCGCTGGCCCATGCGCGGCTATGGCGTTGACGAGAACGAGCGGCGCTTGCTGCATGCCGACTCGGTGCTGACCATGATACCACAGACGCTGACGCTCACCCCTGAGGTGACCTACTCAATGGTGACACAGGACAACTCGCTGCTGCTGAACGATGCCCTGAAAGACAGTGAGGGCAACCTCTACAGCCGTATTGTCAACACGCTGGTGGCCAACCCCGTCACCATCACCTTCGAGCCGGGCAAGCGCTATAAGCTGCTGCTGCGTATCGGCGTGGAACATCTCACGTTCGAGGTGCTCAGCGTGGTCGACTGGGACTTCCCCCTGCGTTTTAACCCCTATGTGGTGAGCGGCTACACCGATGAGACGCTGCCGCGACGAATAGATGAAGAGTGAGCTTTAATTCACAATTCATAATTCATAATTCACAATTCACAATTAATAGTTTGTAGTTGTTAGTTTAGAGATGAGATATTACGTCATACCCTTGATAATGGTGGCGCTGGGAATAGTGGCTGCTTGTACTGACGAGCTGTATGAGCAGGAGAGTGGCCGCCCCGGCAGTAACAGTGACGAGATACAGTTTGCGGTGGTCACCACCGAGATGGCCGACCAGCTGGTGAGCCTCGGCCAGACCCGCGGCATGACCGACAGCGCACGGGCCACCCTGCACCGTGGTGACGGCTTCGTGGCCCATCCCGTAGAGGGCGGTCCTGAAGGACTGAAGGTGGTGCGCCAGGTCATGCCCCGCCTCGACCTGCAGCCCCATGCCGTCCATGTGGCCCCGGCCCCTGACGGCGATGCGTCCACACGTGCCGCCGTGTCAGACATTATTGCCACGAGCACGTCGGGCGACGTCTTCCACGACTCGCTCACCATCTGGGGCTATACCAACACCGGCAACGTGCTGTTCCGCCAGATCCTGCTGAAGAAGGTGCGCAACTGGCGCTCCAACGTGGTGTGGCCCTATACCATCGGACTCACACAGCCCACGCAGATGACCTTCTACGCCCTGGCCCCGTCGATGGAGACACTCGACCTGACGGTGGCCGACGAGACGGCCAACTTCACCAAACAGCCCACCTTCACCTACACCCTGCCTGAGACGGCCCCAGAGATGGTAGACCTGCTCTACGGTATGTCGTCGCCCCGCAATATCTATATCCAGAGCGGACCCACGGGCATTACCGAGGGCGACCCCAAGGGCGAGAACATCGGTCTGGACAACAAGCAGGTGACCCTGCAGTTCCAGCATATCCTCACCGGTATACGCTTCTCACGCGGCGTATTGCCCAAGGACCTCAGCATCACGAAGATTGAACTGCAGGGCGCCTATAGTCGGGGCACCTTCGACCCTGCCACCACCGACGGCGCTACCGGCACCGCCGGCACATGGTCGGCCCAGGGCGGCACCAGCTCCTACACCCTCTGTCCCAATGTGGCCTCTGACAATAAGAACACCTTTATCGACGGCGACTCCCTCTTCTTCATGATTCCGCAGATGGTGCCCGCCGGTGCCAAGCTCTACGTTACGCTCAAGGAGACTGCCGGCGCCAATATCAACAAGGTACACCGCCTGAGCTGCTCGCTGGCCGGCGACGAGTGGAAGAAGGGCTATACCGTGAACTATAAGATTACCATTGGCGAGCTGGAGAGCGACTATTCCATCACTGCTACCAACCCCGCACCCTTGGAGCACAGTAACGCTACGCAGGCCGGCTCCTTTAGCGTACAGAGCTATCACAACTATCAGGACTATAGCGCCATCGTCACAAAGGATGATGCCGGTGTGGTGTCGCATCATGAGGCGGAGTGGAATATTGTAGGCTATTCCATCGACAATGAGCATTTCTATCCAACCAAGGACGACAATGCCTTTAGCGAACAGCTCAAGTGGCTCACCGATATATCGGCGGTGAAGGCCACCAGCGGTAACTATATCGGCGGTGCCGTCAACGTGAACTATATCGTGGCCAAGCAGGCCTATGCCCTCAGTACCACGCACTCTAATGTGCTCGCTGACAATAGAGATGCCCAGACACTTATGTCATCTCCGGCCTTCGACCTGTCATGGTATTCGCCCAATGCAAAAAAATATACCAGTCAGGAGACGGCTAACTGCTATATCGTCAACCGCCGTGGTAACTATATCTTCCCTTATGTCTATGGTAACGGAAAGACCACAGGTGCACCTTTTGTCGACCATCTGGGGGCACCTATTACCAATTCGAGCATCAAGGACCAGATAGAGAGCAAGGCTCATACTATTGTGAATGTTGACGGAACCCATCGGACGGAGACCTCCTATGTGTTTGATATGGCTACGCCTTTTACCCGATGCGTGGTGTTGTGGCAGGATGTCAGTGGGCTGGTAACGGTCAGTCAGGTAACTGGCAACTTCAACTTTACTGTCAACGCAGGCATCAAGCCGGGCAATGCCGTGCTGGCTGTGCAGGCGCGGAAGAAGAAAGAGTATCAAGAAAGGGTTGGGGATAGTGAACCCTATACCTGGGAAGTTGTTACCGACAAGAATGATGACGGCTATAAAGATGGTGTCTTCCAGTATGGGGCTGAAGAAGGGTGGGAGACCTTGTGGTCCTGGCATATCTGGGTGACCGACGAGGTGTACGCCAACGACGGCAAGCTGGGCAACGAGCAGGGCTATGTTGACCAGGTCTACCTGAATAATACGGCCACCAAGAACACGCCGAGCGACCATATCGTGTCGCTCAACAACAAAGCAGACAAGATTCTGCCTGTGAACTTAGGGTGGGTGCCCGATGAAAACGATTTTGGACGCTACGACCGCCGTCGTGCGTGGGTGAAGCTGCAGCAGGCTGTGCCTGAGACCGGTGATAAGAAGGAGTGTGTCGTACTGATAGAGCAACATGCCCGTCAGGACCTCATTACCGGCACCAGCACCTACTACCAGTGGGGACGTCCCACGGCCTTCCCCGGCATCTTTAAGATGGACATGACCTCCAAGCGCCCTATCTACGATGGTGACGGTACGGATATCACCAGCCAGTTCCAGCTGGCTCCTACCATGGCCACTACCCTTGCCGGGACGGTGAGTGAGGCCATTGCCCATCCCTACCGTGTGCAGCGTATGGCCTCCAACCCCGACACATGGTTCGATGTGGAGAACACCACGCACCAGCTGTGGGGCACCACCAGTGTCACGAAGACCGTCTACGACCCCTGTCCGCCGGGCTTCTATATGCCATCGTACGAAATCTTCAGAGTTTTCGACCGTGATCAGACCAGCCAGGGCTTTGCCCTCGACGGTGAAGAGCTGAACATCTATCCCGACTCGTTAGGCACGAAGAGTGCAGAGTCGGGCAAGGGTGGCTACTTCTTCGTGGACTATTATGATGCAAAGAATTTTAATCGCTATAACCAGACGGTCTATATACCCTGTACCGGCGAGTACCACGGTAACAAGCCTGACTATAGCGATATGAGTGTCAATGGCGACTTCTTCGACAACCCCTACGGCATCTACTGGACGGGCGATGACGCCAAGACCTCGGGCGTGGTCAAGGCCCCGGCCCTGTGGCTCGCTCCCAGCTGGGTTCACATAGGTACCAACGATACTGGTGGTGACGAGGGTAAGCCGGCCATGAAGTCGAAGCCCATCAACAACTTCAGCTCCATCCGCGCCGTCCGTCCGGCGGGGGAGTTACCCGTTACAACTCCTTAACTCTTTCAGTTGGAGGGGATTTGAAATCTCAGTTGGAGGGGATTTGAAATCCCCGACTCA